>JAPLUO010000178.1 GCA_026397595.1 Caldifarciminota bacterium
ACTGTACAGCATCAGCACAAACGCAATCCGCGCATAGTTGGCGGCAAATCGCCGTCCGGCCAGGACGTTGATCGACCAGTCCTGCGCCAACTCCCGAAAACCCTGGTTCTCAATCACCCACCGCCGGCGGTACAGCGCCCGAGTGCGGTATGCCCGCTTCGTCAAAGGCAACGTAGTCACATAGTAGAACCGGGGACGTTCCTTGCCATCTTCGCCCAGGAGCCGCTTACCCGTCTCGTCAAACTCGTCCGCCACCACCGCATTTACCCGGCCCAGCAGCTTCTCCTTCTTGTCGTAAAGCGGTACGTCCTTCACTTGCGCCGCCCGCACCCGGATCGTCCCCAGACGACTGTGTTCCTCGATCGTCTCCTGCCAGGTCGCGTCCTGAAGCGCCGTCTCGATATAGTCCACAACCTCCAATCCCTCGTGCTGGGCCCGCGTCACAACGCCGATGCCATACTTCCCATGAAAACCCAAGAGATACCGTGCTCCCCAGTAACCCCGGTCCAACAGCAGAATCTGTAGCCATTCCCGGAGCGGCGCCACTTCCTGATGCAGACGCTGAAGAATCTCTTCAAGCATTGCCCGCTCGCTCGTCTGGAGTGGAGCAAAGGCAAAACCCACAATCCGCTCCCGCTCTTCCTGCACATTGATCAGTAACACCAGCTTGAATCCATACTTAGCGCCCACCCGCCCGAGCCGCTCGTGCCTCCGGCCATAGCGCACCACGATCTCATGCGCATCCGCCGCATAGACCTTGCCCCGAATCAGCCGCCGAGCCCTCATCTCCCGCACGTACTCGACAAACGTCCGCTGCGCCGACTCCGGGCTGATCCGACTCAGATGATTGGCCAACGTCTCGGTGTCAATCACTGGTCCCTTCCCTGCCGCCGGACGGCGCAGACAAGCCAGGTTGAAACCCGCCTGCATCATCAGCCGGGTATCAGACAGCACCTTGCCGCACTGCTGAATCCGCCCGATGCCGGCCAACTCCCGGATTACCTCGACTCCGTTCAGGACCGCCGGCAGATACCCGTTACGGCACTTCAGACCATCCGCCTTCATCCCGGTCAGAATCGCCCACAGCCCGCTCGCTATGAGATAGTCCAGCACCGAATCGTTATCACCATAACCGGTCAGCTCGGTCTCAACCGGATGATTGGCCAGTAACTCCTGCTCGACCGCCGCATCGTTGCGCAACCAAACCTTGAAACAGCCGGACCGCTCAGTCACGGTCGCCCGCTGTCGGCTCATCCGCCTGAGCCTGCCCCAACTCCCGCCATACATCCGCCAGTTGCTGATTCAGCTTCACCCACCGGGCCAACAGGTGGTAGTACTCACTCCAGGCCTGACAACGACGCCCGACCTCATGCACCTTCGCCAACCGCACGTACTTCTGTACGGTCCGGCCCTCATGCAGAAACGACAGGTAATAAGCCGGCGTCTTGCGCTTCGTATCACCGGCACTCAAGTAGCGCTCAACGAAGGTGGCGCGCAGCATCCGCCGGCGCTTGAGCAATTGAAACTCCAGGTGCGCCCGCTCCGAACGCAACCCGGCGAGTTGCTGCCGCAACCGACTGGCCAGGGCAAGATTCATCTGTACCCACCATAATACAATTATCCTGGTACAAGTCAAGCAGACAATCGGCTCCGGCCACAAAGCCACAACCGATGTCGGCTAAATAGTTGAGATACGGTAAGATGCAGAGCTTTCGATTCTTCTGCGCAAATCCAGTATTGAACCGCCAAGAACGCCAAGGTTGCGAGAGGATCAACCGCAGATGAACGCAGATGGACGCAGATGGTTTGGGCTAGGAACGAGGGACCAGGAACCAGGAACGAGGAGCAGATTATCCGCAGATTTCGCAGACGACATGAAGTGTCGCCCTGAGTGAGTCTGTCGGATCGAAGGGTCTCTCAGAGTGAACCGCCAAGGCCGCCAAGAACGCCAAGGTCTGAGCGAGAGGGATGAGGGCGGAGGGATGAAGGATGAATGCCCGAACGCCGACCTTTCCCGATTCGACCATTCCCGTTTAATCCCGTCCGCGTTGTGCTACAAGCGTACAGGGCCGTCGTTACCGCGACGTTGTTTCCTTCCGCCGCCTCGGGCACTTTGAGCTTGGACTTTTGCCTTTTGGCCTTTGGCTTCTGACCTCTAGCTTCTAGCCTCTAGCTTCTACCCCAGACCCGATATTGAAGCCACGAAAGCACGAACGACACGAAACGAATAGGTGAAGTCACGTCTCCAGTCCGTTTCATCCGGTTTCGTGGCTTCGTGGCGGGCCTATCTCGGAATCAGGGTTCTACTGATGGTCTCCTAAATAGCTTGACCGGATGTCAAAAAGAGAGAGGG
>JAPLUO010000310.1 GCA_026397595.1 Caldifarciminota bacterium
CGAACCTGCTGATGAAGATAGCGTTTGCCATCTGGCGCGACCGAACCACCTACGACGAGAACCGCCATCTCGCTCAAATCATGCGCCACCAGATGAGGCAGAAATCAAGCATGGCTTGACATAGTGGGTCTTGGCGGTTCAATTCCGATTCTCGGGCTGAAACATGAACGAAGCTGTCCCTGACCGCGAACGTGCGGAACTTGTCCGAGCGTTGTCGCTGCGGTTTGCCGAGTTGCGGCGCAAGGCTGGGATGAGGCAGCAGGACGTGGCCGAGGCGATGGGCCGGGAGCACACTGCCAAGCGGCTTGTGCGCCGGCTTGAGCGCGGGGCGGTGGCGAACGCGAGCCTCTGTTCCGTGGCAGAGTATCTACGCGGGGTGCGGGCCGGGTTCGGCAGCTTGAAGGACGCGCTTGACCGGTACACGTCGGTGCCGATTCCGCGCCCGGTGCGCAGACTTGCCGAGGCTGCGCCGGCGCCTCGACCGCGGTCAGGCAGTCAGGCTTTGGAGCGTGTGCTGCGACGCGCTGATGGCCTTCCGGAAAAGCGGGAGCTGCGCTCCCGCACTCCAAGGCTGCCGCCGGACCTCGAAACCGTGCGCGTTCGGCGCCGGGCCGGGTACTGGGTGCTGCGCAAGGTTTTCGAGCATTTCCTCCACAGCGAGTTGCACGCGATTCGCATACCCCCAACATCCTGGGTGCGACGCCGGATGGCTCAGTACGGCCGGAGGATCTTCAACGCGCTCTTCCGCACGCGGGGGCCGAGGGAACAGAAGCGGCCGGAGCGGCTGGCGCGGCTGCGGGAGTGGGCAGTGAAGCAGCACCTGCCCGAGCCGCTCGCCGAGTACATGGAGTTCACGGTCGGCCTGACGTTCGAGGACATGCGCGCACACGACGAACTGGACTGGCTACCGCCGCCGGCCGAGTCATACGCAATCATGGCGCTGAAGCCGAAGCGCAGGGTCGTCACCGACGCCCAGATGTGCCTCGACGAATGGTGGGACGCACACAACCGCTATTTCCGGGCCGCGCAGGAGACCTATGAGCGCGCGCACAAGGCAGCGACCGACGTGGCCACCTCCGCGCATTGTGACGCGGCAGCGGCCGTCCGCTACCGGCAGGCGGCAATGAGAGCTGCGAACATCGCCAGTTACACCGCGCCCGGCACTCTGCGGCGCAGGCAGAGCGTTGCCGACTTCCACGCCACGGACTGGCCGGCGGGGCTCGACCGGAACCTGCTCGCGCGGGCGCTCTCCGTCGCGCTCGAGGTATGGGACGCGAGCCGCGCAACGCTCCCGCCAGCGCCCGGGCCAAAACCGCACTGAACGACCAAGGAGTTGCGGGCCGCCTTGACGGACTGAGTCCCGGTTCTAGAATCTCTGTCTAATGCGGTTCGGCGAGTTTGAGCTGTTTAGCCTGTCCGACGGGTTCTTCGGACTCGACGGCGGGGCGATGTTCGGCGTCGTACCCAGACCCCTGTGGGAACGCACGAATCCGCCGGATGAGCGCAACCGGATTCGGCTGGCTTTGCGGCCCCTGCTGGTCGTGGCCGGCACCGAGAGACTGCTGATTGACACCGGCATCGGCGACAAGTGGGATACAAAGAGCACCGACATCTACCGCATCGAGCACACCGACACCATCGAGTCTTCGCTTGCCCGTGCAGGTTTTGAGCCCAAGGACATCACGAAAGTCGTACTCACCCACCTGCACTTCGACCATGCGGGCGCAGCCACGAGGCTCGATTCAACCGGCAAACCTGTCCCCCGCTTCTCCAACGCCCGCTACTACGTGCAGCAGAAGGAATGGGACCTCGCTTTGAACCCGAACCGCCGCTCCCGCGCCGCCTATATTCCAGAGAACTTCCTACCATTACAGGAGACAGAGCAACTGGACCTCATCGACGGCGACTCCGAGCTTGTGCTTGGGCTTGAGCTTGTGCTTACGAGCGGCCACACGCCCGGCCACCAGATCGTGCTGTTACGCTCAGGCGGGAGGACCGCTGTCTACTGGGGCGACCTAATCCCGACCCGGTCACATATTGCCACGCCCTATATTATGGGGTATGATTTGCTTCCTCTCGAGACGATGGAACAGAAGGAGAAGCTCGTACCGCAGGCCATCGCCGGAAAGTGGCTCTCGTTCCTTGAGCACGACCCGGATTTCGCCTCGGGTATCATCGAAGAGGAGAACGGAAAACCATTCTTAAGGCCATTCGCGGAGTGAACCGCGGAGCCCGGATATGTCGGACCAGTCCGACCTGTCCGACATGTCTGACGCCGGAACCAAGAGGAGACTATGACCAATGTTGACTGGCGCGAGAAGTACCGCGCGAAAATCAAGACCGCTGACCAGGCTCTGCAGATTCTGCAGCCGGGCGACCGTCTTTTCATCGGCTCGGCCTGCGGCACGCCCCAGAAACTGGTGCAGGCGCTCGCCGACTGTCCGACCGAGGACGTCGAAATCACCCACCTGCTGACGCTGGGCGTCGCGCCCTACGCGCAGGAGAAGCTGGCCAGCCGCTACCGGGCTAACGCCTTCTTTATCAGCGCGAACGTCCGGCCCGCGGTGTGGGAAGGCCGGGCCGACTACACGCCCATCTTCCTTTCGGAAATCCCGGACCTGCTTAAGTCCGGCCGCCTGCCTATCGACGTCGCCCTGATTCACGTCACCCCGCCGGACGAGCATGGTTTCTGCAGCTTCGGCGTGTCGGTTGACATCACCAAGCCCGCGGCCGAGGCCGCCCGCTACGTCATCGCCGAGGTCAACCCGCAGATGCCGCGCACGCTCGGCAACAGTTTCATCCACGTCGACGAGATAGACGCGCTGGTCGAGAACGACGCGCCGCTCTACGAGTTCATCACGCCAGGCGCGAGCGAGGCCGCGCGCCGCATCGCCAAGAACGTCGCCGACTTAGTCGAGGACGGCTCGACTATCCAGGTCGGTTACGGCGGTATCCCCAACGCCCTGCTCGGGTACCTGAAAGAGAAGAAGGACCTGGGCGTCCACACCGAAGTCTTCTCCGACTCGACCATCGACCTGATTGAGGCAGGCGTCATCAACAACCGGAGGAAGACACTGCACCCGGGCAAGGTCATCGCCTCATTCGCCATGGGCAGCGAGCGCCTGTTCCG
>JAPLUO010000065.1 GCA_026397595.1 Caldifarciminota bacterium
GAGTTCGACGCGACCGCGTTCTACAAGGACGTCTTCGACCTGTCCGGCACGCGCATCGTCCATGCCCTGCCCCAACCGTACACGATGTACTACAACGTCGAGTACGCGCGCATCCAGGGGTTCGAGGTGACGGTGAGCAAGGCGCTCAACCAGTACTGGTCAAGCTCGCTCGGCTACACATTCCAGATTGCCAAAGGCACCGCCTCAACCGCCGAAACGCAGTATCAGAGTACGACGCCGCGGCAGCTTGACTACTTCCTCGACCAGGACCAGCGCCACGCGTTCCACGGGGACCTGGAGTTCTCGTTCCCGTCCGATTTCGGATTCGTGCCGATGCGGGACTTCAATGTGTCGGGCGTGTTCAATTACGGTTCGGGCACGCCGTACACGCCGACCGACCAGAAGGGGAATCAAATCGGCCTGTCCAACTCGGGGCGGCTACCGGGATCGTACACGCTCGACAGCCGCCTGAGCAAGGACTTCACCATCGCCGGCATGTCGCTCTCCATCAATTGCGACATCACGAACGTGCTGAACACGGAGATCGTCACGGACGTGTTTGACGCGACCGGCAAGCCCGACTACACCGGCCGGGTCATCACCCCCTTAGAGTTCAGCGCCGCCGGATTGCTGTTCGGGGACCCCGAGTATCACCCCGCGCGCGACTACAACCACGACGGCTTCATCACCCGCCAAGAGACGTACGCTTCGTTCCTCCAGGCCTACGCCGATGCGAACACGCCGCCGACCTACTACGGGCCGCCGCGCAAAATCAAGGTCGGCCTCAGTCTATCGTTTTAAGGAGCAACCATGAAATCATCACATACCAATCGCAGGTCGCGGACCGCCGGGCTGCTCCTCGTGCTGCTGGCGATGGCGACGACCGGCCTGGTCTGGGCGCGCAGCGCAACGCCGCCGCCGCCCGGTCGGCGCCTCTACGACAAGGAGTGGCTGAACATCAATAAGTGGAAGTGCCCGTTCTACAACGACGGGCGGTACGGCTACGACAACTCCGTCGCCAACGGCGTGGCCGGCGGCGCCTGGCCCCAGCCGCTCCACAACTGTTACATCTTCGGCGCCGGGCTCTGGTTCGGTTCGCTCAAGCCGCGGGCCGGCGACCCGGAGAAGGTAGATACGCTCGTCACCTTCGGCTACAACCCGAACTCCGGCGGGACCGAGATGTCGCCGGTTACAGTCGAGCACGTTGAGGACGGCTCGGGCAGCCCCGACGACCGGATTTTCGTCTATCCGGCCGACTGGCCGCCCGCGCCCCGCAACCGCTGGGTGACTGCTCCCGAACTCGATTCGATCGTGCCTAAGGAGAACTTCTCCCTGATGGACATGTGGTGCGCCTACTCTGACGTCATGCCCGAGAACCACATCTCGCCGGGCAAGCCGCAGTTCATCGACGTCTACCAGACGGTCTACGCATGGAACTACCCGTCGAACCAGGACATCTTCTTCATCATCTACCACGTCCGCAACGCGGGCACCGATACGCTGAAGAAGTGCTTCATGGGCGCGGTGTGCGACGCGGACGTCGGCGATGCGACCGACGACATGGTCGGTCTGCTGCTCAATAAATACGTGCCGGGAGCGGACACGGTGAGGAACGTCGGTTTCGTCGGCGACAACAACAACCAGGAAAACACGGGCCGGGACTGGGAATCGGGCACGCCCGGCGTGTTCGCCTACAAGTTCCTCGAGAGCCCGCGCGACACCGCCGGCCCCACCGGCAAACCTCTGGGCATGACCGCATTCAAGAAGTTCACCATCGACATCGACCCGGTGACCGACGCGGCCCAGTACCTGACGATGGCCGGGTTCGACTATCGGACCGGCGTCTACGCCCCGTACGACTCGGTTGATGCCGCGCCGGCGGACAAGCGGTTCGTCCAGTGCTCGGGCCCCTTCACGCTGGCCCCGGGTCAGATGGAGCGGTTGGTAATCGCCTGCATCGGCGCGCCGTACGGCGCCGCCGGCCAGAACTGGCAGGACCGGCCGATTGAGGCGCTCGTCCCTCTGGCCAAGGTGGCAAACCAGGCGCAGTTTATCTATGACCAGGGCTGGCTCCTGCCCGGGCCGCCGCTGTCGCCGAACATGACGCTGGTGCCGGGCGACAACCAGGTCCGGATTGTCTGGGACAACCTGCCGGAGACGACGGCAGACCCGTACTGGCTCAAGGTCGCGAGCGACACGACCAAGCCGGGCTGGGACCCGATGTACAAGGGCTACGACTTCCAGGGCTACGTTGTCTACAAGTCGGTCAACGGCAGCGACTGGGGGATTCTCGCTCAGTGCGACCTGGCCGACTCCATCACGTTCAACTACCCGCCGGGCGGCGACTCGGCCGGCACGCCCGACAGCCTCTGGCTCAAGGCGACCGACGCCGGTCTCTTTTACAGCTTGTGCGACAGCAACGTGACCAACGGCTTTACCTACTACTACTGCGTCACGGCCTACGACTGGAACTACCAAACCACCATGTGGCTTTCTTCGCCGCAGCACCGGACCCCGCTTCAATGGGACACGCTCATCCTGCGCTCCGGCCTGGTGTCCAACTTCTCGACCGTGCCGCGCTGGGATGCGGCCAACTACGTCAGTCCGACGACTAACGTCGTCACCGCGGTCGGCGATACGACCCAGCCGGGCATGAAGTGGATGGCCAACGTCGTAGTGCCGGCGCAGGTGACGGCCGACATGTACGAGCTGCGGTTCCTCGAGCCGGGTTACGGCGGCGTCGCGACCAAGTCGGTCTATAGGTACGTCCTGACCGACCTGCGTAACGACAGCGTGGCCATTGAAACGACGTCGTTCAGCTACACGGTAGGCAACAGGCTTGCCCGCGCGCTACCGGTATTCAACGGTCTGGCGCTGAGCTGCAGCCTGCACCTCGCCGTACCGACGCAGGCCTTCGATTCGGCGTACGTCATCCACGCGGGTCAATACCCGGCCGAGTCGGTGGGGGCCAGACCAGGCAGCGCTCCGCTCACGGGCTGGGCATTCCGCGGCTCCGACTATAAGATAGTCTGGACCGCAGCGTCCGGCCACATGACTGCGAAAGTGCTCGACGTCACCCACGGCGGCGTCGAAGTGCCCCTGACGCGATGGACCGAGAATGTAATGCCGTCGTCGAAGGCCAACGGCTGGTGCTTTGTGAGCAAGTCCTTCAAGAGCCCGAGCGACACCCTAACCGGGCAAGCCGCGAACATCTACATCTGCGGCGGCTACGTCCAGTTCAAGCCATCCGGCGACAGCCTGAGAACGTTGTTATCAGCGATCACGGACGGCGACACGTGGTATGTGACGGGCCACAAGGCGGAAGGCACGGCTCCGTTCTATAACGTGTACCACGCAGTATCCACGCCGGGCATGTCGCGGACCGACACTACCTACAAGCTCAACGTCAAGGTCGTGCCCAACCCCTACATCGTCTTCAATTCCTGGGAAAAGACATCGGCGCAGCGCAACGTCAAGTTCACCCATCTCCCCAGCGAATGCACGATCCGCATCTTTACTCTGGCCGGCGACCTAGTCAAGGTAATCAAGCACAAAGATACGCAGACCCGGCCGCTCGATCAGGGCGGAACCGAAACCTGGGATTTCACCAACGAATCACCGGGCAGCACCGGCACCGCTATCTCAGGCCAGCTCATCGCCTCGGGCGTGTACATCTACCACGTCCAGTCGCCGGTGGGCGAAGCGACCGGCAAACTGGTCTTCATATACTAGGGGAGGCAGCCATGAAACACAGCATCACATTCCTTCTGACCCTGGCGCTCCTGGCGTCCGTGGCGATCGTCTCTCCGGCCCAGGCGGCGTTTTCCAAAGTCGGCACCACCGGAGCCGCGTTCCTCAAGATCGGGGTTGGCCGGTCCACCGCAATGGGCGACGCCTTTGTCGCCATTGCCGATGACGCCTCGGCCGCCTACTTCAACCCGGCCGGACTGGCCCGGGTCGGTCGTCAGGTCCAGCTCAACCACGTGGATTGGATTGCCGACGTCAGCCACGAGAACCTCGCCATCGTCCTGCCGATAATCAACTTCGGCACGATCGCTTTCAACGTCACCGCGCTGACTATGGGCGATATCGAACAGACCACGATTGACAATCCCTACACCAACCAACGCGAAGACGAAGGCACCGGCCTCTTCTTCGGCGCGTCGGACATGGCCTTCGCGGTCAGCTACGCCCGCATCATCACCGACAAGCTCTCTTTTGGCTTCACGACCAAGGTCATCCAGCAGACTATCTGGGACATGTCCGCCTCGGCGGTTGGCTTCGATGTCGGTCTCTTCTACAACACCGGTTTCAAATCGCTCCGCATCGGCGCCGCGGTCACCAACTACGGCACGCAGCTCAGCTTCAGCGGGCGGGAGCTCGACTACAGCTTCGGCTGGCCCGACTCCGGCCCAAACCAGCACCAGGGTTCCTACAGCACCACGCCGGTGGGACTGCCCACGTCCTTCCGTTTCGGTATCGCCTACGACATCATCGAGGCCCCGGAACCGACCAAAGGTTCCCGCCTCACCGTGGACATCGACATCACGCACCCCTCGGACATCAACGAGACGGTGAACTGCGGTCTGGAGTACGGGTTGGCCGACGTGTTCTTCCTGCGCGGCGGCTACATCCTCAACGCCGACGACTCCTATCAGCAGGAGATTGGCTGGCTCACGGGGCTTTCGGCCGGGCTCGGCGCGCGCGCCAAGCCTACGCACGGCCTGACCCTGGGTCTCGACTACACCTTCCGCTACCTCCAGTACGTGAAACCGACACACCGATTGCAGCTCACGGTTGGATTCTAGGCTGACGATAATACGTAACGCTTCAGGGGCACGGTTCGCCGTGCCCCTGCGGCCATTTGTACTGCTGGTTCTGTCCGTCCTTTTCCTTCCTGCGTTCGCCGCGCAATGGACCGTCGGCGTGTACATGTGCGCGGACAACGGCATGAACGACCAGGCGGACATCGACATCGCCGAGATGCAGCAGGTAGGTTCCACCGAGGAAGTCAACGTCGTGGTTCAGGTTGACCGCGCGGCCCGCGACCCGCGACACGGCTGCTACCGCTACTTCATCAAGAAAGACGGCGCCGATACGCTTGCCGGTCTCGGTGATGTAGACATGGCCGACCCCACCACGCTCGCCGGCTTCGCCGACTTCCTCCGGCGTCGCTACCCGGCCACGAACTATGTTCTGATTCTCTGGGATCACGGCAACGGCTGGTACTCCGGCTATAGAGCCAGCGCCATCTTCATCGACGAATCACACGGCCACGAGATGGGCGTCGCCGGCGGGGAATTCGCGCAGGCGATGGCCGGCGTGAAACAATCCCTGGGCAAGCGAGTTAGAATCCTCGCCTTCGACGCGTGCCTCATGGGCATGGTTGAAGTCGCGGCCGAAGTCCGCGACGACTGCGACTACATGCTCGGGTCCGAGGCCCTGGTCCCGACCGACGGCCTGCGTTACGATAAGTTCCTCGACCGGCTGACAAGCCGGCCGACCCGTACTCCGGCCGAGCTGCTCCCCGACGTCTGCCGCGACTATGTCGAGCAGTACCCCGGCGAAGAGGTCACGCTCTCCGCCCTCGACATGCGCGGGGTCGACCACGCGATTGGCCTGACGAAGACCACGCTCAGCGACAGCGTCGGCCCATCGAACGCGGAGTTGCGCGCGGCCCGTGCGTCGGTCCAAACCATGCCGGGCTGGCCTTTCCACGTTGACCTGATCCACTTCTTCGGACTGCTCGCGGGCACTTTCCCCGATTCTCTCCTTGCCTCGTTCCGCTCCGTAGTTATTGCCAACGAACGAAGCTCAGGACTTGAGAACGCATCCGGCCTGGCAATCTGGTTCCCTGGCAACTACCTTGCGCTGAAAGGCTCCATCGCATCGTACATGACCCTTGGCTTCGCCGGAGAGTCGGGCTGGCCCCAGTTCCTGAACCGTTACTTCGGTGCCGATGACGTGAAACCGGGGCAGCCCGCGATTACGAAGGTGCGTCAGGGGAGCCGCAGCGATTCCCGGCTCTGGTGGAACTCCTGCTTCGACCTCGCGCCGGTGCGGTACAATCTGTACGAAGCGACCCGGCCGGAGGAAGTCTTCAATGACAACGGCGATGATTTCTCGAAATGGATCAACCTCGGGTGGACCACGAGTACGCAGCAAGCTCACTCGGGGCAGACTTCATTTTTCTCCGGCTCTGCCAACAACCTCTCGAATTTCATCGAGAGCGCCGAAGCCCTGAGCCTGCCCGCCGGCGGGCTGCTGTCGTTCTATGCCTGGCACGCAACGAAGGAGGGCTTGGACTCGCTCGGCGGGTTCACCCGCTACATCTGCTACGTGGAGTGGTCTCCGGACCGGGGCACGTGGCACGCGCTCGATTCGCTGTACGGCGACCGCCAGGTTTGGCACGAGCGGCGGTATCGGCTGCCCGCTGCACCGCGCGTCTACCTGCGGTTCCGCTACGTCACCGGCGCTAGCATCTACGGTCGGGGCGTGTTCCTGGATGACATGAAGGTCTATGCTTTCGACACGCTGCGGACCGTGGCCGAGGGCATCCCCGATACGACCGCGGCGGTGTTCGGAGTGCCGCGCGATACCTTCGGCTACTCCTACTTCGTAACTGCGACCGACTCATTCGGCAACGTCTCGATGGCAAGTCAGTTCCACAGTGTCGCGGTCAAGACCTGGGCCGAGCCCTATACGCGGCCGGCGCCATTTGCCGGTGCGTGCGACCTCGTGCTCGACTTCCCGGCCGGGCAGACACCGGAAGTCCTCATCTACACTTTGTCGGGAACTCTGGTGCGCCGGTTCAACGCAGTAAGTCAGCACGTGCTTGCGTGGGACGGCACCAACGCATCGGGCAAAGCCCTCGCTGACGGTCTCTATCTGGTTGTGGTCCAGGGCCACGACTTCAAGAAGCTCGGCAAAATCGCCAAGGTCGCCGGGCCATAGGTCCTATTGGACCTATTCCTGCTCCGGCAGCACTTTCCCCGGGTTCAGGATGCCGTCCGGGTCCAGTGCCTGCTTGAGGCGGTGCATGACGTCGAGTTCGGTGGCACCGAGCGCCCGTTTCATCAGGTTGCGCTTGGCTGAGCCGATGCCGTGCTCGGCGGTAATCTGACCGCCCCGCGCCAGCACGAAATCAACCAGTTCGTCAACTACCGCCGACCGGACGCGCTGCCATTCGGCTTCGTCGGTAATGGTGCGGCAGATATCAACGTGGATGTTGCCGTCGCCGATGTGACCAAAAGGTACAATGGGAACGCCGTACTTGCGCTGCAATTCAGCGACCAGTTCCACGGTTGCAGGCAGCTCAGACAACGGCACGACGACGTCCTCGGCTGTGACTTGCGGGTAAATCTGCTTCAGGGTCTTGGCAATCGAGCGGCGGGCGGTCCAGAGTCGCTCTTGGTCGGTGGGATTGTCGGCCACGAGCGGCTCGCGCGCGCCAAGCTGCATGGCGGTCTCGCCCAGCAATACGCACTCGTTCAACACCTGCTGCCGGTCGTTACCTTCCAGCTCGATGAGCACCTGGACCGCGGCATCGGCAAAGGGCAGGCAGGTCCCGAGAACCTGGTTGCAGGCGGCAATCCCGCCCTGCTCGATGAACTCGACCACCGCGGGCATGAGTCGGCTATCGCGGATGACGCGCAGGCAGAGCTCAACGCCCTGGGCGAGGCGGTCAAACGGCACCAGCACGTCAACCTGGTACCGCGGCTTGGGGACGAGCTTGAAAGTGATCTCGGTGATGATACCGAGCGTACCCTCGGAACCGATGAGGAGCTTGTTTAAGTCGTAGCCGGTAACGTTCTTGTGGAGCTTGCCGCCGTAGCGGATGACTGAGCCGTCGGCGAGCACCGCTTCGATGCCCCGCACATAGTCGCCGGTGACGCCGTACTTGTAGGCGCGCGCGCCGCCCGCATTGGTCGCCACATTGCCGCCGATTGAGCAGTCGTCGAGCGAGGCCGGGTCAACCGGGTAATAGAGGCCGGGCTGGGCGCACGCCTGCTGCAGATTTACGGTGCGAACCCCGGGTTGGGTGCGGACCATCAGGTTATCCGCGTCGACTTCGAGCACACGGTTCATCAGCTCGGTAGAAATGAGTATGCCGCCCTGGACCGGGACAGACCCGCCGGCAAGGCCGGTGCCGAGTCCACGCGGCGTGACCGCCACCCCCTCTTGGCCCGCGAGGCAGATAACGCTCGCGGTCTCCTCGGCCGACAAGACCCTGACCAGCACGTCGGGCAGGTGTGCCGGCTCAGCGCTCTCGTCGTGGCCGTAGTCAACGAGCAGCGCCGGGTCGGTCACTACCCGGTCCGGCGCAGTCAGTTCGTGCAGACGTCTGAGGACCGACGCGGTGATCCGCTTCGCCATCCTCACTTCGTCATTTCAACTTCGGACTTCGTCCTTTGCCTACAGGTGCGGTTCGAATTCGGCGGCGAGCGCCGCCTCGGAGGCGTAACCGACGTACCGAGCCACTTCCTTGCCGCCCTTGACCAGTATCAGGGTAGGAATGCCCTGGACGTTGTACTTGCCGGGCGTTGCGGGACTCTCGTCGGTGTTGACCTTGCAGACCACGAGTTTACCGTCGTACCGGCCGGCCAGGCTTTCAACAATCGGGCCAATCATCTTGCACGGACCGCACCACGGAGCCCAAAAATCCACGAGTACCGGCAGAGCGGACTTCATGACCTCGGTTTCAAAGGTGCTATCGTTGACGTGTTTCACTTCAGCCATTCGTTAGGTCCTCCTGCTGTGCCCGGGTGACAAGGCGGACGAGTTGGCGGAGCCAGGGCTTTGCCACCCGGTAACATACCTGATTGCCTTTTCTTTCATGTACTACAACACCGGCTGCCCTGAGCACAGCCAGTTGCTGCGACACCGTGGCTTGAGCCACGCCCAGACACTCCGTCATATGCTTGACGTTGCACTCCTGGTTGAGCAGGCCGGCGACCAACTGCAACCGCATCGGGTGGCCCAGCGCTTTGAACGCCAATGCAAACCTCTCAGCACCTGCCGCGTCCATGCAGCTTTCCATATATAACTTTGACTTGCGGCCACGGGCCCGGGATTCTCGTTTCACGTCATGACCGCCGGCGGACCGTGATGTCGCCGTTGGTGGTGGAGATGGTGATGCTCGACGCGCCGGAACCGATGCGGCCGCGGATGTGGGTCGCGGTCTGTTCCTCGTAGATGACCGTGAAGTCGTTAAACCTGAAACCTGCGTGAATTTCCCATCTAAGGCGGGGCTTGAAGCCGCGCATAGCTTGAGGCCCACGGCCGTTTTGCTCATAATCTTAGACTACCTTTTGGTTAGCCTAAGATTATGCGGAGAGGTGCCCCACAAAGTGT
>JAPLUO010000160.1 GCA_026397595.1 Caldifarciminota bacterium
AATAAGCAAGACTAAGCACAAGGGGGTGATTCTCATCCTCGGGACGTGCGGCATCGGCCTGTTGTCGATTGCGCTTTCCTTTGTCCGGGACGTGCGCCTGGCCCTGCCGCTGATAGCGCTGATCGGCTTCTGCCAGACCTCCATCACGTCGCTGATGAACACGCTGATTCAGACCATCGCCCCGGAGCACATCCGCGGCCGGGCCTTGAGCGTCTACATGCTCGCGTTCAACGGTATGTTCCCGCTTGGCTGCCTGCTCGGCGGGGCGATTGCGCAGAAGTTCGGCGCACCCGCTGCGACTCTCGTCGGCGGATGCGCCGTGCTCGTTAGTCTAGCGGCGGTATCAATCTTCGCGCCGCAGATCCGGAAGCTCTAGCGGCGGGGACGCAAGTGGAAAGTGGCAAGTGGAAATGGCAAAGTCCGAATCAGCACTTTGGAATTTCCACTTGGGACTTACTCCAGTCCTTTGAGCTCGTACCCATACCACGTGCCGTCCGCGCCGTCGGAGCCGCCGTCCGCGTCTTCGGCAATCCAGAGCATGCCGTTCGCCCATGACAGCGAGAACCCGAACCCGGCACGCGGCAGCGCGAACCTGGTGACGTACTTGCCGTCAGTGCCATAGACGAGGATGTCGGTCTCGCTGTTCGGCGCCCAGACGTAGAGGAACTTCTCGGAGGCGGCTATGGCATAGGCGTAGCCGCGTTCGTCGTTAGTGCTGTAACTGGACAGCGCGAATGTCTTCTCCTCATCGCCATCCATGTTGAATACCTTGACCGTGCCGTCGTTCAGTTCGTACAGCATGTCGCCGCCGGGCGACATCGCGACCGAACTCTGGTCCCCGCTGAAGATGTCCTCAAGGTCGGTGTTCACTTCCTCAAGATCAAGGTCTACCTCGTCCAGTGACATCCCGAGGGACTTGACGTAGAGTTGCTCCTCTTCCGGACTGTAGAGAATGGCGCGGCCGTCGGTGCCGATGTCGTACCCGGTAGCAAGCTCTCCCGAATCGTCGTACTTATTCAGGTTTGAGTAGTCGGTGCTGCCGCCGTTCACCGTGTAGTAGTACTCACCGTCCCAGGTGATACCCATGTTGTGGTAGCATACGCGGTCGGTGAATTTCATCTTCTGAACCGGTGTCACGCCCGTTTGCGGGGGTTTGCCGCAGGTAGCGCGACCGAATACGATGAGCGCCAGTGCCGCGAAACCAAGCCTAAGCAGTCTCTTCATTCTCAACGTCCTCTCTTCTCCGGGACCCGGCCCGGACTATCTGAGCACTACTGCCTTTCTGTTGACCGTGCCGGCCGGCGTCACCAGCCGACAAACGTAGATACCGCCGGCCACCCTGCGGCCGGCCTCGTCCCGGCCGTCCCAGTCGAGCGTGTGCGTCCCGCGCGCCAGTTCGCAGTCGGCGAGCACACGTACGACCCTGCCTTCGACGTCCAGCACTTCGACCCGGGCCCGGCCTGACTGCGGCAGGGCGAAACGGAGCTGAGCCCGGCCACGCGCCGGGCTCGGGGCCACCCGCATTCCGACCTGCGCGATGCCGGCCGCGGTCCCCGGCTCGGTCGTCGCGACCGAACGGTCGAACCAGGACTGGGCCGAGTCCGCGTGCGCAAGCATCTCCTGCTGGGTGTTGCCGCCGACGAACGCAAACGCGACAAAGGCCCGGCCGCCGACCGGGAGGTCGAATGGCCCGGCCGAAACGACGCACGACCAGTTGCGCGTGCCGTTCGAGTTGGGCCGCGATATCGCGCCGCGCAGGAAGCTGTCCTTGACGGCCTCGGTTATCATCCCGGACGGTCGAACATAAACATTGTGGTCGATTGCCGATTGGTTGGCGGCGGTCGCGGGCGACAGCAGCTTGATGCCCGCCGAGTATTGATAGTCGCCCCACTGGGTCATATAGGTGAGCCGGCGGGGCGCGTCGGAGTAAACGTCGTTGTCGGTCGTGTTGTTGACGTCGAAGTCCGAGAAGATGCCGACGTAGAGGCCATTCATCGCCTCGGTGCCCAGGTTCGCGACGTCATAGGTGATAACCACGAAGTCCCGGTAGCCCGGGTCCGCAACCGAGGCCGACCATTGGGTCACGGTCAGGCCCTTGGGCGTCGAGTGGGCGCCGTCGTCAATCACGGCCTCGTACTCCTGGCCCCCGGAAATCGGCGGTATCACCGCATGCAGTGTGTCGAGCGCGCGCCAGTCAGCCTGCGAGGTCGAAGTCGGGTGGCCATACCAGCGGTCGACCACGTAGTCCGGGCCGTTGCCGCAGGCGAGGCTAGTGAAGTAGATCGCGCCGTTCGGCGCGTTGCGCGGGTACTTGAGGCCCGAACCCTCGTTGTAAGGACCAAGCGTCCCGATTGAGCCGAGCGAGGTCACCGAGAGAATCATGTCGTTGTTGTCGTGGTCGGCCCAGAGTTTCTTGGCCGGCGGCACGTCGCCGATGCGGGTCTCGAAGTAAGGCTGCCACGAACCCTGGCCCGCGGTGCACGCGGCAACCATCCCGGCCATCACGCCGGGCGGGGTCGAGGCCGACGCCGTGACCCGGAACTGGTCGCCTTCGACCGTCGCCCCGGCCGCAATCGTGCCGTAGCTAGAAGTCGAATCGACCCGGGTCAGGTACGGACAGGAAGTCCGCAAGACCGCGCTCGTCCCGGTCGCGTCAACCGCGCCTTCATTCTTCACCGAGACGAAGAGGTTAGCGGTCTCGCCCGGGTCCAGCCGACCGTTGCCGTCGTTGTCGTCGATGCGCAGTCCCGCGAACACCAGCGCGGGCCGGTTCGAGCTGCCGCGCACCGGCACCTGTCCATCATGCGGGTAGAAGTTCTGGGCGCTGACCGAAAGATCGAGGCTGCCCGTGGTTGTCGGGCTGACCAACAGGTTGACCCAGCCTTGCGGATTGGTCCAGGCCCGGGCATAGGTCTCGGTGCCTTTGCTCAGGCAGACGAGTGCGCCGCTGACCGGCGTCGTGCCTTCCTTGACGGTAACGCGCACGACCTGCGTGCCGGTCGGCACCGAGTCCGGCGTCGTCACCGTCAGACTCTTCGGCTTCTCGGACCAGACAAAGAGTGTCGGGTCCCCGAACAGGTTCAGCTCGAACACGCACCAGCGCCAGACCTCCTGGTCCATCGCGAGGCTCTGGAAGTAGTCCTTGGAGAGCATCCCGATGCTGCCGAACTGAGTCGCGTAGCCCTGCACGAAGTAACGGTAGAACTGGAGGTCGAGCAACTCCGAAGGCCCGAGCGCCGGCGGGTAGCCGAACCCGTATCGCGAGTTCAACATGCAGGCAATGCACCCGCCGTTTGTGGCGTTGACCAGCGCCTCGGCCAGACAGTCCTGCCCGTCGAACCAGCCCGACTCGCAGGCCATCGAATTGACGAAGTTCAGTCTCGTGAACCCGTTGGTCAACTCGGCAACCTCATAGTCCCACAGAACCGAGAACGTATTCGGGTTGCCGTGCGCCGCCACGTGAGCAAGCTGGAATCCCTGGTCCATCGAATCCGCGTAGACGCCGTCGTTCGGGTCCTCGAGGTGGGCGTGGGTCCAGCCCGAGGGGAAGGCGTCGGCAATGATATGATTGATGACCTTGCCGTGGTACGGGTCAAAGAGCATCGTCGAACCGTAGAGCACTCGCTTCAGCCGGGTCGTGTCCTGGTGCTTCTCAAACATCGTATCCTTGGCAAAGAACGTGGCCACGTCGGACGCGCCGTCCACTGGGGTCCGGCCGATGAAGACGTCGTAGAGCAAATCAACCGAGTCCTCCATTTCGCCGAACACGTCGTTGTGGTTTGAGTCCCAAGAGTACTGCAGGTCCGCGTAGTACATGTCCGACGCGATGTTCTCTTCGTTACCCTCGACCGTGAGTCGGCAGGTCCGCACCGGCACAATCTGGTCGTCGCCGCCGATTAGCACCCATTTCAGCCCGTGGTTCTGCCAGTAGTCTATCACACAGTTGCGAATCTTCTCCTGATTGTCCCGGCCGCTATAGGCCGAGTAGATGGACTCGGTCTTCACGACCACGGTCTTGATGCCGCGCCGGGTCTTCCAGTCCACGAAAGGCTGGAAGTTGGCGGCCTGCGCGGTCGACGTAATGACCATCATGTCGCAGAGCCAGTCGTCAGTCTGCCTAGTCTTCGGCGACCAGTTCGCGACCTGCTCGGAGTTCCGCACCAACCCGCGCACGTTCTGGCCCATCAAGTCCACCTGGGAATTATCCAGGCTCAGCACCTGGTGCCGGTTCCGCTCATAGCGCACCGCGACTGCGACGCGCGTAACCAGTTCGAGCCGCTTCTGCGCCGGGAAGTAGCGCAGAGGAACAAGCTGGATGCCGGCGATGCGATACCCGCCCATCACCCCCGACCGCGTGAAACGCACCATCTCGGCCGGGTAGGCCTCGTTCGAGGCGTAGGCCTTGGGGTCGGGCGCGACGAATGCCAGGGCCGGCTTCGAAAGTACCTGTGGCCGCTGGCTCGGGTGGATGTTGAACTCGCCGGGTAGCGCGGTCGTCGAGATGCTCACCACGTCCACGCCGGTAATCTCGGCGTCGGGCGGGATGACGACGTTGTAGACTGCCATGGGCAGGTTCGGCTTGCCCGGCTCGGTCGTCGAATACTGACCGGGCAGGGCGACAACGTCATAGCCGTTCACCTTGTCGAATACGAAGTCGTTCGGGTTGAACTCGAACGTCTGGGTCAGGTCGCCTGTGGCCGCGGCCAGGATGCCGGGCAGCAGCAGCGTGATAATGCGAACCATACGGAACATCAAGAGCCTCCAATGTCTGAAAGAAGTTCCACAGAAACACGAACCGGCGCCCGGCGCGCCAATTCACTATAGATTCTAGCCCGGGACGCCGTCCGGTCAATCGTGGTCGCAGGCGTGGTCGCAGGCGTGACAAGCGGCCGGACTCGGCCTATAATGCCCCGGCACTGAAAGGAAATACGCCATGCTACACATGACTCGCCTCGCGCCTCTCGCTTCTCGCTTCTTGCCTCTCGCCTCGCGCCTCTCGCTTCTTGTCCTCCTCGCGGCCGGCTGCGGCCTGTTCAAGCAGCGCCCGGTCTGGCACTATGACACGCCCGGCCAGGCAATGGACATCTGCATCCACAACTCCGTCGCCTATATCGCGGACGGCGACTCCGGACTCCTGGCGCTCAGTCTTGACGGCCGGACCACACCAACCCGCCTCTGGCGCCTCGATCTCGGCAAAGCAATCGCCGTCGCCGCAACGGACAGCGTGGTCTACGTCGGACGTGACCACGGTGGCTTTACGGTTGTGGATCTGAGCACCCGATACTGCATGAGTTTCTCCGACCCCGGCACTGACGGCGGCGTTGTTGCGTTCGTGGTCGAGTCCCTGCGCCTGTATGTCGGTGGCAAAGAGGGTCTGAGCGTCTACGATATCAGCGACCGGTGGCACATGAACCTCATCCAGTCCATAGACCTGCCGAACAACTGCGCCGACATCTGCCGACCCGACTGGCGGGTCTTCTGCGCCATGCCCGGATACGGCGTGCTCCGAATCTACTACTACTATCCAGGCGACAGCGTCAACGTCGGTATCAACCGCCTGGGTGAGGATGCCTTTGGCGTGTCGGCCACGGCCGGCGGCATCTGCCTGATTGGCCAGGGCCAGTACGGCATCGCGGAATGGGGCACGCCCAACATGAGCGAAGAGTACTTCGTCCGCAACATTGACACCCGGGGCCATGCGTACAAAGCGGTCTGGGACGACATCGCATACGTCTACGTCTGCGACTCCTTGGGCCTCGACGTCCTGCACTTCGACTGGGAACCCGGCACGGTCAAGGAAACTCACTACTACACCCTTGACGGCAACACCCGCCGCGCGGCGTTGGCGTACGGCTACGTCTACACCGCCTCCGGCGACGCCGGGGTCTGGATAGTCAAACAGGAGTGAACTTCGCCCGCCGTTGACGCGCCGCCTGAACCCGGCTAGTTGAAGCTCGCGGTCACGGTCCGCGCGGGCTATCGTGGTGCGACGGATGCGAATGCTGTCTGCTCATATCATTGCTATCATAGACTTATCCGCTTCGAAACGGAAAAGAGTGCAGGTTTTCAGGGGTCCCCCACCCTACCCCGACCCATAGGGAGGATTATCCTCCCCATAGTCCTGTCCATAATCCTCCTCACCGTCCTCAGGATAGTCCTCTGCATCATCCTCCCCGCAATCCTCCCCATCATCCTGTCCATCGTCCTCCCCGTAACCTTCCCCATAGTCCTGTCCATCATCCTCTCCGTAATCCTCCCCGCAATCCCGACCATCATCCTCCCCGCTATCCTCCCCGTTATCCTCCCCGTTATCCTCCCCATAGTCCTCTCCGCTATCCTCTCCATCGTTCTCCCCATCGTCCTCCCCGCAATCCTCCCCACCGTGTCCGAGACCCCGCCCCCGGCGACAACGCGGCGCTTGAACCGGAACCCTTGTCGGAACCGGCGCACGGCGCGATTGCGCAGCTTGACACCGGATTAATTCGCCTTATCCTCACCTCTGATGCCCGACGGGACCCCGACGAATCTGCTCTACTCCGGCGACAACCTTGACATCCTGCGCCGTTACGTCAAGGACGAGTCGGTTGACCTCCTCTCCCTCGACCCGCCGTTCAACTCCAATCAAAGCTACAACGTCCTGTTCAAGGAGCGCGGCGGCAGAATGTCCGATGCTCAGATTCACGCCTTTGAGGATACCTGGAAATGGGGCCTTGATGCCGAGCACGCGCTGAAGGAGATAGTCGAGACGGGCGGCGCTGTTTCGCAGACCATGCAGGCCTTCCGTACCGCCATCGGCACGAACGATATGCTGGCCTACCTCACGATGATGGCCCCGCGCCTCGTGGAACTCCGCCGCGTCTTTAAACCGACCGGCAGCATCTACCTGCACTGCGACCCGACCGCCAGTCACTACCTGCGCGTGCTCATGGACTCGATATTCCGCCCTGAGCGGTTCATCAATGAGATTGTCTGGAAGCGAACGTCGGCTCACAGTGATTCGCAGAAATACTCGAGCGTCACCGACTTCATCCTCTTCTACTCCAAGACCGACGTCGCGACATGGAACCCGCCGTACGTGGCCCATGACCCGAAGTACCTCGATACCAAGTACCGCTTCACCGATGCGGATGGCCGCAGGTTCAGGCTGAGCGACATGACCAGCCCGCACCCGCGCCCCAACATGATGTACGACTGGAAGGGCCACAAGTCACCCCGGTCCGGCTGGCGTTATTCGAAGGAGACGATGGCGAAGCTCGATGCCCAGGGCCGCATCTGGTACCCGGATACCAAGGAGAAGCGCCCACAACTCAAACGCTATCTTGACAAAAGCGCCGGCCGATTGCCGGACAACCTCTGGACCGACATTCCGCCCGTGAACTCGCAGGCCCGCGAACGTCTCGGCTACCCTACCCAGAAACCAGAGGCGCTGGTTGAACGCCTCATCACGGCGTCGTCGAACAAGGGCGACCTGGTGCTCGACCCCTTCGGCGGGTGCGGTACGGCCGTCATCGCAGCCCAAAGGCTCGGCCGCCGCTGGATTGGCATCGACATCACGCATCTGGCCATCAACCTGATGAAACGCAGGCTGCGCGACACGTTCGGCAAAGACGCGCAGTTCCAAGTCATCGGTGAGCCGGTGGACGTGGCCGGTGCGCAGGAGCTTGCCGGCAGGGACCCCTACCAGTTCCAATGGTGGGCGCTCGACTTGGTTGATGCCCGTCCTGCTGAACAGAAGAAAGGCAGCGACAAGGGCATCGACGGCCGCATCTACTTCCACGACGAAGCTGATTCCGGCCAGACAAAGCAGGTCATCATCTCAGTGAAGGCGGGACACACGAACGTGGCGCACGTGCGTGACCTGCGCGGAGTCGTCGAACGAGA
The DNA here is from genome assembly GCA_026397595.1 of Caldifarciminota bacterium. Lineage (GTDB taxonomy): Bacteria > Hydrothermota > Tepidihabitantia > Tepidihabitantales > Tepidihabitantaceae > UBA2258. Next base: position 7,882 of record JAPLUO010000160.1, read on the forward strand.
GAAGGCGGCAATTGGCGTCCTGATTTCGATGGAAGAGGCGACGCAGCCGATGATATCCGAGGCGGCCTCCGCAGGTTTCTACCATTCGCCGGGCTGGAATGAGGACTACCCGCGCATCCAGCTTCGCACGATCGTCGAACTCCTCGCGGGCAAAGGTCTCGATGTCCCACCGCTGCAGGCGACGTTCAAAGAAGCGCCCAAACACGTCCACAACGGCAACCACCAACTGGAGTTTACTCCCGCCACCTCCGACGCCGACGCGGTCATGGTCAGCGACAAACCAAGGAAGGCGCGTACGGCTCGCAAGACTGGTTCGCCGAAGACGTAGGCAATGCTGCTGCTTCCCAGCATGCCGTTGACCAAAGAGGATTTCGACGCCTCTGACTGGCAGAGCATCATAGCCGGATCCGGCAAGATGACCTGCTTTGAGTTCGCCACCGACCTGCTGCATGCCTCACCGAGTGCCGGCGAAGCCGACCAAGCCAAGGAGGAAGCCGTCTTTGGGCTGCTGGGCTACCTGGCACAACTCCTTTTCGCTCACGATTCCGGCAATGCTGTTTTCGTCACGGCTCCCGTCAACGTGCCCAAGGACAACGCGGCCTTGGACATCCTGACTGAGAATCATCTGGATGCAATCGCCCTCATTGTCGAGGACACACAGGACCCCGAGATGCGCGCCCGACTGGCAGATGTACTCTGGCTGAAGAGACGTGACCCCGAGTACGCTCGATTGGCTGTCGATTCCTACCTGGAATCGGTCGCCCGACTCGAGAACGACTGGCCGCCCCTGGCAGACCGCCTGCGGCGCGCCGCATATATCGGCCACGAGCTCGGTCGGAAGGAGCATTTTGCGAAGGTCATGGTGCGGGCCGAAGAGCTTGCCAAGAGCCACTGTGGTGATAGCCGGCTCCATTTGTTGACATGCAATATCGAGATTATGGTCGAGTTCGGCCACGGCGACCCCGCGACGTTCGCTCCCATATGCGAGGCTGCCGCCGACAAGGCTATGCGCTGCGCGGACCAGCCTGGAGCTGAACGCCTGTGGATGCTCGCCGCCGAATGGCACGGCCGCGCCCGGAACGCTGACGCCATGAGGCAGGCACGAATCAACGCGGCTGAAACGCACGTGAAGATGGCGGACCTGCACACGCGGGGATCGACACCCGCCCACGCGTTCGCTGTAGGGTACATCGAACAGGCCATCGCCGCTTATGGCAGGATCGCCAACACCAAGGAGCGCGTCCTGCAACTCCGCCGACGACTGGAGGAACACCAAGCAGGTTCCCTTGCCGAGATGAAGGGATTCTCGATCCCCATTGACCTCTCCACCGCTGCCGAGGAAGCTCGGCAGGCAGTCCGTGGCAAGAGCTTCCACGACGCGCTGTTGACGTTAGCTCTGAGGCTCGGCGGTGGCGCAAAAGAATACGACGAGATAGTGGAAGAGGCGCGCAAACAGAATGCCGAGCGAGCGTGGGAGACGCTCTTCACAAAGATGCTCGTTGACAGCCAGGGACGCACGGTAGCGAAGTCGACTCGCAAGAGAAAGAAGACGACGACGGGCCTTGCTGCCACTGACCCGCCGCTGTGGAACCGCATGGTCAGCGACACCGTGCAGTTCACCTACCGGATCTTCGCCGACGGGGCGGTCGAGCCTGCAAGACGCCAGATGCTATTCGAGCACACCGTCGGCATAAGAGACTGGCTCATGATTACCATCAACAGCCCGTTCGTTCCGCCTGGCCGCGAGCTTCTCTGGGCGAACGCCTTGCACGCAGGCTTCATCGGAGACCTCCCGGTGATGCTGCACCTGCTCGTCCCTCAACTTGAGCACGCGCTACGGAACATCCTCCGGCAAAGTGGCGTTGCGACGACCTCTTTGGCACCGGACGGCATCGAGATGGAGAACGACCTCTCCTGGCTTCTGGACCACGACAAGACGCGTGAAGTCCTTGGCGACACGAATGTGTTTCACCTGAAGTGCCTACTCGACGAACGGGTGGGCTTCAATCTGCGTAACCGAGTCGCACACGGCCTACTCAATGATGGCGAGGCACACGCCTCGCAGCTCCTGTACCTATGGTGGTCCTCGCTACGCCTCTGCCTCATTCCAATCGCCAGCAGGATGACAGCCCAGCCCTCCACGAATGGAGGTTCACGAGAACCGCAGGACGGGCAAGGTGTCTAGGTCGTGACCTGCGCCTGCTATCGTCACGTCATGGCGCATGGGTACGGACCCGATGGCTCAGGGGAAACGTGGACACGATGTCAACCCCTGCTGGGCCGACGCGCGGTCATCTCCCCGATGTTCGGCTCACGGCTGACGGCGACCGAGTTAGTCAGTTAGCAGAAAGCAGTTAGCGCCCTCCGATTTGACACGCGCGACCGGGTTGTCTACAATCCATGCAATGATGGATGAACCCCGCCAGGCCTTGACGCAGAAGAAATAGAACAGGATGTCTCCGAAATCTCCCGCGAGACGACTCAGAGGGAGGCAGTGATCATGCCTCGGCGAACCTCCATGCCGCTGGTCGCACTCCTCGCTTGCCTGTCGCTGGCTCAGGCCGACTTGGGCCTCGGGGACCTTCTCGCCGTCTGTCGCGTGACGCTGAGAACCGGCAGGCTAGTGGAAGGCGTAGTGCTCGTTGCCAGCGGCGGATATCAGAAGTACCTCAGCACCAACGGGTTCTTCGAGCTGATCAACGACAGCCTCACAAGGCCGGAGCTGTTCAAACGGGGTTTCGGGGTTTTCGAGCCGAGGGACGGAATCGTAAACGAGACCCTGGGGTCCGGCGCGTATGTGCGTCGGTTCAAAGCAACGACCTACTTCCTGTACGACATGAGTCACCGAACGCCGAGCGGGCTGGTGGACGTAAAGACCGAGCTTCGAGCAGCATCTGACACAACAGGCCTGGTGCTGTCGCGGGACATCTCATACCACCTCAGATACGAGTTGCTTCGATACGTCCCTCTTTACCCGACCGTACCACCAAAGCTCTTCTTAGGCTGGGAGGACCCGTCTGCGGCTCCGGAGAAGCTTGCGGTGAAGGACATAGCCCGCTTCGAACTGGTTCGAGACCCATCTGCCGACTGGCTGAAGCGGATTGCGGCTGCTGAATCAGTGTACTGCGCCGACCACGCCGAAGACCCGGACCTGTTCCTTCCGACCTGGTACCACAGAATCGAGAACGAAAGCACATACGACAACCTGTTCCGGCCGTGGGACTACTGAACCCGGGGAGAATCAGGGCACGACGAAGCCCTGCGTGCCCGACGCGCGGTCGTCTCCCCGATGTTCGGCTCACGGCTGACGGCCAGCGGCTGACAGCAAGAGAAGACGGGGCGGGCCCAATGCCCGCCCTCTCTGTATCTTGACTAGGCGGCGGCGTTCGGTAACGTGTTGCCGGAGGTACTTATGTCCAGACGTATACTACTTGTCCTTTTCGCACTCGCCTCGGCCGCACTCGCCACAAGGATGTGGACCGAGCAGGAGTTTGAATCGTTCTACCGTTCGTATCAGCCCAGGTGGCTGCCCCGGCCGGAGAGCCTCATCCACGGCCCCCGGCGCTACAACTACCTGAGGCAGGTGAAGCTGACCTGCGATTTCGTTGCTGAGTACCAGGTCTCGGACTCAACGTCGCCCGACTTCGGCGGCATTATAGAGGCCGAACACATGCCCACCACCATCGAGACCGACAATACGCAGGAAGCCATCTGGATCTGGTCCCGCTGGTACGAACTGACCGGACGCGACGACTTCCGCGAGAACGTCCGCCGTGCGTGGATCTACGTGATGAACCACCCGGCCTATCGCGAGCATGGCGGCGTGCCGGGCCAGTTGTACTATGCAATCTGGAACTGCGGGCTGGGCTTCATGGCCGAGGCCGAGTATCGGCACGCCTATGGCGACTCGAGCCATCTTGCCTACACCGATACCTGCCGCACCTTCTACCTCCAGAACCCGCTCGCGAACTCGTCGTCGCTTGAATACTTCGTGACCAGCCAGTCCTCGGGCATGGCGATAGAGTACGCCCGAGCCCGGAGTGACGCGGTTCTCCACGACAGCGCCCTTGCCCGCGGCCAGCGGGTCAAGACCTGGATTGAAGGCGGGGCCGCGAGCCTGCTCGGCACCCAGAACTGGGCCATGTGCGGCGGTACCGCATTCTGGGGCATCGTCCACACTGTCTGCAAGGAAGATACAGCCGCCGGCAAGCTCTGGATTCAGACCTACGCAGATTCTCTGCCCGGCTTCTACCCGTCCGGCATGTGGAACTGCTCGCACAATATCTGGCTGGCAAACGCCTATCGGGCCTGCGCCGAACTTGGCCACGACACACAGGACTGGCTGATGCACCACTACCTCGTTGACACGCTGCTCACCCGCGACACCGACGACGACGGCGGCATACCGGCGTCGTGGGGCGATCCGAACAACATGGACCAGACGTGGGTCTCGACCTATCTCGACTTCATGGGCATGGACGTCTTCGTCACGCCGACCTTTGACACGGACGTCTCCGTGCTCGAGTTCGTCGCTCCGGACCCGCATGGCGTGTACGTCGCAGGCGACACCATCCAGGTCTCGGTGCCCGTCGCCAATGTCGGGCGGAACACGGTGCGCAACTTTGACCTGACCATCGCGGCGGGCGGCATGGGGACCGGCGTGCACATCGACTCGCTCCCATTTCTCGCCACCGACACAATCACTGCCGGGCCCATCCCGCTCGATACGCCCGGCTTCTACACTCTCGATGCGTACACCTCCGGCGACGACAACCCGTTGAACGACACGGTGCACCTCGACCTGAAGGTCTACGGGCTCCGGAACGTCTCGGGCACGCTCACCGACTCCTCAACCGGCGAGCCGGTCCGCGCCTGGGTTCGAGGACGGATTCAGGGCAACGCGGCGGTATGGGACTCCTGTGAAACAGACAGCGCCGGTGGCTACGCGCTCAGCATCATTGACACAAGCATCACGGTGTCCATCGAGCCCGACGTCCCGTATTTCGCCCGCTCGTGGGACTTCGCCATTCACGGCGACACGACAATCAACCTCGTCACCCAGCCCGCACACGTGCTCGTAGTGAACAACGACACGCTGGAACGCTACGCGAGCTATTACACCAGCACGCTAGACACGCTAGGCGTGACGTGGTGCCAGTGGAACCGGCCCACCGGCGGGCTTCTCCCCTATACGGAACTTGACCGGCTCGGGGCCAGGACGCTCATCTGG
>JAPLUO010000221.1 GCA_026397595.1 Caldifarciminota bacterium
CTCCTTCTCCCGGCAGACGTGCAGGCTGGGGACCAGGACGACCCGGCAGCCGTGCTCAGAAAGCCAGCGGACGAGGTTGACGCCGTAGCTGCCGGTCGACTCGACCCCGACGATGACGGCGGAGTCAGGCCGGGGCTTCCAGGCGCCGATCTGCTCACTGAGGGCGAGGAAACCGGCACGGGTGTTGGGCACCTTCACGGGCCGGGTGTAGGAGCCGTCATAGAACCGGGCCCGTGCGACGTGGGTGTGCTTGGCGAGATCGATACCGATGACGAGGGTGTCGGGCTTGATTACCGAGCGCTTCTGCGCTACGCTATCGACAGTCATTGCTGTCTCCTTTCGTTGGTAGGTCATTAACGGACATTTACTACTACCATTTGAAAGCGGGACAGCTTTTCTGTCAATCTTGGCTTCCGGCATCGGCCTAATCATATAGCACTCACAGAGCTTGTCCAGAAACTCGCGTCCGGCCTCCCTGAACCACAACTGGTTGGGTGCGGCTGGCACACGGGATACAGCATAAGGTAGTGCGCAAGTGCGAAAGTTCCGGGGAGAATTAGGGACAGTCACCTATTTCCGAGCGATGTCAAGGCGCAGCGCGGCCCATGGCCGCGAGTGACCAGGTTCCAGTTTCCAGTTGAGGACCTATGCTGACGATGGATGGTGAACGCGGGACGATGAGTGCCGACTGCGACGGTTTGAGGCTTGCGTCTCCGGTCGGATTGACGCGCGGGGGTACGGACGGTATGATTGGGCAGAAAGAGAAACGACTCTGAGCATCTGGACGTACGCATGACAAGCACGAGAAGAGACGCAGTGCCGCAATCCCTGCGGGAGAGAGGATAGCGGCAATGCCGACCATCTCGATGTTCTACGGCGTGATCATACGGATGTACTACGCGCCCGGCGAGCATAATCCTCCTCATTTCCATGCCTACTACAACGAGTTCAAGGCGACCTTCTCCGTTGACACGCTTGAGTTGATGCAGGGCGAACTACCCAAACGGCAACTGCGCCTGGTTCAGGCGTGGGCGGAACTTCACCGGGACGAACTGCGTGCCGACTGGCAGATGGTGACAAATGGAGAGGAACCGTGCCGCATCCCGCCGCTCCAGTAGCAGGAGTAGCCACGAAGTATCCCAGCGTAAGCAGCGTGGAGGCGACCGATGGCCACCGGCTGATTCTCGGCTTCGGCAGCGGGGAGCAGCGAGTCTTCGACGTGACGCCCCTACTGGTCTTTGGACGTTTCCGCGAGTTGGCCGCCCCGGATGTGTTCAGGAAAGTCCGGGTCGCGTTCGACACGGTGGAATGGGAAAACGGACTCGACCTGGACCCTGAGTAACTGTACGAACGCAGTCAGCCGGCCTGACGTCGGCGACCCCAAACCCAATCGACCGCGGCGTGACCGGATGGTCGAGTCTGGTCGAGACGATGCTGAAGCCGCACGTGAAGAACAGGACGCTGACGGCTGACAGCCGACGGCTTGCGGCCCCAGACGGATGCGGCGGCAGAAACACTCCGGAGCCGTGAGCCGTAAGCCGATGGCCCTCGCTGACGCGCTGGTGTATGAGTTGTACGGGCTGACGGAGTAGGAGAACAGGACCGTTGAAGGAAGTTCGAGATGATGAACCAAGAAACAAAGGAACATGGGAAGTGCCCCTCGACAGGTTTCGCCTAGGTTTCCCTTGCGAACCGATCCGGTGAGAGGAGGACCCATATGGCAGAGCATGGCGAATGGAATCAAAAGCGTGCAGCCCTGAGCGACGTGACAGCCAAATCCGAATATGGCGTGAGTCGGGACTTCATTATCGATGGTATTGAGGCGGGCAGGCTTGAGTACCGAGACGGGGCGATCTGGGGAAATCCGTACATCCGACTCCTGAGAAGCCAACTTGAGAAGTACATAACCGAGAAACTTGGAGAAGGCTGTCTGGTGAGGGTTAAGGGACAGGCGGAGCTGCGCATGATCAAGAAGGAGATCTCCGATCTCAGGAAGAAACTGAGTGCGCTTCATGACCGGAAGGCCATTCTTGAACAAATGTCGGAAACACAGAAGGCGCAGTGACGATTTGCGTGAGGACGTAAGGGACACTTCTATTTCTGAGCGATGTCAAGGCGTGACGCGGCCGCAGGCCGCGAGGGACCAGTTTCCAGGTTCCAGTTTCCAGTTGAGGAGGTCGGTGAACGATGAACGTTGCACGGTTTCTGCCGCGCTGTCGGACAGGGGCCGCTGAGGCCAACTAACGCGGACGGCCAGCCGGCTTGATTGGGCGAGGAAACAGCATATAATCAAGTATGGAATGGCACGATAGAATCGTCGTTGAGCCGAAAGTCCTGGCGGGTAAGCCCATCATCAAGGGCACACGACTGGCCGTCGAGTTCGTGCTGGAGTTGCTGGCTAGCGAGTGGACCGAACAACGGATTCTGGAGAACTACCCGCAGCTCACGCACGAGGACATCACGGCCGTCCTGAGCTACGCCGCCCGCGTGCTCAAGGAAGAGACAGTCTACGCTCTACCTTGAGTCAAGCACGTTTCCTCGCTGACGAGAACGTCCCCCTGGAGGCAGTCCGCGGTCTGCAGGCGGACGGGCACGACGTAGTGCCGGTTCTATCGTGTGCCCTGGAGCACCGGATGAGGAAGTGCTTGCGTTGGGTGCAGCCCAGCAGCGGGTTGTCATCACCTTTGACCGCGACTTTGGAGAACTCGTGTTCCGACGCCGGCTGCCCACGCCGCCCGGAATCGTGTTTCTCAGAATCCACGCCAAGTCGCCTGAGTACATCCACAGTCACCTCGCGCGGCTATTTGCCGCAGGCCCGGCGCTGGTTGGCCGTTTTACTGTCACAACCGAAGCACGCATACGGTCAGTCCCGCTTCCGCCGTCTGCCCCTGCGGGATGACGCGCGCAAGTCCCGGCAAGCCGGGGAGAAACAGTGGTGAGAAGTCGAGAGCAGCGCGAGAGCAGCGCGGGACACATATTTCTGAGCGATGTCAGGGCGCGACGCGGCTTCGCCGCGAGGTCCCAGTTGCCAGGTTCCAGTTTCCAGTTGAGGGAGTCGGCTAACGATGAACGTTGAACGCCTTCCGCCGAAGCAACGTGGACGCCATCGGCCGACGGCTGACAGTCCGAAGCGAGCGGCATGCAGCCTGTTGCGTGTGACCGGTAGTTCGACTATGCTGTACGCATGGATGCAGACCGTGATGTCTGAGATAGCCGAAATGGAACGCGCTGGTTTCCGGGCGGACCGTCACCGGGCCGCGTTCAAACCTGAAAGGAGTCGAGAATGGACGACCGTATGAACCGAATCACCGCCGAGATTGCGGAGGTGGTCGAGAGGAATCTGCGTCGGGAATTGCTCCGCGAACGTGAGGCAATGCTCAGGAGCGAGTTGGAGGCAGTGCGGGCCGAACTCGGCCGGATTGGCGCCGGACGGCCGATTCACCAGGCGGCGAGGAAGCCGGTCCTCGTGAGTCAGCCGCAGCCGAAGCTGCCGGCGAGCTCCCGGCCGGTGCGCGGCGCCAGTGCGCGCGCCCTGATTATTCGAACCCTGAAGCACTCGGGGCACCCCATGACAATCAAGGAACTGACGAAGGCGATTCTCCGGAGGGGCTGGAAGAGTGCCCGCAAGTACCCGGTCAAGACGGTCGATGCGACGCTGCGGAATAACACGCAGGAGTTCCGTCGAACGGCACCCAGTACGTTTGAACTGAATCGGTAAGACCCGGTCGGTCAGACAGGCCGGCCGACAAGGCGCGGCATGACAAGATGGTCAGGAATCGTACATCGTTGGTTCGGAGGATTCGTACATCGTTGAATCGGCGATTGGCCTCAGCGGCCCCTGTCGGACAGTGCGTACATCGTGGCATCGTTGAAGAGGTAGCAGGTGAGTAACAACGGGGAGATAGATATTGTATCCCTGGAATTCCTTAGTCTCGCCTTGACGGACACGGCATTAAGTATCCTGTCCCCGAATTCCCCGCAAATTCTCCGGAGAAGTCGACCACCGATTGTAGACTGAGAGGGGTGAGCAGATAGCAGGTAGCAGCAAGTGGGTGGCGGGTGGCGGAAGCCGGGCCGGCGATTGTCAAAACGTGTTACGGCCGGCATTGACTGACTGCACGTCGCGGCTAGCCTGTCACGATAGAACGATCAGTGCCTGGAAATCGGCCGCCCGTCGGACGATTCGGCACTAATTCACAGAGGAGGATGTCGTGAACAATACTCATAGCCCGATCCGAAAGCGGGCACGGCTGCTGAGCGTCGGACAGACGGTCGTGTTTGCGGTGTCGGTGTGGGTGCTGGTCGCAGGTCCGGGTTGCGACGCGCCCAGCGACCTGGTTCTCAAGCAGGTTACCTGTCAGGCCGCTGATGACGGCAAGGCGATGGAGATGAAGTGGACAGCGGTCGGTTCGGATGTGTCCGAGATCGATGTCTTTGCCGACGGTCAGAGCGCGGGCACACTGTCGCAGTCGGATCGAAGCTACAAGCAGACCACGCCGGTCAAACACTTGAGGATCCGCGGGGTGGGCAAAGGCGGGCTCTTGGGCGATGATCATTTCTACGGACCGGACTACACGTGGTCAACGTCTTTCATCGTGTCTCAGCCCCTGACTGTCTACGCGCTGGGTGACTCGACCAATCCCGACCACAAGCGCCATGGGTTCTGGATCAGCAGCACAGACTCACAGGCACACGGGATTGCCTACGACGATTCCGACCGGGCAGCCTACACCAGCTACGTGATTGCCGATGCCGGCGATTCGCTCTTCCTCATCGCTCCCGACGAATGTACGCCGATGTGGGCGTTCAACGACAATGTGTCGATTGCGGTGAGCCAGGACTTCGCTGTGCTGGAGGTCTGCCCGGGGTCGGAGTATGACTACCGCCCGCGGACTCTGCTGAAGGCCGGCCAAACCTACGCGCTCTGGTTGAAGCTGGTCGGCGACGACTGGTCCCCGCTCGGCAGCACGTTCGTGAAGGCGAAGGTGGAGAGTATCAACGGCAAGGCCGTGACCATGACCTTCGGCTGGCAGACAGCGCCCGGCCTGCGCTGGGTGACCGCGCCGGCCGAGTGACGGCCAACTGTCGATTGCCCGGGATGTAGTAGTGACGCTACCCATTCTCGGCCTGTCCCGGTCACGCAGCCAGCGATTCCTGACGCGCGGGCGGACGGATTCCCGGTTCACCGAGAGAACAAGAAGAACCGAAGGTCTAGTGACTCTTTCCAACCGAGCATAACTCAAGCACTCTCAGTCGGTTAAGCCATTTCGCGTCGCGGAAAGTCCGCATATAGGGGTCGCCCCCTAAGCAGCTTTCGAGTTAGCTTTCGAACAAGCCTTGAACGATGCTCTGAAATGAGCTTTGAGCCGAGCTTTTGACTGAGCTTTGACGCGAGCTTTGAGCCAAGCTTTGAAACAAGCTGTTTCGCGAGCTTTGACGCGAGCTTTGAACGAAGCTTTGCGGGGAGCTTTTGAATGAGCTTTGAATCGTGCTCTGAAACGAGCTTTGAAATGAGCTTTCGAATAAGCTCTTGAAGGAACTTTCTAGCGAGCTTTCCGAGGAGCTTTCCGGCGAGCTTTCCAGTGAGTTTTCGCGCGCCCGCGCGACGCTCGCCACTTGGACCCATGAACCCGTGAACCCCTGAACCCTTCTGGGTGCCGCCTCTCCTTGACACTCACCGGCGCTTGGGTATTCTTACGCGCTCTGCGAATCGCTATCCAGACCAAACCCTTGTCCGGCCTGAAGCTTGCCCCGGCGTCACGCGGGCAAAGCCAGGCCGCAAGTAGCTATTTATCAAGGAGATAACAGAATGGCAAAGAAGAAGACGGCCAAGAAGGTCGTGAAGAAAGCGCCGAAGATGGTCATGAAGAAGGCCCCCAAGAAGGGCGCGAGCTTCATGCCCAAGCCGGGCAAGACCGGCAAGGCTGCAGACCTCGCCGGCCCGGGAATCAGCACGTACGAGGCAGTCAATAAGATTCTGCCCGTCGGCTACCGCTCGATCCTCAGCAACAAGGAAACCCAGAAGGGCATCTATGCGGTGAAGCGCTACATCGAAGACGGTCTCGCTGAAGCGCTGAACATCCAGATGGTGCAGGTGCCGCTCATCGTCGAGAAGGAAAGCGGCATGAACGATAACCTCGACCGCGACGGCTCACGCACGCCGGTGGACTTCCCGTGCGGGCTCGGCATATCGCCGCGGATGAACGCGCAGATAGTGCAGGCGGCGACGAAGTGGAAGAGATTCGCGCTGAAGCAGTACGGCTGCAACGTCGGCGAAGGCATCAACACCGACATGCGCGCGGTCCGCAAGGACTACTTCCTCGACCACGACCACTCATCGTACGTTGACCAGTGGGACTGGGAGCGCGTCATCACCGCCCAGGATCGGAACCTCGAGTTCCTGAAGATGATTGTCCGGAAAATCTGGGGAGTCATCACCGGGGCCGAGGATTTCGTGCAGCAGATGTACCCGCAGCTCAAGGACCCGCGCTACCCGAACCTGCCCAAGGACCTGCCTTTCATCCACGCCGAGGAAATCCTCGAGCGCTACCCGGACCTGCCGCGCAAGCAGCGCGAGACCCGTATCCTCAACGACTACTCGCCGGCCGTGTTCATCATCGGCATCGGCTGGGTCTTGAAGGACGGCTACCCGCACGAGATGCGGGCCGCGGACTACGACGACTGGGTTACCGACACCTCGAAGATGACCGGCAAGGACACCCACGGCCTGAACGGCGACATCCTGGTCTGGAACCACCTGACGCAGCGCCGCCACGAACTTTCCTCGATGGGCATCCGCGTCACCAAGGATACCCTGAAGGAACAGCTCAAGGTGTCGGGTCAGCTCGACCGGCTCACGCTGCCCTACCACAGTCTGATCATGAAGGACCAGATTCCGCTGTCCATCGGCGGCGGCATCGGCCAGGGCAGAGTCCAGATGCTCCTGCTCCGCAAGGCGCACTTCGGTGAAGTCACGGTCACCGTGTGGCCCAAGCAGTTGCACGACGTCTGCGAGAAGCACAACATCTTCGTGCTGAAATAGCACGACACCTCCGATACAAAGAGGGGCGGCTTCGAGCCGCCCCTCGGCTATTGTGGGGTCAGGACACTTGGTGTGTCAACGCAGGAGAACCAGGGCGGTGCTTCCCTGTCTTGCTCCTGCTTTCCAGCAGAGGAGATAGGTGCCGGCCGGCACGATGTGGCCTGCCTCGTCCCGGCCGTCCCATGTTACTCGGTCCGGCGCTGGTCGTCCGGCGCGCGCCAAAGTCCGCACCAGTCGGCCGTCTGCGCCGTAGACCGACAGTTCCGGTCGAGAAGACGCTCCTGCCCGGTAGCGCACCGCCACCGGCGCCCGGCACGGGTTCTGTTCGAGCAGCAGGGACGCAGGACCGGCTCCGTCTCCACGGTGTTCGGCTATGCTGCCTGCCATGGCGTACTTGATGACGGTGATGTAGTCCTCGAACGAGTACCAGCCCGATGTCACGGCGACAACAATGTCCCCGGCACTGTCGAGACAGAGCGAGGAGTTGCCTACCGTCAACGTGTCGCTCCCATACAGCGACCAGACTTGATTGCCAAGCGTGTCGTATCGGGCAAGGTACATGTCCCCGTTGACGAAGCCGGTTACGAGGATGCCGCCGTCGTCCGGGCAGACCGATGTCCCGCAGCCGTCCGTGCCGGTGATTCGAGCATTCCACAGACTGTCGCCTTCCGGATTGGTACGCATCAGTGTCGGCTTGGAGTTCGAGTCAGCGCCGGCGAGCAGGATGCAGCCGTTCGGCTCGATGGCGACGCCGTAGACATCCTCGCCGGGCCAGGGGTGTCCCCACAGGAGATTGCCGAGCGAGTCGTACTTCAGGTAGCCGTACCCGTCCGACTCGCCCACACCGCAGATGACGATGCCGTTCGCCGTGTCGACGGCGATTGACCGCGCCCAGTCCGAGTTGCCGGAATCGTAGCGCCGGGTCCAGAGCGTCTCGCCGGAGGAGGAGTACTTGACGGTTAGATAATCCCAGTCACCGTGGCTGTTGTAGGAGCGGCCGGTCACGACGATGTTGCCGGAACGGTCACAGGCAACGTCAAAGGGGTATTCGGACTCGCCGGTGTCGAACTGACGGGTCCAGATCGTGTCGGCGTCAGGCGCGTACTTGGCGACATGATAGTCATCGTGGGAGGGGTAGGCGACCACGACGTTGCCGTCGCGGTCGATGGCAATGCCGCCGTCCCAGTCGTTGATGAACTCACACGGCGTGTACCGGGTCGAGAGCATCGTGCCGTCGGCGCTGTACTTGATGATGACAAAGCGATTGTAGAAGCTGGTGTCGATGGTCTGGCCGAACAGATACACGTTGCCGTGAGCGTCGGCCGCCACCTCGATCGCGTCATCCTCGCTGCCGACAACGTCGAACGTGCGAGTCCAGACCGTGTCCGGCGGCTGGGCGAGAGCCAGGGCGGGCAGGAACAGAACGGCGAGCAGCATTCTGAAGCTAATACTCATCTCCTATTTGACGGTTGAGCATAGCCGGCGGCCGGCAAAGGTCAAGTGTCCGGCCCATTGTCGGCGAGAAGCACAACAGCTTCGTGCCGAAATAGTACGGTCTGAGCAACAACTCAGGGGCGGCGCGAGCCGCCCCTCGCGTTCGTACCGGAAGTTGCGCGGCGGGGTTGCCCGGGTATAGTGTCAGGGATGAGCTGTAATCGTGCGGGCGGGGCTGCGGCGCGAGCTATTCGTAGTAGGAGGTAGTCATGGCAGCGGAAGTGTCAATCAGGCAGTACGAACCGGGTCGAGATGACGAGACGTGGGCCGGCACCTACAACCGGGCGCGGGCCGAGGTGCCCGAGTTCGTGCCGCTCAAGGTCGAAGAACTCGGGTGGGCACAGAAGACGCCCTGGTTCGAGGCGGAGGGGGAGTTCATCGCCGAGCTCGACGGCATCGCGGTCGGCACGGTCAGCGCGTACCTGCGCGACAGCCGGAAACTCCGGGTCGGGTTCATTGACGGGCCGAACGTGGTGCCGGAGGCGCGGCGCCGCGGAGTCGGCTCGGCGCTGATGCGCAAGGCGCTTGAAAGCCTGCGGCAGCGCGGGGCGACCGTGGCGGAGGACGGAGCGGGCGACTGGAACACGCCGGCGCTGGCATTCCTGCGTAAGCACGGATTCGAGCCGTCACATACCTACAGCCGGATGGAGCGCGACCTCGGCCCGGTTCCGACCGGCGTCGGCGAGAACCGGGAGGTTGTCCTGCAGCCGTTCGGCGAGAGCGACGAGGAGGTCACGACCTGGCACCGTCTCATCCAGGCCGCCTTCACCGAGTACCACAACTTCGAGGCGTTGCCGCTGGCGGAGTTCATCTACTTCGCGCGGCACCAGCGCGACGGCGGCGGGCTCTTTGAACGCTACTTCGCGCTGGTGAACGGAGTGCCGGTCGGCTTCCTCATCATCGAGATTGACCGACGGGAGAACGAGAAACTCGGCGTCAGGCGCGGCTGGGTGAACGACATCGGCGTGCTGAAGGAGCACCGGGGCCGCGGCATAGGGACGCGGCTGCTGCTCCACACGCTGGAGCGGCTGCAGGCGCTGGGAATGGAATCGGTGGTGCTGAGCGTTGACGACCAGAACGTTACCTGCGCGTGGCGGGTCTACGAGCGGGTCGGGTTCCGCGTTGTCCGGCGCTACACGTCGTTCGAACTCGCACTGGCGCCGAACTCCTGACCGCGCCGCTTGCATCCAGGCAGCGGCGGTTTGACACTGGCGACGAGGAATGTATCATGCGGCATGAAGAGCAGAACGCCGCCGGTGCGAGGTCTGGCGCTCGCAGGCACGGCTACGCAGCCGCAAGGCAGAAACGAATAACCAAATGGCAAGGAGGACGACTTGAGCAGTGCGAAGCCAGGTGCGGGAAGAGCGGCACTCGCCGTGGCGCTGGCCGGAATCTGGGTGGGCTTGTGCGAGTTCGTTCGGAACCAGTTACTGCTCATAGCGCAGTGGCAGGAGCATTACCGGAACATGGGCCTTGAGTTTCCTTCCAAGCCGGTGAACGGGATGATGTGGATGGTCTGGTCGTTCCTGCTGGCCGGAACGGTCTTCGCCATCTCCCGGCGATTCGGGCTGTGGCAAACTGCCCTTGTTGCCTGGGTCATGGCCTTCGTGATGATGTGGGTCGTGACCTGGAATCTTTCGGTCCTCCCTGTCGGCATAATGCCGGTGGCAATCCCGTTCAGCTTCGTCGAAGCCCTCGGCGCCGCGTTCATCTGCCGGAGGCTGGCCAGAACAGTTGCGCGGTAAGAGGCTCGGGCGGACTGGATTTCCGGTTCTGTGTGCGTCCGTCTTCCGCAAGGCGCACTTTGGGGAAGTGACGGTCACCGTGTGGCCGAAGCAGCTCCGCGAAGTCTGCGAGAAGCACAATATCTTCGTGCTGAAGTAGACCCGAGGCGCTGTCAGATACTCAAGGGGCTGGGCAACCAGCCCCTCAGCGTTTCGGCCCGAGAGTCTGCGCAGGAGTCAACCAGCCAGACACAAAGACACCAAGATCGGTCCGGACGGAATTGCTCTGCGTCCGCTTGGCGCTCTTGGCGTTTCCATTCCGGTTTCCGGGCTTCGGGAGAGGACTTGACTTAGCCGGAGCACTGTCTATGCTTCAGTCGACACTTATGAGTACGGTAGCCGTCGATTCAGACCAACTCGCCGAGCGAGTGCACGACTATCCTCACATCAGGGCGGTTGTGGAGCAGGTTGTGCGCCGGCTCGTCGTGGCGCTGAGCCCGCGACAAGTCATCCTGTACGGTTCGTACGTGCATGGCCGTCCGACACCGGACAGCGACCTCGATTTTCTGGTGATATCCGATTCCACCGAGCCGAACTACCGGCAGTCGCAGAACGCCCGCAAGGTCATCGGTGACGTTGAGATGCCGGTGGATGTCTTCGTTCTGCCGCGGCAGGAGTTCGACGAGACGAAGCACGTAATCGGCGGGCTTGCATACGTTCCGGCCAAGTACGGGGTTGTCGTGTATGAGAAGCCGTGACCAGGTAATCTGGGATTTCGTCCAAGGCTGGCTGCGAATGGCGGAGCTGGACTACAGCGTTGCCGACACGCTGCAAGAGCGGCGAAGCGAATACACCGAGGCGGCTGCATTCCATTCGCAGCAGGCGGCAGAGAAGTTCATCAAGACACTGCTGGTTCGCCACCAGATTGAGTTCTCAAAGACCCATGACATCCCGCTGCTGCGCGGCTTCCTGGCCAAGGTTGACACGGTGCTCGCCACACAGCTCGCCTTCGCCGACTGGCTCACGCCTTTCGGGGTAGATGTGCGCTACCCGAGCCAGACACGGGAGTTGCCCGACGATGTCGGCGAGCGTGCGCTCAGCGCCGCCCGCCAGGTCCGCGAGTCGGTGATGGCCGCCCTCGACGCGTACTTGCGCCAGGGTCGCCCGACTGTCTGACTCGACCGCATCTGCGAGAAGCACAACATCTTCGTGCCGAAATAGCACGCACACGTTCTGTGCCGCTGCGGGCTGCCTTCGGGCAGCCTCCCGAAATCCGAGATAGAACCACAGAGCACACAGAGATTCAGAGGGTACGGAGCGGAATCTCGACCTTCACCGGTTCCTCGCTATTCTGTGTGGGTAAGAATGTTGACTGAGACGTGTTCGGCGGGTAACTTTCGCTACTATGAAAGACACCGAACTGTTTCAGTTGGCAATGGGTTTGACCCCTCCGTGGCAGGTGATGCAGTGTGCGTTC
>JAPLUO010000135.1 GCA_026397595.1 Caldifarciminota bacterium
TGAATCTCTGTTGGAAACGGAGGATTTGGCTTCAGCTATCTATCTATTCAGTATATACAACGGGACTGAAGGTAAATGCAGGCCGGTACTAGCGTTACCGCGTATCAGGGCCAATTGGGTAGGAAAGTCACGCTAGTGCTCAAGCGTGTGCCGCACGTGACCTTGAAGTCCATCGCCAACAACGAGGAGATAGACGCCATCCACGCGAAGTGGCAGCCGCAGATGGAGAAGCTTCTGGCCGACCTGAATCGTCTTGTCACCCCGAGCGTAGCGAGGGGTCTCGCCCAGGGCAGACGAGATTCTTCGGCTTCGCCTCAGAATGACAAGGGGTGGCGCGAGTGGGAAGTGCCACGCGAGGCCGACGCGAAGTGGTCGGACAAGGCGAAACAGTCGCACAAGGAGTGGTGGCGGTTGCGCCGCGAGCGGCAGCAGGAAATCGACGCCTCGATTGCGAAGCGTGCGGATACCGAGTTGTTGTACGACCAGCCGTATGAGGACAACAAGCGCATCCGCGTGACCGGACCGTTCACGGTCGAGAGCCTGTCGCCGCACCGGGTACTTGCGACCGACGAGGAACGGCCAAAGGCCGAGTCGGAGCAGGTGAAGGCCGCGTCAGGGCAGTTCGAGACGATGATAGTCGAGAACCTGAAGCGAGCCGGGGTCAAGAGCACGGACAAGAAGTTCCGAATCGCCTTTGACCGGTTGGAGCCTTTTGCGGGCACGTGGCTGCACGCGTCGGGCGAGTTCACCGAGTCCGAAACCGGCAAGCGGAAGCGGATAGCCGTATCCATCGGGCCGGAACACGGCACGGTCGGGCCGGAACAGGTGAAGGAGGCGGCAAAGGAAGCAGTGCTCGGCGTCGGGTTTGACGTGCTGGTCGTGTGCGGGTTCGCGTTTGACCCGCACGTGCGGGAGGAGACGCGGCGCTACGGAAAGCTGGTCGTGCTGCCGGCTCTGATGAACCCGGACCTTTCGATGGGCGAGGAACTGCTGAAGAAGACCGGCGCGGCAAACCTGTTCATGGTGTTCGGCGAGCCGGATGTTGCGCCGGTGGATGCGAAGACCGGGAAGTTGCTGCCGCAGAAGGACGGGAAGTACGTCGTTGAGATTCGGGGTGTGGACGTGTACGACCCGACGACCGGCGAGATACGCTCGAACAAGACCGACGACATCGCCTGCTGGTTCATAGACACGGACTACAACGGCGAGAGCTTCTTCGTCCGCCACGCCTACTTCTGCGGCGACCAGGAACCGTATGACCGGCTGAAGCGGGCCTTGCGGGCCGAGATAGACGAAGCCGCATGGAGCGCGCTCTACGCAACCAAGAGCCTGCCGTTCGAGCGGCCCAAGACCGGCAAGGTCGCCATCAAGGTTATCAACCACTACGGCGACGAAGTCCTGAAGGTGCTTGCGGTGGCGAACTGAGGAAGCAGTCCTGGACGCCAAGCGCAAGTTCGTCTGCCCGATGCCAATGGTCTGGGCCGACATCCACAAGAAGCTCGTGAACGCCTGGGAGCTTTCAGGTCGGCAGGGAAACGCGCCACCGGTTCCGCTCATCCTGAACGGATGGGTGTTCACGTCTGACGTGGACAAGAAGGAACGCTGGGATGAGACCTTGGCTTGGACCAGGACGCGCTCGCTAGAGCATCTTGTGCCTCCACTTGAGGACAACCAGAGATACGCGGTGAGTGAGATGACGACCTCAGTTCGCCTGACGTTCTGCCCGAGCAGCTACCGCGGCCTCTGGGAGGGCAAGGAGCAGGCCACTCCCGAGTCCATTCTTTGTCCCGAGTGCGGCGCGACCCTACAGCCAACCGTCGAACGATACGAGGCTGGTGACAAGCTCGGTCAGTTCTTCGCATACATACCAAGCCACGACCGCGCCGAGTAACAGCGCTGTGTATCCGGGGCCTGTAACCGGATTGGGCGCGGCGGAGGCGCGGGTTGCGAGGAAATGAGGGACAGTCGCCTATTAGAGTCCGGGTGGCGAGGGCGCTCCCGACATTCCTGAGAGATGGCAAGGCGCGGCACGGACAGCCCTGCGCGAACTCGGCTGGTTCTACGACGCCCCGCACGAGCAGTCTCGGTGACCCGAAGCCCGCCCACGATTTGACATGCTGTCCGCCCCGTCTATAATGGCCCCGATGGATTTCAGACTCTGCCCGGCTGAGACGGCCACATCGAGCAACCCAGACAACAGAAACTGAGGAATGGAACCCAGTGGCGACGACGTTTGCCCAGCGATTAACTGACCTACTCCATCTAGTGTCGGCATCTAGATGCGATTCTTTTGATCTGTCATACAGAACCGTCGAGAACAAAGGCACCGATAGAGGCCCGCGACGCGCCAGCATGGCCCATGTGCATGTCAGAGTTGCGAAATCGTGGTGGTGCTTGCGCATTGTCAAGCTGTCCCCGAAATCGAGTGCGCCGTCCGTGCGCATACAGGCAGCGCGGCTCGGGCGCGCCAAGAGACGGTCAGGGTCACTTAATGCGGTGCTCGGCCACGTGCGATTCCGACCTGGCAAGGCACTGAGGCTCACGGCGACGTATGATTTCACGTTCCCGAAGAAGGAATACACGAGTTTCGTGGGCGCTGCGGCGCAATTCGCAGAGAAAGTCGGCATCGGGAAGGACGTGTCGCTGTGTGGCATGCGATTGAAGATGCGAGGAGTGCCTGAGTCGGTCATCGTAGATGAATACCCTGACAAGTCGATAGTCATCTCCGCCCTCGCTAGGGCTTCGGCCGACTGGCGGGCAGAACCGAATGTAGAGACCTTCCGTACGATGGAACTGGTGGTGCAATCGACCGTGGTGAAGCAATGACATCCACTTGCTGTGCGACACACGAACTAGAGGCCACAACACTGGCCATGCCGCCCCTTGACTACGTCTGCGGCCTTCTGGCATGGAAGCGCTCCGCCTGGTCAGAACCCTCAGGTACAAGGGTCGGAGCAGCCACTCGGATAGACGCGAAGCGACTGGCGAGCGTCCTCGACGACTGCGCCGAGGCAATTTGGCCCAAGGAGTTCGCTCGTGCTCTCACGCCCGACGTGAAGGCGACGATGCAGGCTGCGCGTATCACACCTTGGGAGCTACTTCAAGTAGGTAAGGCGGTCGCTCGCGCCACTGGGGCCAAGGACATCCCGGTCGTGTCCGAAGACTACGACCCCGAGTTCCCAGAGGACCGCTATCTAGTACTCAGCATCTGCGTCAATGGCGACGCGCGCCGTCTGGCAAAGGCAAGGTCACAGGCGGCGAGGGCTATCGTGCAGTCAGTGCCTGCCACCAAGCGTCACCACTACCGCGTCGTCTTAGACACACCCGAACATTGAAAGCAACTGAGTTTCTTGAGCTCGCGGACGAACTCGTAAGACGCGACCAGGAAGCCGCGATGCGCACCGCCGTGAGCCGCGCGTACTATGCTGTATTCAACAGCATCGCGGGTTTCTATGAGGGCCATGGCATAAGGTTCGACCGCTACGAGAACAAACATGAGAAGTACCGTCAGGTCCTCCAGAACTGCGGGTCCGTGGAACTTCAGGAACTGGCGGAGGAGGTCGCGAGCCTCCACGCCGAGAGAAAGAGGGCCGACTACAACCTGAGTGATGGACGACTAGGAAAGAGACCGGTGTGCGAAGCCGCCGTTGTGTCTGCCCATTCCTGCATCAAGAGCTTCTCTCAGCACAGAGACAAATCCGTGGAGGGCGCCAAGCAGTACTGCACTAGCGTGTTGCGATTGCCTCTCACCAGTCGCGCCAAACCGACCCAATAGTAACGGACAGGCGTTCCGCGGCCCAGCCGCCAGAAGTGGATTGTGCAGGAGTACCCGTGACACGGCCAAACCCCTGCCGGGCCGATGAGCGTTTGACGCTGAGACAAGACCCGCGCGCTCCGCGCGAGTGACCAGTTCCCAGAAGAGAAGACCCTTCGATTCGTCAGACTCACTCAGGGCGACTCGGCGTCGGTTTGCAGTTGGCAGTGTGTCCGGGCCGGAGGACAGAAATGCCGGGTGCGTGCCCGGCAAGCCTGCCCACTGTGGGGTTAAGGCTTCCATTTGGGCTCCACACCCGACTATCGAATTGTACACCTGCTCGCCCCGCGTTGCAAGACCACGAATAACGTCCCCGCCGGCCCGCCGCGTGGTTGCCGTTAAAGGAAATGAGGGACAGTCGCCTATTAGAGTCCGGGTGGCGAGGGCTCTCCCGACATCTAGCCGGACGCTCGTCCCACGTGGTTCATCATAATGAACCACGACCCGTGGGCCGCCAGCCGTAGACCGTGAGCTGTCGGCCGTCCGCCACCGCGAGTCAAGG
>JAPLUO010000144.1 GCA_026397595.1 Caldifarciminota bacterium
GGCTCAATCGCGTGGCGGAAGTCGGTTTCGTTCGGCTTGTTGGGCAGGAGGCCATGAAGCTTCTGTTCAACCTTCTTGGCCCAATTGCGGGTCAAGAGGTCGCGGGCCGGGTTAGACGCGGCTGGGGGCGTGCCCATAGGCGTGAGGATATGCCGAGATTGGGCAGGAGTCAAGCAAGGAATAGCGACTCCGTGGCCGAGTGTCCGGAGCTTCGGGCTTGGGGCTTGCGGCCTGCTAGTCCTCTGGCCGGAGAATGATGATGGGTGTCAGTTCGTCGCCCTGGCCGACCGGGTTGTCGCGCATCGCTTCCTGGACCAGCTTCACGTCGAGGCCATTAGGAACACCGACAACCGCGCAGCCGAAGATGTCGTTGGCGTCAACTATCGCCACCGGGATACCGAGTTCGTTCGAGAGCGTCTGCGCGGTTCCGTCCGGGTCCTTCGGCCCCTTGACGACGCACTCGTAGAACTCCTTCACGCCCGACGTATGGGCCGCGTCAATCATCGCCGCCTGCTTGCCCGCAACCCGGTAGAAGTCGCCGCTTCTCCCGCGCAGCTTGCCCCATGCGCCCGCCGGACTCAAGTTGACATATCCCGCGTCACTGGTATCCTAGACAATCAGGACGTTCTTCGCACTGGTCGCCGTCGCGCTATCCGTCGCCGCTGCCCAGCCGCCGGTGGTACTCGGCCGCTGTCCGCTCGAGAAGGTGGTTGCCGTCGGCGCCGGCCGGTTCGTGAGCGCCGACACCGACGACATTCTCATTGTCCAGGACCTTGGCAGGATGGAGCTTTCGCGCGGTCCGGGGCGCGACAAGGCAGTGGTCAAGCTGCGCCGGCTGGCCCTGCTTCGGCCCGGCGGCTCCGGTTTGAAGTCGGTATGGCAGAGCGAGCCGTTCAACAGTACCAGCGCCGCGGCTTCCGACATCGCCGGCACGTGCTGGACATCGGGCGACATCAACGCCGACGGCCGACACGAATTGCTGCTGTTCACCGCCGACACCTGCAAGGTCGTTTCCTTCGAACCGGACACAGCCACGACCAGTGCGTACGGCCTGAACGGCGCCTGGGTGGAAGGGGCGGCCTGCTGCGACGCGGACGGCGACAGCCTGTCCGAGGTCGCCACGCTCGAACTGTCCCAGATTGACACCGGCTTCACAACCCGGTTGCTGCGCCTCTACCGGATGACCGGTTCCGGTCTCGTGCCGTGCGGAGCCTACTCGGTCGGCGTCAACTGGGGAGCCGACACCAGGCTCGCCCTGCTTGGCTCAGCCCGGCTTGAGGACTACCCCGGCGAGTTGCCGGTCGTCGCCGGCATCTACGCAACCCTCAGGCCGAGCCAATACGCTATCGTGTACCGGCCCGCGCCGGACTCACTCGTGCTCACGACCAATCCCTTTCCCTGGCAGGAGTGGTTCTCGAAGGAGCGCGTCCTGCCGGCCGGCGAGCTGAGCCTCTTCAACGTCGGTGACACGCTGGTCGCGTGTGGTTATTTCGTGCCGGGTATGGGTACAGTCCCCGTTCGGGGACAGTCCCCTCAGAGCTTCGCCGCGCTCGACGACGGCGAGTGGCGGTTGTTGCCGCTTCTCGAAAGCGCAATGCGCATCTCCGGTCCGGTCTGCCGGTTCACCCGAAACGGCACTGCGGGTTGGCTCGAACTGCGCGACAACCTGTTCTACTTCTACCCCGGTGAGATCTTCCGCTGGCGCTAGGCCACGCGGCGAAGCCGCGTAGAGGTGCGTTCCGCACGCGCATTGACTGACCGGGCGCTGCGACTAGAATAGGGTGTGAGTGAGTTGAAAGTGTCGACCCGGGACCTGCTCTTCGCTATGGAAAACCGCGTGCCCGGCACGACCCATTACCTTAACACCGAGACCGGTGAGGTGGTTCCGGCGTTCGGTTTCAACCGGGACCAGATTCTGGCCGAGATCCGGCAGTTTCCCAAACGCTACGTCCGGCTGCCCCCGCTGGCCGGACGCTCCGGCTATGACGCGATGGTCGAGTTCACCAGCACGGTCAGCCGGCCGGAGCTACGCACGCAGCTTGAAGCCGCGCTCAACGAGCCGGGCGTCTACCGGCGGTTCCGCGCCGTGCTCAAGGATGAGCCGCGCGAGAATGCCCGCTGGCAGCAGTTCCGCGGCGAAAAGGTGGCCGGCCGACTGCGCAAGCGCCTCGAAGCCGAAGGCATAGCCATCGAGCTCATCCCCGACAACGACTAGGCGCGGCTGCGCCGCGAGTTTCCAAGTGCCAGTTTGCAGTGACCAGTGCCGACGGAATCAGGTCAGCGCCAGCGATTCTACACAGTCTGCGGTCATGCAGTTCTGATTTCTCGAATCCAGACTTCAGCTTCTGACTTCGCTTCAGTCCGCAAGGACCAGCCGCAGGGTTCGGCTCTCGCTGCCGGTGCTCAGTCGGCAGAAATAGGCGCCGGCGGGAACGGCCCTGCCGTCGCTGTTCTTTCGGTCCCAAGTGGCTGTGTAGCGCCCGGCCTGCCTTTGACCTTCGAGCAGGGTCTTTGTCAGTCGACCGGTACCGTCATAGATGTCAATCCGGGCCGGGGCGGTTCCGGCCAATTCGTATCCCAGCCGCACCGGGCCTGATGCCGGGTTTGGTCCGGCCAGGCGCAGCGCAGTGTGGAAGGACTGCCCGGATGGCCCCTGTGCGACTCCAACGTGCGTCTCGTGCTGGTCCAGAATCCAGTTGTTCGGGTCGAACGCGACGCTCGTCGGCTGTCCGCCGACCGGGAATACGTTCTGCTGTGGGCTGGTCGTCACGTCGTACCGGAAGGTCTGGTTGCCGCCGGACCAGTTCACCTTCACTTCCACCGGCATGTGGAATACTGCCGGCGCTCCACTGCTGTTGTTCTGCGTCAGGTCGAGAACGACTTCCCAGCCGTCGCCGTTCTCCCGCCCCTGCCAGCCGAGCGAATAGATCGGGTACCCGTAGTCATAGACCCATTCCGTGAAGAACCAGTCGAGGTCCAGACCGGTCACCTGCTCGTGAATCCGTTTGTAGTCCTCGGTGTTGGCGTTCCCGTACCTGAAACTGTCACCGTACGCTCGCAGCGCGCGAAAGAAGATGCCGGGCTCGGCCCAGTTGGTGTCTGCCTCGACATATCGGAGCATGTGCTGAACGGCCGCGCCCTTGACGTACGAGTGGCCCCAGTCGAACAGGTGGTCAGGGTAGGGCGGGTCGTAGATGGGGTGCGGGTCGGACGTCTCTTCGTCGAAGTAATCGTTAGCACGGGTCTGTATCTGCGAGAGAAACGCCGAACGCCCGCTCTGGTGATATGTGTACTGCTCGTCCGAATAGGTCGCGAACCCCTCGTTCAACCAGATGTTTCGCCAGTCCTGGCAGGTGACCATGTCGCCCCACCATTGATGAGCCATCTCGTGGGCGATGCCGTTGTCATCGCCGTAGACGACCCAGTATTGGTGAATCATCGTCATCGTCTGGTTCTCCATCCCGCCCCAAGGAAACGGGTACGCCTCGACCATGCCGTACTTCTCGAATGGATACCGTCCGTACCGGGCCGAGTCCGAGAAGTAGTCGATCATGTCCACGTTGTGGCTGAACGCGCTCACCGCATCGGTTGAGTCCTCGGGCCACACGAAATTCTGGATGTAGGCCGAGTCGCTCGGAGGGTAGTGAAACCACTGCGTGATAATCGCCCACTTCGACGCGGCGAAGGTCATCAGGTACGTCGAAATCGGGTAGTGCTCGCTCCACCAGTACGTCTTCGTGTGCGCGGAGGCGTTGGTCGTCGTGCTGTCGAGCAGCCCGTTCGAGCAGGCGCTCATCGAGTCCGGCGTCGTCACGTTGATGGCGCACCCGCGTTCGGCCTTATCCCACGGCTCGTCAAAACACGGGAGCCAGTACCGGGCGTCCGATGGCTCGGTCGTCGAATAGCAGATGGCGTGCGGGATGCCCTCCGTGCCCCGCGAGTGGTAGTAGAATCCCCGGTTCTCTGTGCCCGAACTGCGGTGGTAGTAGATATCGACGGACAGCGATTCGCCGTTCGAGAACGAACGGTCCAGGTCAACGAGCAGCCGGCCGCTTGGGGTCGTGAACGTGCAGGCGTTGCCGGCTCGACGGATCGAGTCGCAGACCAGGCTGACCATGTGCAGGCTGAACGTGTCGAAGTCGTTTCGGCGCGGGGTGAGTTCAACCCGCACGCGCGCGGTCATCGCGCTCGAGTTCATGGGCAAATCGAGGTCGGCGCGGTAGAACCTTACGTCAAATTGATGGGCCGAATCGCCATCCACCTGTGGTGGGACCGGCGTAATCACGTATTTCCCTTCGTGGAACGGCTGGGCAACAGCCGCGACGGCAACCGCGAGAACGCAGACAAGAACCAGCTTCTTCATTACATCTCCTTGGGGGTTTATAGAGATAGTCTAGTCCGGGCGGCGGCCAGTGTCAAACCGGCTGCGGGCCGTTCTCAGGCGCGCCCGAGCGGCGCGACTGCATCGCCCGCGGGCGGCGAATGCCGCACTTGACCGAACCCGCAGGTCACGACTAGAATCGGCTGCCCGGGTTGGCGATGCAGAGTCTTGTGCGCCAGCGCGGGCAAGAAACTGATGAGGCAATTCCTCACCTCTGCGAGGCCGTGCTGCCGAGAGTTCCGGCTCGGCTGCACGCTTGTGCTGCTGGCCGCAGGGCTGACCTGCCTCGCCCAGGAAACGCAGAACGTGTTCATCATCAACATTGACGGCCTGCGCTCCAACGAGGGCTTCGAGTCCGGCCATACCAATCTGCCTTTCATCTGGGACAGCCTGCGCCCGCTCGGCACGCTCTATACCCAGTTCTACAATACGGGCGTGACCATTACCAACTCGGCCCAATCTACCGTCGTCACCGGCACGTGCCAGCTTCTGTACAACAACGCCGGCGTCATAACGCCGCTCCGGCCCCACCAACCGACCATCGGCGAGTACTACCGCAAGGAAACCGGTCTGCCTTCGGACAAGGCCGTGTTCATCTCGGGCAAGAGCACGATCTGGCGCTACCCGGTCAGTACCATGCCGGGCTACGGCTATGCGTGGGCGCCATCAATCGTGTTGAACTCCTGCGGTGACCTTGCGACATGGGACTCGTTGCGCAGCGTCACGGCCCGCAGCCATCCTTCACTCTGCTATGTCCTTCTGGGCCAAGTTGACGAAGCCGGACACACCGGCGACACGAGCTACTACATCGGGAGCATCCGACAGGCGGACTCGCTCGTCTTCGAAGTATGGAAGCTCATCCAGTCCGATTCGGCCTACCGTGACCACACCGCGCTCATCGTCACGAGCGACCACGGCCGTCACGACGACCGGCACGGCGGATGGAAGGACCACGGCTGCACTTGCCACGGCTGCCGCCACGTCCTGTTTCTCGCGCTCGGCCCGGACATCAAAGCCGACAGAGTCGTCACCAGCCGCCGCGTCCAAATCGACATCGCCCCGACGATCGGCTGCCTGCTCGACTTCGGCACTCCGTTCGCCCAGGGCACGGTCCTCACCGAAATGCTCCGATCCCATTCCTTGACCCCCGATCCCCGACCCCCAGCCTTGACGACCACAACCTGAGCAACTCCGCCGGGGCATCCCGCGCCTGCGACATCGCCCTGGTACGCGGCGTGCTCCACTGTGCTTACGCCGACAACTCGAACGGCTCCTGGCAGATCCTCCATACCCGCAGTACCGACCGCGGAAACTGCTGGTCTTCCGCCCAGCCGCTCTTCTCGGGCAATGATGACTACACCGAGCCGGTCCTGACCGTGATTGACTCGACGACGCTGTTCACCGCCGCCCTCGCCCGGCGCTGGTCAGCAATGGACACGACGTATTTCTGGGCGCGCACAGAGAAATCGAAAGCTCTGCATCTTAGCATATCACAGCTAGTTAGCTGACATCGGCTGCGGCTTTGTGGCCGGAGCCGATTTCCTGCTTGACTTGTACCATAATAATTGTATTATGGTGGGTACAGATGAATCTTGCCCTGGCCAGTCGG
>JAPLUO010000148.1 GCA_026397595.1 Caldifarciminota bacterium
TGCCGCGTCGAGGAACAGGTCGCGGACGACGCCGCGCGTCTGGATTCTATCCGAGAGGACCCTGAGCGAGTCCGGGTTGGAGGCGTCGAGAACATAGACCCCGCCGGCCGAGCCGCAGAACACGAGTTGCCGCGTCTCGTCCCCGACCGCAACCGACTCGCCGCCGAACGGCCACTTGCCCACGATGTGCATGTTCAGCGAGTCGGCCGCCTGTCCCACGGCAACGGCCGCCACTATCAGCCACAGGAAAGTCCTCTTCATGATACGCTACTCCTGACTTCTGCTAGGGCTATGGAGGGTGGGCTGGCTGAACGCTGGGCCGACTGGCCGACATCTCCCCCTACGGCCCAAGCGGCCGCCACGGTTAGCGTGCAGAAAGCCAATACTCGCTGGACGGTGGTCTCCCTTAAGCCGAATTATGACCTCTCCTATTCCGAAGTCAAGCTTTCGCACTTTCCGCAATCTCTCCGGACCACCCGCCGCTGCCGCAAGGCAGATGGCCGCAAGGGTCGCGAGGGATGTCGAAACGCCTCCTCCATCCGCGTCGAGCAGTTCCCGAGCCACATCCCGCCGCTTCGGCTACCCGGCCCGGTTCTTCAGAAGGTCCGCGATGGGGTTTGAACATCCGGCCCCGATAGATTGGAAGAAAGCATGATGTCCTGGTGAAATCCCGCCTGGGTCCTCGGAGTTCGAATTCGGTTTGACATGCGGTCTACTGTGGTATAATTAGGTGATGATGAAGGGGAAAGTCCCAAGGGGAAATGAACAAGTCCGGACTCCGAACTTTGCCATTTCCACTTATCCCCTTTGCCGGAAGGTATGCTCGGCCCTGGCTGGGCCGAGGATGACAGGAGGTGTCATGATTAGAGACCGCGCTGGTCTGATTCCGCTTTTGTTCGCCGCCCTGCTGGTGGTCGGGATTTCGTCCTGCACTAACCACCCGCCCGACGCACCGGCCGTCCCGACCGGGCCCGCGTACTGCTTCAAGGACGTGACCTATACTTTCTCCACAAATGCGACCGACCCGGAAGACGAGAGTGTGGCAGTCCGCTTCGACTGGGGCGACTCGACGATGTCGGACTGGTCCGGCTGGACTACGAGCGGCCGGACCATCGAACTGACCCACGCCTGGTCGGGTACGGGGACTTACGAGGTCCGCGCCCAGGGGCGGGACCAGAAGCTCGTCGAGTCCGAATGGTCGAGCGGACTCGCGGTTCGGGTTGCTCTTCACCGGGCGCCGGACACGCCGCCCGCGCCATCCGGTCCGGCCACCGGCATTCAGGACTCGTCCTGCACGTTCAGCACCGTGGCATCCCATCCTGATAGCTTCACCGTCGCAATCAGGTTCGCCTGGGGCGACGGCGACACGTCCGATTGGAGCGCTTTCGTCGCCTCCGGTGAGTCGGTGCGAGTGAACCACGCATGGTCCGTTCCCGGCACGTGGACGGTGACGGCTCAGGCGAAAGACACGGGCAACGCACTGTCGCAGTGGTCTCCCCCGCATGACATCACCATCCAATTGGACACCCTGAAGTGGCGATTCAAGACCGCGGGCTCGATAAAATCCAGCCCGGCAATCGGACCGGACGGCATGCTCTATGTCGGGTCGAACGATAGCTGCCTTTACGCCGTGACCCAGCAGTGCATCCTGAGATGGCGATTCCATACCGGCGGCGTGGTCTGGGTCTCGCCGGCCGTCGCCATTGATGGTACCGTGTATATCGGTTCCGATGACGGCTACTTGTACGCGCTCAGACCCGATGGTACGCTCAAGTGGAGCCAGCAGGTCGGCGCATACGTCGACCAGTCTCCGGCCATCGGCTCAGACGGCACGGTCTACGTCGGCTCTGCCGACCGCGGCCTCTGTGCATTCAGCTCGGAAGGCGCCTCGAAATGGCAATACCCGACCCCGTGGGGAATCACCTGTCCGCCGGCCGTGACGACGGATGGAACGATCTACGTTGGGACGAAAGACGGTTTCGTCCATGCGGTAAACCCCAACGGCTCTGCCAAGTGGCAGTGCTTTGTCATCGGGTGGCCCACCTCGACGGCGATCGCGGCGGACGGCACCGTCTACGTCGGAACACGCTTCAGCGACTTCTACGCCATCAATGTGGACGGGACAGTCAAATGGCAGTACCCTCTGTCGGCAGACATAAGATCCGAACCCGCGATCGGCACGGACGGTACCATCTATTTCGGGTCGCAGGACGACAACCTGTACGCCCTCAATCCCAACGGCACACTCAGGTGGCAGTACCAGACCGACGGGCCGATATGGTCGACGCCGGCCGTAGCGGCGGACGGCACGCTCTACATCGGCTCGGACGACAATTACCTTCACGCGATTAGCTCCGACGGCACGCTCAAGTGGAAGTACTCGACCGGCGGCAGCATCGAGACATGCCCGACCATCGGACCGGACGGAATAGTCTATGTCAGCAGTTATGACAGCTACCTATACGCGCTCAGAGGCGCAAGCCCGCTGGCCGATTCGCCCTGGCCCAAGTTCCAGCACGACTTGAGAAACACCGGCCGCACGGGCGGAGGGCGGTAAGAAGACACGGCGACCGACACGAAAGCTCTCCTTGCCGCAGCACTGGCCGTAACGCTGGCTGCCGGCCTGTCCTGCAGGAAGAACCGACCGCCGGACGTGCCGTCCGTCCCGACCGGACTGAGTGTCTGCTTCAAGGACTCAGCCTACAGTTTCACAACAACTGTGACTGATCCGGACGGCGACAGCATGGCGATTCGCTTCGGCTGGGGCGATTCCACGTATTCGAATTGGGAAGGCTGGTATGCAAGCGGGGATGCGGCCACGCGGACTCATACGTGGCCCAAGACCGGAACGTACGAGGTCCGTGCCTGGGCAATGGACCGGGAGGAATGCGAATCCGACTCCTCCGGCGGACTCACGGTGCAGGTGGTGTTGTACCGCCCGCCCGACACGCCACGTGCCCCGACCGGCCCGAGCACCGGGGGCGAGGACTCGTCCTACACATTTGCCGCCGCCGCTTTCCACCCCGACAGCAGCACGGTGGCAATCAGATTCTCATGGGGAGACGGCGACACGTCGGACTGGAGCCCGTACGTCGCCTCGGGCGAATCAGTAAGGATGAGCCACGTCTGGTCAACTCCTGATGCCTACCAGGTTGCGGCGCAGGCAAAAGACCCGTTCAACGCGCCATCCGAGTGGTCGGCGTGGAACCGGATCGTCATCCGGCCAAAGGACACGTTGAGCAAGTGGCGCTTCCAGTTGAAAGCCGGAGAGAGCGTCGGCCACAATTCATCTCCGGCTATCGGCCCGGACGGGACCATCTACGTCGGGTCCCGCGACAGCTCTTTGTGCGCGGTCAATCCTGACGGCACGCTCAAGTGGCATTACGTGACCGGCGGGGGTATTCGATCCTCCCCGGCCGTCGCGGCTGACGGCACGGTCTATGTCGGCTCAGACGACAACTACTTTTACGCCGTCGGTCCTGACGGCATTCTCTGGTGGAGCTACGCGACCGGGGGTAACATACGGATGTCCCCGGTGCAGGCGGCTGACGGCACGGTCTACGTCGCGTCATCGGATGACTACGTGTACGCCTTCAGCCCTT
>JAPLUO010000479.1 GCA_026397595.1 Caldifarciminota bacterium
GGCGCCCAAGTCCCGCCGCCAGCGACTCCAGAAACTCCGCGAACTGATCAATGCTGCGTCGCCATAGCTTCTGATTCCATTGCATGTGACCATTATAGCATCTCAACCAAGACTTTCAATACCTAACATAGTAATACTAGGCCCGAGCATGTCGAAGGGCTGCGGGCCGAACTAGCCTGCTGGCGCCATGTTTTCTCGGTCGACCTTCTGCATGGACGTCTCCAGTTCGTCTCATATCCGGGGGTCTTCGCCCACGGGCGACTGGATGAGGGGACAGCTATGCTTGTTGACGCTCTTGCAGACGTTGAGCACGTGGACTCAGCGCTGGATTTTGGGTGCGGCTCCGGCGTCATCGGTGCTACGATCCTCCAAGCTTATCCATCGGCGTGTGTTGATTTGCTCGATGTGTTCGCTCCCGCCACGCAAGCGGCGGCGGAGAACGTTCCAGGGGCGCGGGTGATTCTGGGTGATGGATTCTCGGCTCTCGCTCCGTTTCGATACCGACTCATCGCCAGTAACCCACCTATCCATACGGGCAAGGGTCAGGACTTTCGCGTGCTGACTCGGTTCGTAGAACAGTCTCGCGAGTATCTCCGAACCGATGGTCAGCTCATGATTGTCGTTCAGCGGACCGTGCCCATGAGGAATCTCTTCGCTGCCACATACCCTGTTGCCGAGGTGCTTCGCGAGTCGAACCGCTACCGCGTCTGGGTGACACGCCAAAGCCGGAGTCCATGAAGTCGACCAGTCAGGCTGCAAACGAGCACACAGAAAGGCGCGTCGTGCTCGGTCGAACGACATGGCTAGGCACGGGACGCTGATGCACGGCAGCCTCGCGGGAGGGGGTACTTCCGGGGACGCAGAGCTTGTCTGAAAACTAGCTTACAGCACTCGCGTGCTACCTCATGTTGTGTCCAGTGAACCGGCGACGCCCAGCCAGTTGTGATTCAGGAAGGCCGAACCCGAGTTTCTGGACAAGCTCCGCAATAAAAGATTCCTGACACAACGGGCACTCCAGATTGCAGACGACAGCGCGAACTGCCGGCGGCAGTCGCAGTTGGCAGGTAGCAGTGAGGAGTTAGCAGCGGCCGAGGGCCGCGAGTATCCAGTTACCAGGAGCCATTGCCCAGTGCGGGCCTCTGCTTTCCGTTCCCCGGTCTCGCGTAGCCGTCTTGTGATGCGAACCGAGCTCCAACCATGTCGCGCGGTTCATTATCGTGAACCACGTATCTTCCGGCGACAGATACGAGATTTCCGAACCGAGACGGTTTGACAGCCCGTGCCACAAGGTCTAGAATCGCTTGGTGTACGATGACGAGTTAACGATTGTCAAAGGCCGGGCAGAAGGAGCTTGAGCCAGGCCGAGCATCTGTTCCAGTCGCTGCTGAATCAGTACTTCGGAGAGGAGAACTGACGTGTCGAGAGAACAGGCGAACCGCAGGAGACAGAAGGCGCTCTCCCCACACACGGGAGGCAAGCCGATTCCTGAAGCCGTGCAGAATGCCGTGCGGCTGCGCATTCTGAATCACGCTCGGGAGCACTACGCCGGGAAGTACAGGAAGATTGAGGTCAGGTTCAACGACGACCTCTGCTTCATTGACGCCTATCAGGAACCCGCGCCGGGCAGCGAGGTCGTGGCGGCTCTCACCCGCGAGACACGGGAGCAGTACGTTGAGCGCATTCGGAACACGCCGGTACATCTGGTGAGACTGGGGTACTTCGACGAGGACCGATGGAGTCTGTCGTTCTACACGTACAGTCACGAGCGCTACGAGCCTTGCTCGTACCCGAACGGCGAGGAGTTCGGGACGGTTCGAGCAGGCGTTCGACGTCGGCGCGGTCTACCTGGAATGACCGGGAGTCAGCCGCCAGCGCCGCGCCGGCAGACAACTAGCTGAAAGGAGAGGTATGATTACCTATCGCAACCGTCATGGCGATCTTTACTATCTGCACGAGGGTAGGACCAAGACCGGCAAGCCCAAGTACTTCTTCTCGCGCAAGCGGGACGGAATCTTGGTAGCTGCGGTTCCTGCTGGATTCGAGGTGTACGAAAGCCCCAATGCCCTGGTGCTGCTGCGGAGGACTGTGCCAAGCCGGGTCACAAGCGACGAGACGAGAGCGGTCTCGGATGCGCTCAAGCAGAACGTTAAAGCCAGGAATGCCATCGCTGAAGCGAAGGGCGATGCTATCACCGTGTTCATGCCCAGCTTTGACCCTGGTGAGTCTGCAGGCGAGCTGGTCGCGGATTTCCCGTTCACCGACCGGACGCGTCTGGCCTCGGTCCTGCAGCGCAGCGTGTACTACTCCCCGATGATGCAGTTCGTGCTGCTCCCGTATGAGCGAACGAGGACGTTTCAGGCTGAGCGCTGGTGCTGTATGGGCGGAATCGACGATTGGATTGCCGTTGGCTCGCCCGGGTCCCTGGCTGAGCTCGCCCGTCAGTTCTGCCGGCATCTGGGCAGAGAGTCGTTCTTCGAGCTGATGTGATCTGCCTGCATCGCCGGGACCGCGGAGTCCTGCGGCAAGCGGAGCGTCTGTTCGTATCGTTGGTGCATAGGTATTCCGGAAAGGAGAACTGACATGGCGAAAGGCCGAGTGACGCGCGGGAGAACCTGGGTGTTCGACCCGCTGTCCGGCGGCAGGCCGATCTCTGCCACGACGCAGTACATTACTCGCCAGCGAATCCTCGACCATGCCCAGAAGCACTATGCCGGCAAGTTCACGAGGATTGACGTGAGGTTCCGCGGTGCCCTGTGCTACATTGACGCCTACAAGGAGCCCCCGCCGGACAGTGAACAACTGGCCAGGATGTGCCGCGTGCCACTGGAGGAGTACATTGAGGGCTTTCGGAACACGCCGACTCACCTTGTCAGACTGCGCCACTTTGACTTGGAACGGTGGAACCTCGCGTTCTACACGTACAGCAATGAGCGCTACGAGCCGTGCATCTACCCTCATGGCTCCTGGTTTGGGACGGTCGAGCAGGCGTTCGATGTCGGTGCAGGCTATCTAGACTGACAGAGCCACTGGCCGCTGGAACACCCTCGAGACGTGCTGACGATTCCTGACGCAACGTCATTCCAGATCGTGGATTCCAGATTCTAGACTAGCTGCAGCACGGGCCGCGAGTGTCCGGCTGCCAGTTGCCATTGCCCAGTGCGGGCTTCCGCTTTCCGCTCCCCGCTCTCGCGTAGCCGTCTTGTGATGCGAATCGGGCTCCGACCGCGCCTTCGGCGCGAGTTTCCAGTGACCAGACGAGACCCTTCCGCAGGCGTCAGGGCGACGCTGCGCGTCGGTTTGCGGTTGGCAGTGGCGGATGGTGGGGCGGACTAGAGGGACCGGCAGACCTGCCGGAGTATCAGGACGACACGCGACCAGTCGCCGGGCGTAAGCCTGCCCAGCTTCTTGTCCACCAGCCTCCGCTGCAGCGTGGCGATTTTGTGGAGCCGGACTACCGACGGCAGCAGCAGCCCGGCCTGCTGCCATTCGTCCAGCGTGACATCCTGCGGCGCAGCCGAGAGCTGGCCGGTGACGCGGGCCACTACAATATCGTCGTCGCCGGTATCGAGCAGAATCAGCGCCGGGCGTCGCTTCGACCCAGCGGTGCCTGTGAATGGAAACTCCAGTAGGACAACATCGCCGGCCGCGTACGAGGCCATCGCTCAGGGCCGGTCGTACACTGCATCGGCCGCGGCGTAGCCGGAGCAGAACTGGTCCGCGGTCAGCCGTTCCCAGGCGCTCTGTTCGTCAGCGTCGACCGGGTCCGGAATCAGTACAATCACGCGCGCCGCCCTGCCCGCGGGCAACAGTCGACGCAGTCGCTCGGGCAGTTCGAGGTTGCCCTCGGGAGTGATCTTGGCCGGTAGCTCGTATGCTCTCACGAATCCTCGTCATGAGTATGCTGCATGCGGATGCCGGAGTCAACTCCAGCGGTCGCAGGGGAATCCGAAGGCTGTAGTCGGATTGGATCGCTGGAACTGGCGAGTCACGATTGCCAGTTCACGGGAAGGTCCCGGCGACGCAATAAGAGATTCCTGACGCCATCGAAACGCCAAACGCCGAAGTCCGAACTGAGCGCCGCGGCCACGGGCCGCGAGTGTCCAGTTGCCATTGTCCAGTGCGGGCCTCAGCTTTTCGTTCCCCGGTCCCGCGTAGCCGTCTTGTGATGCGAACCGGACTCCGACCATGTCGCGCGGTTCATTATCGTGAACCACGAACCCGCGAGGAACATTTCCTCAATGTCCGGCCGAAGGCAAGGCGCGGTTCCGGGCCGAGCTCATCAACCGGGTTGACGAGCAGATTGTCTTTCAGCCGCTGAGTGAGGAGGACGCGAGAAGAATCCTGCGGCCGATGCTGGACGCGATTTCGGAGGAACTGCGAGGAGAGGATTCAAGGGGTCCAGTGCCGGCCACTCGAATCCTCGAATCCTAGATCCCTTGACCCCTTCCTCATGCAAGCCCCTTTGAGCGGGCTGATTCTGAGCGGCAGGCTGAAGGAACACGATTCCTGGCAGGTGGTGCGCGGCGAACAGGGTCTCGTGATTGTGCCGGTAGTCCGGTAAGCAGAACAGGAACAGAGGGAGTTCCGGGGCATGTTTGCTCGGAACGACCAGACCGCTTTGGACGCTGCTGCGAGAGGTACTGCTGCGGGGCTTTGGCGAACCGCCCGCGTTATGGACAAGCCGGGACTGGTGTCTATACTCAAGACAGAGTGAATCCCGTACTGGAAGACATCTACCGCACCGGAAAGTACGTTGACCTTGCGGGCAGGGAGCGGAAGGTCACGGGCGGCGTGCCGCGCGAGGACGCGCTCATCCTGCAGGAGATGGTCAGGTTCGTGAAGGCGAAGACGACGCTTGAGACCGGAGTTGCCTTCGGGCTTTCGACGCTCGCCATCTGCGAGGCACTCAAGGAAGCGAGACCATCCACAGATTACATAGCGCGGCCTCGAAGGCCGCAACCAAATCCAATGGAACCACAGATGAACGCAGATGAACACAGATTGAGTCCCGACCCGAGCCCGAGCATTGCGTCGCCGCGGGTGGCACTTGACGACGGTCTTC
>JAPLUO010000134.1 GCA_026397595.1 Caldifarciminota bacterium
TGTGGATAGTCCTCTCCGCGTCCGCCATTCTCGCTTCTGACCTCGTCGGCCGAGACCCCTCCTCGGCGTCGGGGTGACATTTCGTGTCATCTGCGTCCGTCTGCGCTCATCTGTGGTTACATCGGATTTGGCTGCGGCCTCCGAGGCCGCGCTGTGCTCTCCGTGGTCTCTGTGGTTAATCCTATCTC
Organism: Caldifarciminota bacterium; assembly: GCA_026397595.1. Classification (GTDB taxonomy): domain Bacteria; phylum Hydrothermota; class Tepidihabitantia; order Tepidihabitantales; family Tepidihabitantaceae; genus UBA2258. The sequence continues at coordinate 189 of JAPLUO010000134.1, forward strand.
GGTTCTTGGGGGAGGATTGGCCGGTTGACTCATGTGCGGAAATGGCTATCTTGTATGGCAGCGACCCACAGTGAAGGATACCGATGAGCGAATCAGAAACGCATATCCAGGATGACCTGACCGGCCGGCTGCACGAGGCCGCGGTCCAGATGGTCATGGAGGACCTGAAACACCTCTGGTTTTCAGGCAAGTCGCTGTTCGAGGTGCTCGACGTCGTCTACGACACGATGCGCCACATCATCCCGTTCGACCGGATGTCGGTCGCCTTCTACAATGAAGAAAATGGCCTTGTCGTTTCGCGCTGGGTGCGCAGCGAAACCGAGGTGAAGCGCGTTGACAAAGGGTACTGGGCCGAGCTCAAGGGTTCGTCGCTCGAACCTATCCTCCGCGCCGGCCAGCCGCGCATCATCAACAACCTCGAACGCCACCTTGCCGCCCATCCCGATTCCCGCGCCACCCAGGACATCCTGAAAGACGGCGTGATGTCCAACTTCACCTGCCCGCTGCGCGCCGGCAACCGCGCCATCGGCCTGCTCTTCTTCAGTTCGCGCCATCCCGACACCTACCAGCCCAGCCACGTTGACTCCTTCCTCGCGGTCGCCGACTCGCTCTCACTCGCGGTCGAGAAGGTCAAATACATCGACGACCTGGCCCAGGCCAAGCACAACTACGCCCAGATACTCTACTTCGTCGCGCACGAGCTTAAGGCCCCGCTGGCGTCGATTGCGACCATTGGCCAGACACTGACCGAGGGCTACGTCGGCAAGTTGACGGCCCAGCAGTCCGAAAAGGTCCAGCGGATGATTGCCAACTCCAACTACCTGATCAACCTGGTGCGCGACTACCTCGACCTCTCCCAGATTGAGACCGGCGAGCTCCGATTCCACCCGGGCCCGGCGGTCGACCTCGTCGAGGAGGTCATCCGCCCGATGATGGAAATCCAGGCCCCGGCTGCCAAAGCCCGGGGCATGACTATCGAAACGGACCTTGAATACCTGGTCGCGCCGTGCGACGCAACGCTGCTCAAGGTTGTCTTCAACAACCTGCTCGGCAACGCGGTCAAGTATGGCCGCGAGAACTCGAAAATCCTGGTCCGGCTCGTCCGCCGGAGCTTCTTCGATTACGCCGACTCTGGCGAGCGCGTTCGCCAGTACTGGGCCCTCTTCTCGGTGCGCAACGACGGCGTCGGGTTCGCGCCCGAGCAGAAGCAGAAACTTTTCGCTCGGTTCCAGCGGCTCAACCACCCCGAACACAAGGGTGTGACCGGCTCCGGCCTCGGCCTCTACATCTCGCGCCAGATAATCTTGAGGCACGGCGGCGAGATTGCGGCGGACTCGGAACCGGGCAAGTGGGCCGAGTTTCGCTTCCGCATCCCGCTCCGCCAGGAACCCCCGCTCGTCAACGCGCCCGCGTGAGCGGCAAGCGCCGAGGGTTGACTCGCCTCGCGCCGCGCCTAGAATTTAGGTAGAAGGCTCTGTGCGTCAATCCATTGCATTCTTCCTGCTCACGGTGACTCTCGTTTCCGGACAGAGGCTGGCGCGGACAATCGCGTACCTAGACACGTTGGCGACGACGCCGGTCCCGTCGTTTCTGGCATACGACTCGACCGGCCGGAGAGTCTACGTCGGTGGCGCCTCCGGCGTCGTGGAGGTTGACGCTGTTACGCGCGAGTGCGTGACGGGCTGCCGCCTGCCGGGTATGACAGAGCCATGCCTGGCCGCAGGCCGCCGCGTTCTTTACTGCCTGACCCATGGCGCGAACCGTGTCTATCAACTGGACTGCGCCACGGGACGGATCGTTGATTCGCTGCAACTCCCCGGTGAATTCTCCCCCTGGTGCTATAACAGCAGGCAGGACCGGCTGTATGTCTTTCTGCCCGAGTGCGGTTTCGGTCTAACCATCGACGGCGCAACGAACCGGGTGATTGACACGCTGTCCTCCCCGATGACGCCATGGGCAGCGATGTACTACCCGGCCAGGAACAAACTCTACTACACATCCCAGAACGACACGGCCTCCTCTCTTGCGATTGTCGATTGCGAGACCGACTCGGTCCTAGTATTACTATGTTAGGTATTGAAAGTCTTGGTTGAGATGCTATAATGGTCACATGCAATGGAATCAGAAGCTATGGCGACGCAGCATTGATCAGTTCGCGGAGTTTCTGGAGTCGCTGGCGGCGGGACTTGGGCGCC
>JAPLUO010000245.1 GCA_026397595.1 Caldifarciminota bacterium
CATTCCAGGCTGAGAATACGCTTGGGCGCCGGATTGCGGAGCGACAGCCGGTCGTGCGGATCTACGGCGAGGAGTATGCGCTGCGGGCCGAGGTCGAGGTGATGGATGAGTTCAGCGCACATGCGGACCACGACGGCCTCATCCAGTACGTCAGGGGCATGAACGTGCCCCGGCTGAAGAAGGTCTTCATAGTCCATGCGGAATTGGAAGCAGCCGAGGCGCTCGTTGAGCCTTTGAAAGCATTGGGCGTGCGCGAAGTGGTGATACCCGAACTGGGGAAAGAACATGAGATATAGGAAAGACCGAAGACCGAAGACCGAAGACCGAAGGCGGGCGCTGCTGGTCCTGGCCGGGCTGGCAGCGGTGGCGGTGTTCGCCGGTTGTGATCTGCTGAACATCCTGCTCGGCACTGATAAGACGCCGCCGACATGCCAGATTACGAGCCCGGCCGATTCCGGGCTGGTCAACGGCCTGGTGTCGATAACAGCGAACGCGACCGACAGTGGCGGAATCGGACGGGTCGAATTCTACGCCGACGGCGCGCTTGTCGGCGCCGACAGTTCATCGCCCTATTCCGGGAGTTGGGACGCCTCGGGCCAGGCCGAACGAAGCTGGCACAAGCTGAGCTGCATCGCCTATGATCTTTCTCAGAACAAGGGCTACAGTGATACGATTGCGGTCCAGATTGCCGCCGTCGGGCAAAAGAGCGTGTACCACGGCGAGTTGGACGTGGCGGCACAGAGCCGGGAGGCGGTGCAGTTCGACGCCCAGGCCGGGGATACGCTGTCCGGTGACGCGCAGGTCGCTTCCGGCGGAACGCTCTCGAGCTTCATGTGGCTGGACAACGACAACTACCAGAAGTACGTTGCGAACCAGGCGTACACCGCCCTGTTCCAGCGCGACAACTTTACGCAGACGAGTATGCGGCAGGCGGTTCCCGCGACCGGTGGCTACTATATCGTCTTTGTCAACGCCGGCAACGCGGTAGTGAAATGCTGGGCAAGGTTTGTCCTGGAGTAGACTAACATGAACATAATATTGATGCTTCTCGCTCTTTTCCCGCGGCCGGAACTCAAGCCGGTCGGGTCGGCCGAGCTCGATGCTGTCAGGCAGATGCAGGCAGAGATTGCCGGGAACGCGGTTCGGGGGCAGTCGACGGCCGGAGAGCACCGGCTTTGGGGACAGTCCCCATCCGGGGACAGTCCCCTTGCGGACCGGGTTCCGGGCAGGTTCGTGGTCGGGTTCGAGGCCGGGGCCGTGAATGCGGCCGGCGCATGGGTCCAGCAGCAGGGCGGCAGCGTGGTCCGTGTGGACCAGAGCGGCGGCTGCTTCATCGTCGCGGATTTCCCCGAAGGCGACGAAGCGCGCGATCAGCGGTTGGCCGCGTCGGCGCTCGGGACCGGCGGCATCCGGTACTTTGAGCCGGACGTGCGGGTCTTCGCCACGACGCTGCCGAACGACCCCTACTTTCTTCCTTACCAGTGGGACAAGTGGGTGATGTACGGAGACCAGGCCTGGGATATTGTCGGCGGAACCATGGACGTGAAAGTCGCGGTCGTAGACAACGGCTGCGACTGGCAGCATCCGGACCTCGCCGCTGACTTCGTACAAGGCCAGTTGGGCTATGACTTCATCGGCAATGACGAAGACCCGAGGCCGGATAACACCAACATTTCGGAGTCATTCCACGGCACACACGTCGCGGGCATAATCGCCGCGACCCGGAACAACAACGAGGGGATCGCGGGCTGGTCGCTCGTGCAACTGCTGGCGGTGCGGGTGCTGAACGATTCCGGCTCGGGCACCACCGATGTTGTCGCATCCGGAGTCAGGTGGGCGGCAGACCACGGGGCGAGGATAATCAACATGAGCCTGACCTCGTCTTCGTCGTCTACGCCGATGGAGGAGGCATGTCAGTACGCGGCGCAAGCCGGGGTGCTGCTCGTCGCCGCGTCGGGCAACGACGGCCAGCAAGCGGTCGGGTATCCGGCGGCGCTGAGCCAGTGCGTCGCCGTCGGCGCAAGCTCGACCGACTCGCGCCTCGCGTACTTCTCGAACTTCGGACCGGAGCAGGAAGTGGTCGCGCCCGGCGTAAGCATCATCTCGTGCGTGCCGGGCGGCTTGTACGGGCAGGCGGACGGCACCTCGATGGCCGCGCCGCAGGTGTGTGGCGTGGCTGCATTGGTGTTGGCGAAAGACTATGGCCTGAGTGCGGACCAGGTCAGGGCGGTTCTCGACGCCTCGGCGATTGACATGGGACTGCCCGGCCGGGACATGCAGTACGGCTACGGACTCATCAATGCCAAGCGGGCAGTGGATCTGGCTGGGATGTATGCCGCGAACCGTGCACCGCAAACCGTGAACCGTGAACCGTACACCACGAAAGACCGGACTATCATTCTGCGGCGTGGCGTTGGGCTGCCATCCTGGATAGAGCAGGCCAGCGTCTTTGATGGCTCGGGCCGGCGGGTTCTCGCCCGCGGGCGGGCGACAGAGAGGCTCGAGCTCACGCCGGGTACTTACTTCGTCAGCCTCGCGGGAAGGACGAAGGACGAAGGATTAGGGACTAGGTCGGGGACCGTCCGCAGGCTGCTGGTGCTCGACTAGCCGGCCGAGTACTCGGCGCACGACTCTTCGGTTTCCCAAACGGTCACCTTGCTGACCGGGTAGAACTTCGCCATATCGTCAAAGAGTTGCCGGGCCAGGTTCTCCGAAGTCGGGTTGAAGGAATAGACCTCGTTCAGCATCTTGTGGTCGGGCAGGATACTCGTCAGCTTCTTCCCGACCTCGATGAAATCAGCAATCATGCCCGGCTTGGCTAGCTTCCGGGCGCTGATTTCCACTTCAACCCGGTAATTGTGGCCGTGGATGCCCTCGCACTTGCCGCCGATACCGTGAATCTGGTGCGCGGCGCTGAACTTGCGGCTTACCTTGATAGTCCACATCGTTGCCTCCTTGGATGCGTGGTTCGGCTTGTCGTCATGATCGTCTGCCTGAATACTACCCATGTCCTCCGGACCGGTCAAGAATCCTGTCCTGGCAGCCAACACCCCGTCGGCTGGACAACCGGGCACCTGGCCGCGAACGTCCCGGGTGCGGTTTGACTGGTAGCGGTGCGGCGGTAGAATGGACATTCAATGACCAACCTCGAAGTCGGAATTCCCTCTCCGAAATCCGCCCTTTGTCATTTCTCCTTTGAACTTAGTCCTTCCTTTTGACATGTGGCCCCTACGCGAGGTTGACGAACCGGCGGTTGCGCAGTTGGCCGCGGAAGCCGGTATCACCAACCTGACCGCGCGGCTGCTTTGGCTGCGCGGCGTGCGGGAAGCCGACGCGGCGCGGCGCTGGCTGGAGCCGGAAATCAGCCATCTCCATCCGCCCGAACTGCTGCCCGACTTCGCGCCGGCGGTGGCGCGAATCCGCCGGGCCATTGACGGGCGCGAAGGGATTCTCATCTGGGGTCACGACGACCTCGACGGCATCACGTCGGTCGTGATTCTGTACCGGATGCTGACCGACCTGCAGGCGAAGGTGCGATACTACATTCCCCAGAAGGGCAAGGAGAAGCACGGGTTGAACGGCGAGCTGGCCGCCGGGTTCGGCAGCGAAGGCGTGAGCCTCGTGATTACCGTTGACTGCGGCATCACCAACCGCCAGCAGGTTGAGTTCCTGCACTCGAGAGGCATTGACGTCGTGGTGACCGACCATCACGAAGTGACCGAGCCGATGCCGGACTCGGTCGCCAACGTTGACCCCAAGCGGCCGGACTCGAAGTACCCATATCGCGGGTTGGCCGGTGCCGGCGTGGCGCTGAAGCTGGCAATGGGCGTCGCCCGCGAAGTGCTGGGCTTGTCCCCGGACGAGTTCATCTCGGTCCAGCCGCAGCAATTCGCGATGGCCGTACTCGGCACGCTGGCCGACCGCGTGCCCTTGACCGGCGAGAACCGGACCATAGTCACCGCCGGCCTGCGCAAGCTCAGGACGATTCCGGTCCCGGCGGTGCGCGCTGTATTCGAGTACCTGAACGCGGGGGAGAAACTGACGGTCCATCGCTTCGTCACCGAGCTGCTCCCGTTGTTTGCCTCGGCTAACGGCAACGAAGGCGTGCAGAAGTTCCTGACGTCGACAGCAGATGAAGCGCGCACGTGGGTCGTGGAACTGGCCCGCCGCCGGGAGGAGTGGCACCAGCAGGCCGAGCAGACTTATGAACTCGCCCAGGAGCACCTTTCGGTCGGTGACGGTATCGTGTTCGCCCGTTCCCGGGAACTATCGCTGCGCGCGCTAGGGTTCTGCGCCATGCGCCTCAAGGACAAGTACCAGTTGCCCGCGATTGTGATGGGCTGGCGCGGCGACGCCTGGGTCGGGGAAGGACGCGGTGTCGAGGGGCTCAGCCTGATGGACGTGCTCTCGGCGTGCAGCCGCTTCTTTATCGATTACGGTGGGCATAAGAAGGCGGCCGGGTTCTCGATGAAAGACGAGTTCGTCGAGGAGTTCATTCGCTGCGCCGAAGCCTACGCGCACGAGCACTTCACGGGTCGGGTCCAGCCCGAGAACGGGGTGCGTGCCGACGCGTTCCTGCCCCTGGCCGAGTTCGACCCCGGGCTAGTCAGGCTCGCGCCGTTCGGCGAAGGCAACCCGCAGCCCGTGTTCGCAACCGGGCCGACCGAACTCCGGTTCGGCGACGACGGCTGGACCGTAGCCGGCCGGCCGGGACTCACCCTGCACGCAGCCGATCGGGGAATCCAGATTGACACGCGCCTGACCAGCCGCCTCCTCTACACCCTCGACGACTTCGGACGACTGACGATTCTCGATGCGAAACCCGTGGCGAGTAACGAGTGACGAGTAGCGGGTGCTTTGGAGTGCGGGAGCGTAGCTCCCGCTTTTCCGGAAAGGCGGCAGCTCGGCGCCGCACGCACTCCAAGAGATGAATGGGAACCGGGGTCTGACTGGATGCCTGACAAGCTGGTAGTCGTTTCCCGCAAGAAGAGCCGGGGCCAGCATGCCTGGGTCTTCTCCAACGAAGTCACCGAGACCGAAGGCAATCCCGGGCCCGGCGACACGGTTCAGGTCTTTGACCGGAAGCGGCTGCTCGGTTCCGGCATCTACAATCCGCACTCGCTCATCCGCGTCCGGCTCTACTCGGAGCAGAACGAAGAGCTGGATGTCCCGCTCATCCGGCGGCGGATTGAGGCGGCGCTGCAATACCGGAAGGCGATGCTGCCGGGAGAGGACGACTTCCGGCTGATGTTCAGCGAGAGCGACCGGGTACCCGGGCTGGTGATAGATAAGTACGGCAGCCACTTCGTGGTCCAGACCTACTCGCTGGGCCTGGACATGCGGCACGAGCTGGTCGTCGCCGCATTGCGCGAGGTGTTCGACGTCGCCTCGGTCATCGAGAAGAACGACTTCCGGCTGCGCGACCCGGAAGGTCTGCCCCGGCGCGCCGGAGTGTTGTTCGGCACGCCAGAGCCGCGGATTGTGATTTCCGAGAGCGGGGCGAAGTTCTATGTTGACACGACCGGCGGCCAGAAGACCGGGTACTACTTCGACCACCGTCTGACCCGGCGCAAGGTCAGGCAGCTCTCGGCCGGGCGCAAGGTGCTCGACGTCTTCTCGTACACCGGCTCGTTCGCCATCAACGCGGCGCTGGGCGGCGCGGAAAGTGTACACGCGGTTGACGCCTCGGCCGCGGCCGCGACCATCGCCACCGACAACTCGGTCTTGAACGGTGTTGCGGACAAGTGTACGTTCGCCACCGACAACGCGTTCACGGCTCTGACTGAACTAGACGCGCAGGGTCGGCGGTTCGACCTCATCAACCTTGACCCGCCCGCGTTCATCAAGGCGCAGAAAGACAGAGATGCCGGCATGCGCGGGTATCGGCAGATTAACGCGCTGGCTATGAAGCTGCTGCCGCCGGGCGGGATACTCGTCTCGTCATCCTGTTCCCACTACCTTTTCTGGCAGGACATGCTCGACATGCTTGTGGCCTCGGCGCAGGACGTCGGCCGCGAGTTCACGATTCTCGACCGTACCACTCAAGGTCCCGACCACCCGGTTCTGCTTTCCATGCCCGAGTCCGAATACCTCCGCGGCTTCATACTGCAGGTAAGCTGACAGCCCGCGCAAGCACAAGCTCAAGCGCAGGCAATCCGAGAGGCCGTGGTGGCGAGGTAGGAAGTAGTTAGCAGTTAGCAGTTAGCAGTTAGCAGTCAGGAGTTACTAATGAGAGCAGGAAATGTTTGTCATTCTGAGGCGTTCGACGCCGAAGAATCTTCGCTGCGCTCAGGGTGACAGGGTATAAGGATACTCAGGGTGACATCAAGAACTGTCCAGTATTTCATGCTCTCCGTAATAG
>JAPLUO010000483.1 GCA_026397595.1 Caldifarciminota bacterium
CGGGCCGCCGTTCTGCGACATCCGCAAGTGCGCACGGAAGCGGAAGATCGACATCTGCGTCTCTTGTCCGGACTGGCCGTGCCATCGGATCAAGAGGCTGGCCAAGAGCTATGTGACGCTGATTGCCGATGGCGAGCGGCTGAGGCGGATTGGTCTGGCCGGATGGCTGAAGGAACAGAAGAAAAGGGCCGAGACCGGGTTCTGCTACTGCGACATCCGCTGCCAACCAGACGAAGCGCCCGTAGACTGAACCGGGCGCGCATCCGACTTCGACCGGAAGCCAAGCGAGGCGCGCAATGCTGCAGTGAGTCCAAAGGAAGCCTTGCCTTGCGATTCACTCTGGGGGAAACGCGGGAGGCTTCCCCGATTTCCGGTCGGAAGCGTGTCAAGAGGCTCGGACAGAAGCGGGGGCACGATATGACCCCCTGCCGGGCCGACGCGCGGACGGCTCCCCGATGTTCGGCTCACGGCTGGCGGTAGACAGCCGACAGCTCACAGCTAACGGCTAACAGCGCCCGCGCAGAGCGCGGGAGACTCCCAACCCCCGACCCCTAACCCCTAGCCCCCAACCCCCAAGTCCGATTCCCGATTGCCCCGACAGCTTGCGGCTTCCCGCCTGACGGCCGGCAGCCCGCGCCGGGCTACGCCCAGATGAAGGCGAGGCCCGCGACGGCGAGCACGAACAGCGGTGAGCCGCTGCCGCCCCGCCCCGCCTCCTTGACATTCCGGCCCGTGCGCATTTGACATGACCCATCCGGACGACTAGCATGTTCGCGATGATAGAGGCTGGCGTCACGCCCGCACTCTCGCTGGTAATCCCGGCGCATAATGAGGAACAGTACATCGGCCGAACCCTGGAATCAGTGATGAAGGCCAGAGAAGCTCACCACAACCCGTCATCAATCGAGGTCATTGTCGTGGACAACTGCTGCACCGACAAGACGGCAAGGGTCGCGTTGAGTCTGGGCGCGCGCGTCGTCACTGAGGAGCAGCGCCGCATTGCCTCAGTGCGGAACCGGGGCGCACAGGCGGCAAACGGCAGGATTGTCGGGTTTCTGGACGCGGACAGCCGGGTAACCCCGGGCATGTTCACCGCCATTGAGGCCGCGATGGCTTCCCCCAAGTGCATCGGCGGCGGTACGATGATAAGATTCGACCGGATGTCGCTCGGCCTCGCATGCACCTACTGCATCACCGCGGTTCCGGCCCGATGGCTGCTTGGCGTCATGGGTGGCCTGATATTCACCGAGAAGCAGACGTTCGAGGTGATGGGCGGGTTCGACGAGTCGCTCTACTGTGCTGAGGATTCGAAGTTTGCCTTGGGCCTCAAGACCCTTGGCCGACGGACAGGCCGGAAGTTCAAGATTCTCACGAGCGACTACGTGGTCACGTCAACACGGGCGTTTGACCGGCTCGGGGACTGGTACTACTTCAGGAATCTGCCGAGGATGGTGCTTCAGGGTCACCGGGCGTTCAAGGAGAAGGATTTCGGCCGGAAGTTCTGGTACGATGCCGGGAGATGACCGTGAGGCGCACTGGGGAGAGACGGGGACGCGACGACCCCTGCCGGGCCGACGCGCGGGTGCCGTTGAGCCGGGTTCCGAATCCGAACCCCAGACCCTGACCCCGACCCCTAACCCCTGTCACCTTGCGTCTCCGCTGCCGTCAGGCCCGCTCGGAGCGGGAAATTTCAAATCCCAAATCCTAAATCCCAAAGCACGGGAGAAATCAGAGAAATCAGGGACAGTCACCTATTAGAGTCCGGGTGGCGAGGGCGCTCCCGACATTCCTGAGCGATGGCAAGGCGCGGCGCGGATAGTCCTGCGCGAACTCGGCTAGCACTGCGACGACCCGCACGAGCAGTCAAGGCAAACCCACGCCGCCTGTGGACCCACGCCGCCCCATCTCCTTGACTTTCCGGCCCGAGCGTGCCTCGTCGAATTCGGATCCCGGGGGTTTCCCGGGAGATGCGGACGGCATCCATGTAAACCCCGCAGACCCCCGCGAGTTTCTCCGGAAACCTTCTTAGTTGGGCAGAGTTGCGCTCGTTTCGTCCTTGCCCCCTTTACGTTTTCCTAATTCTCCGGGGTTTTCCGGAGGACCCCAGAAATCCCCGCAAATCCCGCCGAAATCCCCGCTAATTGGACACAGCAACTCTTACCCTACCCCCTTCCACGCGATAATCCTAATTATTCCGGAAAACCCTTACGTATTCTTGGTCAATTGCCTCTTACTACCCGAAACACCGCAACTTATCTACGTCCGGACGGGGTCTGCCCCGGTCGACACGGCCTATTGACACGTCACTCCGGAGCGGCTAACATCATCTGTTTCACAACATCCGACCCTTCTGTAATCTGAGCTTTGGAGGCCACCCGAGGACCTGAGGGCGTCCGTGTCGCCCAAGGAGGTATTGTGCTAGATACCGTCAGATTCGAACCCAACCAGGTATCCGATGCCCTTCTACGTACGCTCACGTCCAATTGCCCCGATTTGGGGCCGGCTGACAGCCTGAAGTGGGAGGTACGTCGTGCGCCAGTCCCCAACCTGGGGCTGGTTGAGGAGCAGTTCGACCGATTCGTCCAAGGGTACAGCCATCGCCTCCTTAAGTTATTGGATAGCACCACCCCCCGCGACTACTCGGAGAGCGTCACCGCCGCGCTTGATGCGCATCCCCCGGTCACTCCACCATCGAGCCCCGTCGAGTCGCTCCCCCCAGTGCTGTCCCACTTCTTCACAAAAGTGGCCCCAATGCTCCGCGCGGCGAAGGCGAACCTCCGCGTTCTTTCAGCGACTGAGCTCAGCACCATCACGCAGATCGTCGACGTCATGCTGGCTCTTGGCGACTGCACCTCCGATGACTCGGTCGAGGTGACACACTGGCTCTACGCTGCGGGGCGACAATTCGCCGAGACTCTCGAGGCCAAGGGGTTCGTGTCCCAACGCCGCCACTCCGACACCGGAGAACAAGCAACGTCCGACACGAAGACCGTTTCCTTACGATATGTCCTCGCAGCCTAGCGAAACGCACCCCGTACAACTGCAGAGGCTTTTCCTCTCTCACGTCGTGGGACGTCGGACACCAATTCTCGATGCCACAGCCCCATTGATCATGCCGCCATTCGAGGTCGAACACATGGTCGAGGCCGCGTCGGAGTGCGCCGCAGTAGTCACCTACCGGATCTTCACCGCCCCGTTTGATTCAATGATTGAGACAAACAAGAATGCCTTCTTCTTCGACATCTACGCCACGGCGGAGTTCGCGCTCGGAACGTCGATGCCGAAGGAGCATTTCGGGGCGTTCGTCGCGGCCGGCGGACTACTCGTCGTGTGGCCCTACCTACGGCAGACCATAGCCGACCTGAGCCAACGACTTGGTTTCCCTCCGTTATACCTGCCCATGCTGACGGTGCCCGTCCCGCCCCCTCCGCCCGAATGCCCGACTCCGGTCCAACAATAGCGCTGGTCCCGACCCCGCGAAACCAGCGAGGATTGGAACCGGCTAGGGATGTAGCTGAGACGTTACTCGCGAACTTCCCCGCTCTGTGGAAACAGGCCTGTATGATCTTGGTCTACTGCCACAAATCCCAAGACTACCTGACAGCCAAGACCAAGGGCTGGCCCAGTCCGTTTGCCACCGACCGAGACGGCACTGTCCTTGGCATGCTGGAACGCGGGCTCGATGCGCTGTATGCCACAGAAGACTCGAATCTCATCGACCGACGTCGGGCGCGCGTTCTGGAACTCGTGGCTGCCAGGCGGGTGTTCGGCAAATACCCTGGCTCCGGAAACCACCTTCGCGAGAGCGGAGACGTGGAGGTCCACATCAATGGACGCCCATTTGGAAACGGTCTCTTAGACGTCTGCTTCTGGGCGAGGTGTTGCGACCAAGGCGAATTCTATGACTGCAAGGCCGGACGCCAGAGTGCCGAGATCCTCGCTGGGAAGGTCTCGATGCTCAGCAGACTTCACAGCAGTGTACGGAACCCGCGCACACCCACAAGAACAAGGGTAGGTATCATCTCCTTCGCGGACGACGAATTCGTGAGAGAGCAGGTACGCGCCTGCCCGGAGAACTCTCACGTGGAAGTGTTCGGCGAAGTGGGGTTCGCTACCAGACTCCCGCTCTTTCGGGTCTGCTCCTGCTAGGTTTACAGCGAGAAGCGGGGTCGCGACTGAACCCCCGCCGGGCCGACGCGCGGGTGCCGTTGAGACGGGTCCCGCTATTTCCGACTGACGAGTGACGAGTGTCGATTAGCCTGAGCGGGCGACTCGGCGTCGGGTTGCAGTTGGCAGTGTGTCCGGGCCGGAGGACAGAAATGCCGGGTGCGTGCCCGGCAAGCCTGCCCACTGTGGGGTTAAGGCTACCATTTGGGCTCCACACCCGACTATCTAATTCTACACCTGCCCGCCCCGCGTTGCAAGACCCCGAATAACGTCCCTGCCGGCCCGCCGCGCGGACGGCTCCCCGATGTTCGGCTCACGGCTGACGGCGGCGCGCAGGATGCGCGCAGTGTCCAGTTCCCAGTGAACAGTAACCAGTAGCTGAGAGATTCCTCCACTCCGCTTCGCTCCGGTCGGAATGACAGCCTTGGCGTTCTTGGCGGTTCAATCTGCTGCCGGTTGCCCGACATTCACGCCTGACTCCCGGCAGACAGCGCCGGGCTACGCCCAGATGAAGGCGAGACCGGCGACCGCGAGCACGATGACTATGGAGATGATGGCCGTGGTTTTGATGACTTCGGTCTCCATGCCGATTCGGTCAATCGCCGCCGCCGCGTTCTGGAGCTTGGCCGGCGAGATAACCGAGGCCAGCCCGCCGCCGATGGCCGAGGCCGCGGCACCCGGCCGTTCTTAGAGTCGCAGAAGCGTCGCGAGCTTGAGCGCAGCCTGAGCAGTCAGGAGCGCGAAAAGGATGCTGGCCAGCGTACCGATGAGGTAGTATTCCGCGAAATGACGCTCTTTGGTCTCGCCGAAACGGACGATGGACTTGGCGGCAAAGAGTATGGTGATCGCCGCGTACTGACCGAGGATGACAAGGGTCACCGTGAAGAGCCGCTCCAGTATCCCGATGACCGTGCCGGCCCTTCTCAAACCCTGGTATCCTTCGTTATTCGGCAGCGGGCAGAGTCGGAGAACCCATCGCACAACTACGTGCCCGGCGAGGGTGGCAACCGCATCCGCACCCAGGTACAGGAGCGACGTCGGGACGTCAATCACGGTAAAGCCTGACAGCTTTACTTCTAAAAGTAAAGCCCTGGAGCTTGACCACCTGCGCCAGCGCCTCGTCGTTGCCAAGGAGCGCCCTAATGGAATCTTCCGCCTCGACCAGCGTGTCCCATTCCGCAGCGGCCAGAATCTGAGACACGGCCTGCTTTGTGACCCGGAATCGCTTGCCGAGCTTCTGGAATGAGTAATGAGTGTGCAGCCGGTAGAAACCCAGGAGTTCTCGCTGGCGTGGAGTCCAGCGCGCTTCGATGGACGCGGCTGCATGTAGCAGAGCGTTTACGGCAACGTCGGACCGTTCTGCCCGGTCGTGCGACTGAACGAGGATCGTCCGCCCCCGTCTCTTGCAGGCCTCTATCGCTCGGCGCGCCCGATAGAAAGCCGTGCCCCTCATGCCTCTCGCCGTGGTAAAAGGCCGGTCAACGGCTCCGACCCCGACGCCGAAGTAGAGCGGCAGAGGAACAACTGAGCGGAGCATGGCGCAGATGTCGTAGGCCCTGACCGGCGTCGCCAGAACACCTTGGAATTCATCGCCAATTGTGGGCTTGAAATCGACCAGGATGTCGGGGGCGAACCTGCGATTAACCTGGCCCAGACTCATTTCGACACGGGTGAACGCCTCTGCCCAGGCCTCGACCAGTCTGGACTTGCGGATATCCGCAATCACCACGCATCGGAGTTGTCCACGCTGTGGGGTTCGAGTCCGTGCAGACATAGGCGTCAATGTAGCAGGCTCGATGGCTGGAGTCAAGCACGGACGAGACACCACTGCTCGGGCATCGGTCCGCAGAGTGTCCCGCCTGACGGCCGGCAGCCCGCGCCGGGCTACGCCCAGATGAAGGCGAGGCCCGCGACGGCGAGCACGATGACGACGGAAATGATGGCCGTGGTCTTGATGACTTCGGTCTCCATGCCGATGCGGTCAATCGCCGCTGCCGCGTTCTGGAGCTTGGCCGGCGATATGACTGAGGCGAGCCCGCCGCCGATTGCCTCGGGCGTCTACTTTGTCCATTCCGAGCCGTCAGCCGCGAGCCGTAAGCTTCTGCTTGACTCTGCCTGCTCTTGGCGGAGAATTGGCTTGGCCACCTCACTTGTGGTGAGTAGAAGTATGACTAGAACAAAAGCAGCAGTCGTGCAAGAGCCCGGGCGGTTGCCGGCAGCAGCCCGTAACCGGAGGCAGCACACGTGAGCGTTAGTCCCGGAACCACGGATTTCGAGCCGCGCGAGGTTGCGGGTTCGCCCTCGACTTCACGGGTAAAGGCCATGCGCGAGCGCTACCTGGCCGAACCGCTCGTGGTGGACGCCGAGTACATGCGGCTGTACACCGAGGCCCACCGGCGAACCGACGGCCGGAACGTGCTGGAACGACGCGCCGAGTGCCACGCCTACGCGCTCGAAAACCTGACGCCGGTGGTCCGGCCGTTCGAGCCGTTCGTAGGCAGCAAGACCCGGTACGTGCGCGGCGCGATTCCCTACTGCCACTACGCCTGCCAGTACATATTGCGGGAGTTCCGCAGCGAAGAGCAGGAAGCCCAGGACAAGGTCACCGACCTCGGCACCGGGGGTGGCATCGCCCGGGCCCGGGAGATGGCCGCGAGCGGCGAGTACGAGTTCTTTGCCGGGAAGTTCCTCTTGTCCCGCGAGGACAAGCACTGGCTCCGGGACGCCGCCGAGTACTGGGCGGGCAAGTGCATGCAGGACGTGGGCGACGACCTGTGGAAGCAGACCTATGAGGCCGCGGCCTACATCGAGAACGGCTGGCGGGCGATTCTCTATACCGCGCCGCATGACCCGGCGCCCGAAGGCCGGTACGTGCTCGATTTCGAGACCGCCCTTGCCCAGGGATTCAACGGCATCATCCGGCGGCTGCAGGAGAAGATCCGCGACGCGGAGGTAACCGACTACCGCTCGGCCGAGAAGGTCTTTTTCTGGCGGGCAGGCATCCGGGTGCTGGAGGCCACAATGCGCTGGGCCGCGAACTACGGCCGCCGGGCACGCGAACTGGCCGCGGCCGAACCAGACCCGGCCCGGCGCCAAGAGTTGCTCCAAATCGCGGAACGGTGCACGCGGGTGCCGGGTGACCCGCCCCGGGACTTCCGCGAGGCTTTGCAGGCATTCTGGTTTGTTTACCTGGCCGGGCACATCGAGGGGTCGCAACTCGGCTACAGTCCGGGCCGGTTCGACCGCTACATGTATCCCTACTACCAGCGCGACCGCACGGCCGGTCGGGCCACGGATGCGGAGGTACTGGAACTGCTCGAGGCCCTGCGCGTCAAGATGACCGAGATTGAGTACGTGGCTTCGTTCTCGTGGGAAGGCCTGGGCTCGGGCAATCTCTACCAGAACCTGATACTGGGCGGCACCGACGAGCACGGCCGGCCCGCGGACAACGAACTGTCCCGGCTGGTGCTGCAGGCCGCCATCAATTGCCAGACGACGCAGCCGACGCTGTCGATCTGGTATGATGACACCCTGAGCGAGGAATTCCTGCTTAAGGGGGTCGAGTGCGTCAAGACCGGCTGTGGTTTCCCGGCCTGGTTCAACCTGAAGGTCTACCTGCAGCACGAACTGCAGAAGAGCGGCCTGCCGCTGGGCACCATCCGCAAGTACGCGGCGATGGGCGGCTGCACCGAGCCGACCCTGGAAGGCATGAGCTACGGTATCGTCCAGGCCGGCTTCATCAACCACATGAAGTTGTTCGAGCTGGCCCTGAACGGCGGCGTTGACCCCCGCACCGGAATCCGGTTCGACGCCAGCCCGGTGCCCGGGAACTATGCCGAACTGGTCGAGGCCTACCTGTTCCACCTGGAGCGCGCTATCCGCAACTGGCAGCGTTACTGGAACTACGCGATGGCCGCGCACCGGCTGACCTGCAACCTCATCTACTCTTCGGTGCTCGTTCGGGACTGCGTGGAACGCGGCCTGTCGCTCGACGACGGCGGCGCGGTCTGCAACGGAACGCCGACCACGCTCAGCACCGGCCTGGTCAACGTGGCCAATGCCCTGAGCACGGTGAAGCAACTGGTGGACGACGACCGGGTATGCACGCTCGACGAGTTGCGCGCGGCCTGCCGGGCCAACTGGGAAGGTCATGACGACCTGCGCCGCCGGGCCCTGGCCGCGCCTAAGTGGGGTAACAACGACGACCGGGTGGACGGAATCTACCAGCAGCTTTTCGAGACCTACTGCGACTACGTGTCCCGACAGGCGAACTACCTGGGCCAGCCCTACGACCCGTCCATGCTGGCCATCAGCACCCATACGCCATTCGGCAAGGCCTGCCTGGCGACCCCGGACGGCCGTTACGCCGGTGAATCGCTGTGCGACGGCGTCACCTCGCCCCAGCCCGGCACCGACACCCATGGTCCGCTCTCGGTCCTGCTCTCGGCGGGCAAGGTTGACCACACCCGGATTCGCGGCGGCCTGCACAACCTGAAACTCCATCCGTCGGCCCTGCGCGGCATCGAGGGCGCACGGAAGCTGCTGGCCCTGATCCGGACCTACTTCGAGTACCCGGGCTTTCAACTCCAGTTCAACGTCGTGGATACCGCGATGCTGCGCGATGCCCAGGCCCACCCGCAGAACTACCGGGACCTGATTGTGCGGGTCGCCGGGTTCAGCGCTTTCTTCGTTGAACTCAGCCGGTCAATCCAGGACCAGATTATCGCGCGCACCGAGCACGGCCTGTAGGCGGGTTCACGTCTGCTTTCTCTGAATGCACCAGTGTCCTCGTCAAACGTCGCGGTCAGGTTAGCTCCACTTGGGCTAAATGCCCAATTCCCAATTGCCAATGACCAACGAATTCCCAATCCCGAACATGACTATGCGGTTAACTCAGCAGATGAAAGACGGTGATGTCGCCTGCTTTGCTTGGCCAAGTAGACCCAGAAGTCCTGCATGCCTGTACCGGAGCGCGCTAAGTGCTGTTTTCCGCACACTACCGGGTCATACGTCTGCATTTCCACATTGGTCATTAGTTAGGAATTAGGAATTGGGAATTAGGAATTGTCCCAGGCATGTCCAACGTGACTGACCCTCCCCTCGGACTGACTTTCAACATCCAGGAATACTCGGTCCATGACGGGCCGGGAATCAGATCGTGAAGCTGGTTCGCAGTTCCGATTCCGAGCCGGAAGTGCCGGCCAAGGCATCAACCCGGGGAGCGACGGCCACCCCGGCTCCGGTTCCGGCGCCCACCACTGATCCGGGCGCGCTTTACGCTGTGGCCACCGGGCAAGAGGCGGAACGATCCGTGCGGGATCTAGTGGCCTCCCTGGGCGAGGCCGTCGTGCAGGTTCGGACCCCAGGTGGTTTGGGTAGTGGTTTCTTCCTCCATGAAGACGGTTTCCTGATTACCAATTTCCACGTGATCGAGGGCGAGACGAAGATCTCCATCGAGGTGTACCACCAGAAGGACGGGCAGCTGGAGCGGCGGAGCTACAAAGACGTGCGGATTGTGGCGATGAACAAGTTTGGCGATCTCGCGCTGCTCAAGGTCGACGACAAGGACGCTCCCAAGTTCAAGACCGTGCCGCTGGGCAACGCCGATACGCTGGCGCAGGGCGACCGCGTTTTTGCCATTGGCAGTCCGCAAGGGCTCGAGCGGACGGTCACCGAGGGCATCGTCAGCACGACCGCACGTCAGGTGAATGGAGATCTGTATTTGCAGACCACCGCCCAGATCAATCCGGGCAATTCCGGCGGACCACTTTTTAATCTCAGCGGGGCGGTCGTGGGCGTCACCAACATGAAACTCACCTTTGGCGAGGGGCTCGGCTTCGCGATTCCGGTGGAGATGGTGAAGTTCTTCCTGCAACACCGGGACGCCTATGCCTACGACAATGACAATCCGAGCAACGCGTTCCGCTATCTCGAGCCGCCCAGCCGACTGAAGGCTCCGACGACTCCGCCGCAATAGATTCGGGTTGGGTTTTCACGATCCGTTCCTT
>JAPLUO010000346.1 GCA_026397595.1 Caldifarciminota bacterium
ACTGGCCGCGGTTCAGGACAAGGCGCGGCCGCATGCCAGCCTGCTTGTACTCGACGGCATGGTCGGGCAGGACGCGGTCAACCAGGCAGAGCAGTTCAACACCCGGCTCAAGCTGACCGGCTGCTGCTTCACCAAGCTCGATGGTGACGCGCGCGGCGGCGCGGTGATGTCGGTGCGCCACGTGACCGGCCTACCGGTCTACTTCACCGGTACCGGTGAGCATCTTGAGGACATGGAGGAGTTCCACCCCGAACGGATCGCCTCGCGCATCCTCGGCATGGGCGACATGAAGAGTCTTGCCGACAAGGGCCAGGCGGCAACCGAAGGCCAGGACCAGCGCGCGATTGCCGAGAAGTTCCTCAAGGGCAAGTTCGACCTCGAGGACTTCCTGAACCAGCTCAAGAACATCAAGAAGATGGGCAACATCTCCAAGCTGCTCGCCATGATTCCCGGGGCCGGCAACATCGAAGTTGACGACAACGAATTCGTGCACATCGAGGCGATGATCCAGTCCATGACCGCGGCCGAGCGACACAATCCCGACCTGGTTGACGGTTCGAGACGACGCCGCATCGCCTCCGGCAGCGGCAGCACGGTAGCGGACGTCAACCGGCTGCTGAAGGAATTCGACCAGGCCCGGCAGATGGCCAGGCAGATGTCCGCCGGTGGCCGCGGCCCGCGTCTGCGGCTGCGCTAGCCAGCACCCGGAACAACCGGACCGCGCTGCGATTGTGTCTTCTGGTAAACTGACAACAGGCTGACGGGCGGCCCGCGTACAGGCCCCTGCTGCCCCGAACTAGATCGGCATGAGCATCTTCACGTAGCCGACGACCTTCTCCTCCTTGAACGATGCAATCATCTCTTCATTGCTGTAGAAATTGATGTACCCGTCCGCCTTCTCTACCCGGTCCGCATCAACGGTCACCTGCGGCCGTTTCTCCGACTCGATGAAAACGTCATACGGCATTGTCAACTCCTTTCAGGAACCCATTTCGGCGCGCACCCGGATGACTGCCGACGACCGCGCCACCCGTGCTCACAGGGATTATGCCGGACAGAAACACACTGTCAAGGTCTACGCCCGGCAGCGGAACGGCCACGCCACATTGTCCCGGCTTCCCGCACGAACAGCAGGCGGGATTGGCCACTGGCGCGAGCGGTGGGGCGCGTCACTTCTCATTCTTCATTCCTCATCCTTCATCCCTCATCCTTCATCCTTACCCGGTGCGCTGGGCAGGCGGGGTTTCGTATTGTGTCGCCGTTTCCCTTGGGATGCGCGCCCGGTTCAGTCTTCGGGCACTTCGTCTGGTTGGCAGCGGATGTCGCAGTAGCAGAACCCGGTCTCGGCCCTTTTCTTCTGTTCCTTCAGCCATCTGGCCAGACCAATCCGCCTTAGCCGCTCGCCATCGGCAATCAGCGTCACATAGCTCTTGGCCAGCCTCTTGATCCGATGGCACGGCCAGTCCGGACAAGAGACGCAGATGTCGATCTTCCGCTTCCGTGCGCACTTGCGGATGTCGCAGAACGGCGGCCCG
>JAPLUO010000333.1 GCA_026397595.1 Caldifarciminota bacterium
AGAACCACGGGGCAGGGACACTTCCTCCGGACTCAGAACCGGACCAAGGAAGTCAACAAAACTCAACCCCATGACTTACTCGACGGAGGGTGAGGAGGTTGTCCTGAAGAGCCGGATGCGGGAAATCTGCAAGTCCGGTTCCGTGAGGGGCCTCGTGGTGGACTCCCAAAAGGGGTTGGCCACGAGGCCTACTCGACCAAGGAGGCGGTGTGAGAGGACGCGGAGAAGTCAGAAGTCAGAAGCTAGAAGCTAGAAGTCAGAAGTGGGGATTCCGGACCGCCGTCGTCGGACTGCTTGCGCTTGGGTTGGCACTGGCGGGCGAGGTGAAGGTGGCGGCGGGCGCGAGGCCGGTGGACGTGAGCATCATCCGTCGTGTCGACGTTGCCTACTACCCGGTGACGAAGCAGGGGCCGCTGGAGTTTGACGTGGAGGGGCCGTGCTGGCTGCGTGTTTATACGAGATTGTGGTGGCCGGCCGGGGCCGACGGCCTGCTCAAATATGGACTCTCCCTGTGGCAGGACGACGTCGAGCGGCCGGTCAGCTTCGAGACCGGGCTTTCAACGTCGAGCTTCGGCCCGGGTGACCGCAAGGTCGGAGAGTGGCGGTCGTTCTACGTCCAGGTGCCGGAGGGTAAGAGCCATTATCGGCTGGCAGTGACGTCAGGCCCGGCTGAGACCGTTGGCGTGCGGCTGGCTCTGCAGTCGCCCCGGCCGGGCCGGCAGGCGGCGATTGCCGGAGCGCGGGAACTGGTCCTGGCCGACGGTCGCGACACGTCGCGGCTGTGGGAACTGGCGACCGGGCAGGCCGCGACGTTGGAGCTCGTCGGGCCGTGCCGGGTGCGCGTGCGCACGCGGCTCAGTTTCGACCCCGGGCTGCCGGGTGTTCAGAACTTCGTGCTGGCAGCACGCGAGGGCAAGTCCCTGCTCGTCCGCGGGAACATGAAGGCGGCGCGGTCGCCTTCAGCCACCTACGTCAACGAGCCGGGGCTGATTCCGTCTACGGAGCGGGTATTGAAGTTCAGCCTGCCTTCAGGGCGGCACGAACTCACGCTGATGCTGAGCGGCACGCTGGCCAAGTCCGGCGCGGTCGCCGTGGAAGTGATCGCCGCGGAGAAGTATGAGTAGGACGCATCCAGAGATGCGAAGTCCGAAGCCCGAAGTCCGAAGCCCGAAGGCGTGCGTCCTGCTCGCGGTCGGCCTGGCGCTTCAGATTGCGGCTGCGCTCTCAACCACGTGGCGGTGGGAAGGGTTCTTGACCTACGACGACAACCCGTTCCGCTACTCGCGTGCCGACCTCGATGCCTTCCGGTACCGCGCAGCACCCGCACGGTTCCCGATTCGCACGTCCGATGACCTAGATGCGAACGTCGCGGCCCGGCTCTCTTGTGGAACCCGGTTGTTCCATATGCCGGGCTCAATCGAAACCGGGTTGCGGCTGCACGGCTACTTCTCGAACTGGGACAAGAGCTACGGCGTTGCCGACGTGGGCCTCAATCAGGGTACGTGGGTGGGCGGCAGGCTGGAACTGGGCTACACGTACATGCCCAACTACCTGTTGCGCTACTACCGGAATCCCGCGACCAGCGACACCGGGGACTACACCGCGTGCCGCTTTGCCGAACACCTCGCAACGGTCCGGTTCCGGCAGCAGTTCCATCAACTGACAATCCTGCCTGAGTACGGCTACGAGTATGACGATTACCAGCCGGTGTTCGATCACTACGACACGAAGATTCATCGCCTGGGTGGCGAGGTACGGTTCCAGCCGGTTACGAACTTCGAGGTTCGCGGCCAGTACGAGTACCGGTCGGCAGGCGCGAGAGGGCCGGTGCCGGACGCCTCCTACGCGCAGCACGAGGCCGGGCTGTCGGTGGTGACCAGCCCGCGCCGCTTGTCGCGGTTCAGCTTCGAGGGCGGGTATACGTTCGCCCGGCGCGACTACACCACGAGTAACTCCAGTGAGATTGACCCGTCGCACGCCAGCCGCACCGACAACATCGAGGCCGTGACAGTTACCGTCAGGTACCGGCTCGCGGACGTAACGCTGACGGCTGACTATGACCTTGAGTGGCGGACCGTCGTCGCCGCCTACAGCGCGGAGATTGACGACGTCAAGGACTATCGCCGGAGCCGTTTCGGCCTCGGCGTCGTCTTCAACTCGGGAAAGGGCAAGGTGAGAAGATGAAGAAGTTCCAAGTTCCAAGTCCCAAGTCCCAAGTCGGCCCGGCCCTGCTGTCAGTCTTCGCCTGTCTCATCCTGTTCTGCCAGAAGCCGCTGCCGTCACCCGGGCCGGTGGGCCTCGTCGCGCCGGCCGACAACGCCGTGCTGCGTTCCGGCCCGGTGGACTTCACTTGGCTTACCCCGGAGTGGAACCAGGCCTACTTGCTCCAGGTTGGTCTCGACGTGGCGTTCAAGAGATTCCAGAGTCAGGATACGCTCTGGTCAATCGGGCCTGGGTGGTCCGACACTACGGGCTACCTCTTGAACTTGCCGGATGGTCGTTATTGGTGGCGTGTCCGGTCGCTCGGCTGGAACGATGTTTGGGGCGAATGGAGCGAGACGCGCCGGTTTGACTTGGAGCGCTTCCGAGTGGTGACGAGCATCAAGACGCAGGGCTACCCACACGACATCGAAACTCACGGCGGCCGGGCATACATCGCCGACGGGCAGGCCGGGCTAGCCATGTTCGACGTTACGAACCCCGAATCCCCGATGTTGATGGGCGTGAAGATGGACTCGATGAACGTGGCATGGGGTGTGGCCGTGTCGGGCAACTACGCATACATTACCTACGGCTCCAAAGAGCTCTACATCGTTGACGCCAGCCGGCCCGAGAGTCTCAAGGTCGCGGGCGAGCTTGAGTATCCGCAACCCAGCTACGGCTACGACGTCGCAGTGAGAGACTCTTTCGCCTTCCTCGCCGCCGATGCGCAGTTCATCATCGTCAACGTGGCGCAACCGTCCTACCCGAATCTTGTGTTTCAGTACCGATACCCGCACGACTGCCGGGACGTAGCGGTCAGCGGCGATTACTGCTACCTGGCCTGCGGCCAACTGGGTGTCGCGGTTTGGAAGGTCGAGAGCCTTCCCCCGCGGCAGGTTGC
>JAPLUO010000337.1 GCA_026397595.1 Caldifarciminota bacterium
CGATAGCGGCCGAATCGGCACTGCTCAAGAAAATCCGCGGTGACAAGGAGACGAGCGAAGCTCTCCAGCAGCAGCTCGCGGAGTCGGCCGGCCGGCTGCAGCAAATGCTCGCCGTACTCCAGCACAGAAAAGAACAGGCCAGGAACCTTGCCACCTCCCCATCTGATGTCTTCTCCTCCTCCAAGGGTCTCCTTCCCTGGCCTCTCCGCGGCAAAGTCATCGCCGGGTTCGGCTCTCAGGTCAACCCGCGCTACAAGACTCGAACGAATAACCTCGGTATTGACATCAAAGCCTCGCCCGGTGCGCAGGCTCAGTCGGTCGCGCCCGGCCGGGTTGTATATGCGGACCAGTTCCTGGGCTACGGCAACCTTGTCATTGTTGACCACGGCGCCGGGTTCTACACGTTGTATGCCAACCTCGACGAAATGACCGCAAAGGTCGGCACCGACGTGGCCGCCGGCACCAAAGTGGGAACTGCAGGAGACTATCTTCACTTCGAAATCAGGAAAGACGGAAAGTCGGTCGACCCGATTGACTGGCTCAAGCCCTGAGGCAAAGTAGAAAGTGGCAATTGCAAAGTCCGGTCATTTGTCATTTTCACTTGACTGGCTCAAGCCCTGAGGTGAAGTAGAAAGTGGTAACGGCAAAGTCAAGTCCTTTGTCATTTCCACTTGACTGGTTCAAGCCCTGAGGTGGAGTAGAAAGTGGTAACGGCAAAGTCCGGTCATTTGTCATTTCCACTTTCCCCTTTCCCTAGTCCCTTTCCCCTGTGACTCCTCAACTCTGCCTGCCCATAATCGGCCAAACGAAGACGGTTCGGTTTTTGGAGACGTGGCTCGCCAACGGCACGTTCCCGCCGCTGCTGTTTGCCGGACCGCCCGGCGTAGGCAAGCGGACCACGGCACTGATGCTGGCGCAGGCGGCAAACTGCTCTGAACCACGCCAGCGACCCTGTGGTGTCTGCCGGAGTTGCCGAACATTCGCCCAACTGAACCACCCCGACCTGAGACTGCTCTTCCCGATTCGACTGCCGAAGAAGGACCCGGAGACCGACGACATTGCCGCCGCACTGCTGGCGCGGTACCCGGAATTCGCCCTCGGTCAAGCGCAGTTGGTGACGGACCAGAAGCTGAAGATACCGATCGATGCGGTACGCTGGCTCCGCACGGAGATGGCGAAACCCCCGCTGCAGGCCCGACGCCGATTCTTTGTGCTGCTCCATGCGCACCAGATGAACGCCGAGGCAGCGAACGCACTACTCAAGACGCTCGAGGAGCCGCAGGTCGAAAGCACGTTCATACTCACGTCCGCAAGCCCGACCGCCCTGCCGGCCACCATCCGCTCGCGCTGCCAGGTAGTCCGGTTCTCGGCGATCGCCCGGGACACGATGCGCGAGTGGTTGCAGGAGAATGCGGGCGCTTCGTCTGCTGACGCTGAGCTTGCCGCGTCCGTATCTGAGGGTTCAGTCGGCGCGGCGCTGCGGTTTCTCGATAACCGCGAAGAGTTTCTCGTCGAACCGGTGGTCCGGTATTTTGCGGGCCAACTCGGCTCGAACGAGCAAGCTGTCCTGGCCACCATGGAAGCAGCAAGGGATGCTTCACCCGCGGCCGTGGTCGGCACCCTGCTCTTCCTGTATCGGGAGGCGCTGCGGCTCAAACTGGGCGGGGATTCTCCCTACGCGCGTCGTAATCCTGGCGTTGTCGAGCGGAACGCCGGACGCGGAGTGGATTACCTGCGCCGGGCGGTCAAGTTCCTGCTATCGCGCAGCCGCGAAGCCGGCCTGAATCTGAACGCGCGGCTTTTCAGTTACAGCCTGTTGACGACCCTCAAGCCGCCGAAGTAACAGCCGCGTCGCGCCTGCTATCGGCCCGAGTCCGGTGCGGCCCCGGTGTCGGATAATCCGACCGCAACCAGGTCCTTGAGACTCGCGTACCGCTTGGACCCGATCCCGGAGACCGCCCGCAATTCGCCGATGCTGTGGAATCCGCCGTGGCGCTGCCGGTACTCGATGATCCGGCTCGCAAGCACCGGCCCGATTCCGGGTAGCAGGTCTAGTTGGCGCTGCGTGGCCTGGTTGAGATCCACCGGCTGCGGAACGGCCACCGAGTCCTGCGACCACCCTGGTCCCGAATCCTGGACCACGCCGATGGGACTGCGGGCCGCCTGACGCGCGAGTCGCATCCTCTTGTACTGCAGTATGCCGGTGCCGACAAGAAAAGTCACCACCACCAACAGGACCACGGCCCGCTCCCGCCGGTTCACTAGAACTTAAACAGAATCCAGAAGTCAAGGCCCATCGTCTCGGTCGTGGTCGGCGAAAGACCCCGACTCTGGCTGTACTCGGCGTTGAGTCCCGCCTCGATGCTGCGCGAGAACCGGTAGGACGCAGCCAGCGACGTACCGAACGAGTTGTCGAGCTGCAGATTGCTGGTGGCGTCGGTGGGAACGCCACCGGCCCAACGCTGCAGCCACCGATGCGCCTGGGCCATGCGCAGGCTCCACGTCAGGCTCAAGTCCGAGGCGAATCTGAACTTTCGGAGGAAAGGCAGTCGCAGGCCTTGCGGGGCGGAGAAGGCATATGAGAGCGAAAGGTTGACGCCGCGATCGCTGGAGTGGGTAACGCTGCGCTTGGTTCCCGAGTCGCTGAGGAAGTTGGTCATGGTCCCGAACGTGTAGTTGGTGGACAGGGTCGTGGAGATGCGCCTCTTCCAGGTTGTGTTCCACGAAACCAGCGGGCTGAACTCGTTGGTATAGGCCTCGCTCCGGTTGATCATGCCGAGCGATTCCCGCGCTACGCTGTCTCCGGCCCCCAGTTCGTAGTAGCTGACGAAGTCTCCGCCCAGGTCGTGGCGGCGTTTGTAGCTTGCCGTGAGCTTGGAATCGGTCGCCCACTTCTTGAACAGGTTATGGACTTTACCCTGTGTCAACTCGAGGTCGGGCCAGGTTACGCTCTTGTCGAGAGTCGTGCTGCCGAGAATGCTGCCCAGGTTCAGGCCCTGAGACCACTCGCAGGCGATCCTCGCGCTGAGTTCGCGCACGTGCCCTCCGGAGGAGGCCCGGAGCGTATTGCTCCGCTCGCGCGTGGCATTGGGTGACTCGTGGTTGATGCTGTCGAAGGGAAAGATATCGGTAAACCCGAGCCGATAGTACCACGGGGAAGTGTTCCAGACTGAGATCAGGTCGCTGGTTCGTGATATGGTGTAGCTGAAGTCGAGCGGTTCGAGGTAGGACCCGAGGGAGGCGAGGGCAGAGAGCGGACGAAATGGAGGGACTGAACGAGATGGACGAAGGACGGAGTCGCCGCGGGCCAGCGAGTCCTCGCTGAGCGTGTCGCCCTTGAACCCCGGCTTCGTGTTTTCTGCACGTCGGCCCAGCGTGTCGCCTCCGGACTTCGAACTCTGGACGTTGGGCTCTGGACTCTGAGTCTGGAGCAGGCCCAGCAGTTCCGGCAGGTCGGTGCCCAGGGTAAACTCAAGGTCACCGGAGTTGTTCATGTTCCGGAGAGTGTCATAGCTCAAGCCGGATTTGGTGCGGTCGTCGGAGTAGTCGCCGTTGAAGTCCACTCCGGGAGTTATCGCGTCGGCGATCTCGAGGTTATACCCGGCGCCGAAACTGTGTTCCCGACTCGCTTCGCTGCCGACCTTGAGAAACCACAGGCTGTCAGGCAAGGGAACCATCAGGTCTCGCTCGGTCTGGACGCTGTAGGAAAACGTCAGGTCCTCGATCGGAGAGTAATCCAGACCGAAGTCCGTCGCGAGGCCATGGCCCTCTAGCGTATCGGTCCGAAAAGAACTGTCCGGGCTGATGCGCGAACCACTCAGCGCCCGCTGCCGGTCGTCAGTGATCCCGAAATGCACGTCCTGAGGAAACAGTGCGAGCTCATTATCATCCCCGAGCTTGACCTTCAGGTCCGGAGCGACCGCATAGGCCCACTGGAGCGTATTGGCCCAGGACGAATCCCGGTTGAGTGACGCCCGGTTTTGCCCCCGGCGCTGACGCCACGAAAGTCCCATGCCCTCGAGGGTGTAGTTGAGCCAGCGGTTACCCGACTTCTGCTTGCGGACGTTGTCCAGGGCAATCTCCTGGCTTCGGCCGGTCGCAATGTAGTCCGGCGACGACGCCTGCGTCGCGGGCAACAGCAGGTCCGGATACAAGGGCGAGAACTTGGGCACACTCCGCTGGTCCGAAATCGAGTAGCTCAGCGGCACGCTCAAGCCCCAACTGTAAGGCAGCAACCGGTCAAGGTTGGCCCGGACGCTCGCCCCAAGGCTGGTGCCGAACAACCCGCCAGGCTTCACGCCCCGGTCATCGCTGAACCGGCGGAAGTTGGGGTCGGAGTAGCCGTAACTCACAGCCAGCGAAACGAAATCCGAGAGCGCGACGTTGGAACGGGCCTGGAATCCGTAGCCCGGCTCCTTATGCGGAGCCGTCAGGCGCATGTCGTCGAACCAGAGCCCGCCGGTGATTCGCGCGCTCCCGGGGTTCTCGAGCCCCAACGCGGTGTAGCGGATGTCAGCCAGCGATGGCGTTCCCAACACGCGGCGCGGCCCGCTCGACCAAAGGACGGTCGCCGGCACATCGGCCTCGTCCCGCCGCTCCTTCAGTATCGGGAATGAATCCAGGGGGATGACGAATTCGTACCACTTGCCGTCGCGGCCAGGCACCAGCGCACCGGCAGTCGCCGGAGCGCGGTATTCATAGTAATTCACCGAGTCCGACCCGAACCTCAGCAGGAATGCCAGGCCATTGCCGTCGTCGTGTACGTACATCCGCAGGTCGCGGTACTCCCGGTAGTCCTCCTGGTCCGCCATAGTCTTGGTGACGGTCGCACGCCGGTAGCCATGCAGGTTCTGATATCCAAGGAGCAGCGCCGCCTCCTCTTCGGTCTTTCCCTGAACGTCACGCTTGAGTTGGAACGGCGAGGTGTAGCTGGTGTCGGTCTTACGCGAGACCTGAGTCGCCCAGACTTTCTCGGTTGTATCGGTGGGCACGTGGCCCGGCATGCGGGTCGTATCCTTCAGCGATGCCAGCAGCGGATTGGTCCAGCGGCTGCCGGTGAACTCAATCGAATAGAAGTCAATCGTGTCCGGTTCGTCGAAACTATCCATCCAGATTCGAACCAGCCGGATTTCATCCCACTTGGGCTGGCCGACCGTCTTGAAACTGGTGCTGTCGTGCAACGAAACCCGGCACAGCTTCCAGCCGTTGACCAGGTCGGTGAAGTAGCGCGGATCGCCCAGCGGAATGTCGCACTCGAAGTAGTGGTTGTAACGGGAGAAGCCGCTCCGGTCCAGGTCCTCGTCATCAGGTTGCCCGCCGTTACCCTCCGTGCCCTGCGGGTTCCTCTCCGGGTACCTCGAGTCGTAGTCATCGTTGCCGTCGTCGGCCGAACCTGGCTGCCAGAGACTATCCCCCCCCACGATGGTGTCCAACCCCGTGTCTTCACCCGGATCCAGCACGCCGTTGGCATTCCGGTCTTCGGTATTGTTCCGACCGTCCAGCCCGACGATAGCGCCGGCCCGATTCCGCCGGGGCGCATCCTCATCAATCGACATGCCGACCGTGACGTGAATCGTACCGGTGTTGCGCCGGGTTTTCAGAATCATCTGCAGGTTGTCGATATCGTTTAAGTTCATGCTCATGCCCGATTGAGCGGCCGAGGTCATCACGCCGGCCCACGACTCATGGTCACCCGAATCCGGCCTGAACTCCACCCGGAGGACGTCGTGCGTGTCCGTAGCCTCGTCGCCGATTGACGGACCAAACACGCTGTCGTTGCGCACCTTCACCGCCGGGTTTACCCAGTAGAGCCGCGTGTGCGCAAAATGCCCGGTATCCTTGCCCACCGGCACCGAAGCCCAGGACCAGAGCATCGACGTGATTAGCAGATCCCGGTTGATAGTCGTACCCTCGAAATCGTCCAGGTACGCAACGCCGCGCGTGTTGGGGTCCGGCAACGAAACGGCGCCTTCCGCCGAAGCACCGAAGGACGATACCGCCTGGGCGCGGAGCAACGGCAACCGGTCAAGGAAAGCGCTGACGGCGTCCGAGTTGACCGTGTAAGAGGCGTCCGTCTCGGCAATCACCCGGCGGAACGGTTCCGAGCCGAGCGCCGGTTTCTCATCCTGGGTTCCTTCGTCTCGGAAGAAGATGCTGGTGCCGAGTTTCCCTTGCTGAGACGCGGCCCACTCGGCCCGGCCCCCGACTAATGACTTCTGGGCGAGAGAGAAGAGCGGCTGGTATTCGAAGGTCACCTGAATGTCGGCGTCCGGCGGCAGCACCCTGATGAACGACAACACTCCGGTCTTGTAGTCGATTCTGTAGTCAACGTCTCTGGTCCAGGTCTCGACGCCGACCTTCACCTTCTCGGAGTTTTCGGTGATGTCCGGCTGCCCCAAGTAGTATGATCCGGCCTCGCTGGAATACTCGGCGACCATGTAGTACTTGAGGCCCTCGCCGGATCGCAACGTACCCGGGTCGCGTCGATAGATGAGCCGTTCCCGCACCGATAGAGCGCTGGTGTCGAACGGAGTGGACCCTGGAAACCGGATGAAACCGGTCTTGCTCTCAAACTCCGGGTACTCGACCCGCCCGTCGGCGTTAGGGTCCAGCCCCAGCAGTTCGACGAACTTCCTGCCGTTATTCGCGCCGCCGTCCTCGTATTCGAGGCCCTGTGCCTGCTCCGGCTGGTACCGGAACAGCCGCAACGACGAGAGCGTCACGTCCCCGTCGCGCAGTGAATACACGTTGCGCTGCTCATAGTTCCATGTCAGCGAAAGCGAGTCCGGCATTCCCGGCTTGAGGAGCATGAGCACGAGCGAATCATGCCAGGTCTGATTCCACACAGTATCGTGGGTGGCGAGGATTTCCAGACCTACCACGTCCGACTGGTTCAGGGCGTTAGTGAACTCGATGATGTTGCCCGGCTGCAGCAGGTAGTCTTTGCCGAGTGACTTCAGGTCAAAGTCCCCGGGCGCGCGGTCGTAGGTCCACTCCCCCCTCGTCGGGTCCGGGATTCGCTCCGGCGTGTTCGGCCACACCGTCGCGATTGCCTTGTAGGCCGACTGGTTGTTGCCCGGGTTGCCGTCATCAATGTACACCCGCAGGTTGCTGATCGTTCCAGGCACGTCGATGTGATAGAACTGCCGCGTCAGATACTTGTATTCGTAAATCGTGTCCACGCTGACCCGGCGCTTGCCCGTGAAACTTTGGCTCTGGCTCTGCGACTGCTCGCGCGATGCTATCGCGTACACGTCCACCCCACCGACCTTACCCTTAGCCGTCGCTCCGAACAGGCCGTGGCGAGCCGGCAGGTCGCCGGTGTAGGCCGTGCTCGGAATGGTCAGCCGCGTGTCACCGAGTTCGACCGACTGGATGATGTCATCTTCGGTACCCGTGTACGAGAGCATCACCTTGTTCTGGTCTTCCTGTCGCTCGGAATCGTGATCGATGTTGACCTTGGTGCGCTCCCCGATCGTACCGTTGAGAATCACGGAGAGTTGCTGTTCCATCTTCAGTTCGGGAAACAGACCACTGCTTCCCGGCGTGAGAGTCACGCCGCGCACGAACGTCTGACGCCCCCCCAGCGTAATCCGGTCCTTGCCGGAGATATCGATCTTACTGCCCTCGCCGAAAATCGGCAACTTGGGCAGCTCGATATCGGGAATCAGGCCCGATGCGTCGGCGGCCAGTTCCTGGCGCTCTCGGTCGCGCTTCGCCTCGTCCTGCCAGGCATCCCTGACCGACTGGGCAAGCTGGTAGTCAAGGTACTCGCTGATCGGCAATACTTGCTCGACTCCGATGAAGTAGTCACCGCGCCAGCGCTCCAGGAAGACGAGACCCAACGAGTAGTCAACCCTGGGCACGAGCCGGGGCGGATCGTACAGCGAGTAGGCCCCGGCTGAGGAGACCAAGGACAAAGTAACAAGGACAAAGGACAAAACAAGGGGAAAGGGAAAAGTACGAAGTCCGGGCTTCGACCTTTGTCCTTTGTCCTTCATCCTTGCTTAGTCCTTAGTCCTTTGTACTTCAGCCTTGATCCGGTCGGCCAGCTTCTCCGGAGAAAGGCCGGCCTGTTCAAGCAGCCAGTTCCTCGGCCCCTGCTCATAGAACCGGTCCTCAAGTCCGATCGAGGTCACACGGGTCGTCCTGCCCTCCTGCTCAACCAACCCGCGCACCGCCGCTCCGAACCCGCCATTAAGCACGTTCTCCTCTATCGTGACGATGGTATGGTACCGGTCCGCGAGTGACAGAATCAACCTCCGGTCCATCGGCTTGACGAACCTGACGTTAACAAGCGTCACATTCATGCCCCTGTCTTTCAGGATGTCGGCCGCGCGGTCTGCGACGCATGCCATGTACCCGACGGCGAGGACGCAGCCCTGCTCACCTTCACGCACTACCTCCGCTTTGCCCAGACTGACCGGCG
>JAPLUO010000235.1 GCA_026397595.1 Caldifarciminota bacterium
ACCCGAGCCCGAGCATTGCGTCGCCGCGGGTGGCACTTGACGACGGTCTTCAGGACCCCGACGGCCTCAGGACAGAGGCGGCGGAGAGAAACAACGTCGCGAAAACGACGATCCTGCACGCTTGTAGTACAGATTGAGTCCCGAATCGAACCCAATTCTTGCGCCAATGCGGACGACATTTTCCGTCGGTTGCCAAGAACCTGGCGGGCCCAGGACAGAGGCGGCGAAGAGAAACAACGTCGCGAAAACGACGATCCTGCACGCTTGTAGTACAGAGATTTGGAAGGTGCGGAGCGGAATCCCGACCTTCACCCGACTCTGTGCTCTCCGTGGCCTCTGTGGTTGATTCTATCCCGGTTCCTGGGCCGCCCAACCCGCTTGACGTGGCCGAACCCGAGTGCTAAAATCAGCCGTTGACAGGTCACACTGTCAGGTTACGGATAAGGTTTTTAACAGCTTGTAGCCCGTCGAGTTCGGCGCGTTCGAAGTCCGGCGCTGCCGGTCAGTAGACCCCCACCGATTTGCACGCAAGGCAAGCTAAGGAGTACACTATGACGATACGGTTGTCCTCCAAGTTCATCGCGACCCTGATTGCCTCGGTCGCGCTTCTCGCCGGCCTTGCCGGCGCACAGCCCGAACCGTGGGTTCACCCGGACGGGAGCATTCACTACTACGATGCCATCAGCACGCCCGCAGGCATCAACTGGAATTTCGCCTGGGATTCGGCGCTCGGGCACGGCGGTTACCTCGCTACTATTACTACGCAGGCCGAGAATGATTTCGTCTTCAGCCTCGTCGACTCGAGTCTCTACTGGTACCAGCGGCCCGGCACCGGACGGCTGGCCGGCCCATGGATCGGCGGCACTCAGGACTTCGGCTCACCGGAACCGGACAGCGGCTGGCACTGGGTCACCAACGAGTCAATGAACTATCTCAACTGGTCTTCGGGCCAGCCGGACAACCAGGGCAACGAGAACGCGCTCCATTTCGGCGAGTCGACCGGCGTGCGGGTGCCGACCTGGGATGACGCGAGCAGTCTTGACGACTCCATCCGCGGCTTTGTCCGCGAGCTCTCGGCCGACTCGACTACGGTCGGGCTGCGGTACTGGGACTCCCTGGCCTGGGAGGGCTACACGCTGTTCGCAAACAATGGCGGCAGGGCTTTCTACCTGATTGACAACAAGGGCCGCGCGATCCACCGCTGGCGCGTGTCCGACAAGACCGTCGGCGCGCTCTACCTGCTGGAGAACGGACTCGTGTCCCAGATCGGCAACCTGAACAACCCCAATTTCCTCAACGGCGGGCGCGTGTCGCTCATCGACTGGGACGGCAACAAAACCTGGTCCTTCGACTATTCGGACAGCACTCACTGTCAGCACCACGACGCCATCTGGCTGCCCAACGGCCACATGATGGCAATTGCCTGGGAGCGCAAGACCAAGGCCGAAGCAAGGGCAGCCGGCCGCGACACAGCGAAGCTGACCGCGGGCAAGCTCTGGCCCGACCACATCATTGAGGTCGACACGGCGACCGACAGCATCGTCTGGGAATGGCACATCTGGGACCATCTCGTCCAGGACTACGACTCGACCAAAGCTAACTATGGCGTGGTCGGCGACCACCGGGAGCTTATCGACCTGAACTTCACGGACCAAGGCTCGCCAAGCGCGGCCGACTGGATTCACGCCAACGCGCTCGACTACGATTCCGTGTTCGACCAGATCCTGTTCAGCGCACGCGACTTCGACGAAGTCTGGGTCATCGACCACAGCACCACGACCGAGGAAGCGCGCGAACACACTGGTGGCCGACAGGGAATGGGCGGCGACCTGCTGTACCGGTGGGGCAATCCCCGGACATATCGCGCCGGCGACAGCACGGACCAGCAGTTCTATCACCAGCACCACACCTCCTGGATTAAGCCGGGGTTGTCGGGCACGGGCAACATCACGGTGTTCGACAACGGCCTGCTGCGGCCGGGGACGCTCTACTCGACCGCCATCGAGTTCACACCGCCGGTCGACAGCACAGGCCATTATGAAACACCGGAACCCGGTCAGCCGTACGGTCCGGCCGATCACGTCTGGCAATACATCGCCACGCCGCCGTCGTCCTTCTACTCGTCCCAGTTGGGCAGCGTTCAGCGCCTGCCCAACGGCAACACGCTCATATGCGAAGGCAACAAGGGCCGGTTCTTCGAGCTCGGCCCGGACAGCGTAACCGTTTGGAAGTACACCAACCCGGTCAGCGACACCCTGCCGGCGTACCAGGGCACGGTGGCGCAGAACGCGGTCCACCGGTCGCCGCGTTACGCACCGGACTACGCAGGGTTGCAGGGCCACGACCTGACTCCGGGATACCCGGTCGAACTCTATCAGACGAGGCAGTACGTCGGTGTGAAGCAGTCGCCGCCCGCGGGCAGCGTTCCGGTTGGGCTGGCAGTCAGGCCCAACCCGTTCGGCCGGCGCGCGAGCATCAGCTTCAACCTGCCGCGCGCAGTCGCGGCTGAACTCGGCATCTACTCGGTTGATGGCCGGCTGGTCCGAACGCTGCCGGCGACCAGTGGAACTGTGTGGAACGGCGCCGACAACAACGGGTACCTGGTCGGCCGCGGTGTCTACTACTGCCGGCTGCAAGGTCCGACCTTCAGTACTTCTGCGAAGCTCGTGAAGACGGAATGACCGCAATTAGGATGACGATGATACGCACGACTTCTCGTGCCGGAACAGCCCTGCTGCTGATCGCCCTCCCGGCGCTGGCGCTGGCGACGGTCACGTTCGAGCGCCGCTGGCACTGGGACCGTGAAGACGTCGGCCGCTCCGTCGCACTTACGGCAGACGGCGGGTATCTGGTCAGCGGTCAGACGTGGGCTGGTTCCAACCAGTATGGCATTGTGCTGGCACGAACCGACTCATTAGGGGACACAACATCGGTCCAATACCTGCCGGATGTAAGCAATGGCAGCGGTTATCTTTGTCAACTGCGCGGGGGCGATTTCGTCGCTGCCGGGATTCGAAACAGCGGCTACGTATTCGCGCGAGGTATTGACCCCTCGGGCGACTCGATTTGGAGCTATGATTCTTCACACCGCAGCCTGGTGTTCGCGCTCATAGCTACGAGCGATGGTGGATGTCTCATCGCCGGCCGGGATTCCACGCTGGACATGGGACTTATCAGACTCGATTCCGCCGGTCGCGAAGAGTGGAGTCATTCCTATGATGCCCCCCGTGTGCAGGGTACCACTGCCTACGGCGTAGCCGAAACCCGAGATAGCGGTTTCATACTGTGCGGCGATGTCATCGACTACCTTGAGTCGTACGTCAGGCTCGTACGGACCGATGCCGCCGGCGAAACTCTCTGGACGCGCCTCTACTCCGGCCCGGTCGGCCCGTCGCTGCAGGCGGTCCGTGAGACTCCGGATGGCGGGTGCCTGTCCGTCGGGCTGGAATTCGACACCCTCAGCGCCCAGAATGCGCTCTACCTGCTGCGCACGGACCCGAGTGGTGCAATCATCTGGACCCGCGATATCTCGCTCCCCGGCGCCGGAACGCAGGCGACAACTCTGTGCGCAACCCGTGACAGCGGCTACGTGGTTGCGGGCTCGATTGACTGGGGCGACTCGGCCCGGGCCTTTCTGGTCAAGCTCGACGCCAACGCCGACACGGTCTGGACCAGTGTGCTGCCCGGGAAGGGAAGGGAACAGGCGGAAGACATATGGCAGACCGCTGACGGCGGCTACGTGATTGCCGGCACGTCGGACGCCCCGGGTGACAGCATACTGCTGGTGAAGACCGATTCGCTGGGCCGTGTACTGACCGGCCTGGCTGAAGAAGGTCCGGCCGCCGGCGAGCGCATCGCATTTTCGGTCGCGCCCAACCCCGCCGGAGGCTTCGCGACCATCTCCTTCACTCGACCAATCGAGCACTCGGACGCAAGAGCACTCAGCCTCTCCATCTACGACGCCACCGGCCGACAGGTTCTTCCGTCATTCGGACTTCGGGTTTCGCCCTTCCATTTGGACCTTCGGTCGCTGCCGGCCGGGGTCTACATGCTCAAGCTCGAATACGCCGGCCGCACCGCGACCCGGAAGCTCATCATAGAATAGGACAGGCGCACGAGCATTCCGCGGCAAAGGTTACAGCCGACCAGGAGCATGTACCGAACGCGCAAGACCACGGCTGCAGGTCTCCTCGTCTGCCTCATTGTCGGCTGGGCCGGCGCTCAACCCGTACCATGGAAGCATCCGGACGGCACCATGCATTATTACGACGCGCTCGCCGCGCCCGGCGGCATCACGTGGAACGCCGCCCGTGACCTGGCTCAGGACAGCGGCGGGTATCTGGCGACCCTGACTTCTCGGGCGGAGAACGACTTCGTCTTCGCACTGGTCGACTCAAGCGAATACTGGTATGAACGACCCGGGTCCGGCGCGCTGGCCGGACCGTGGCTGGGCGGCTACCAGCTTCCCGGCTCACCCGAACCGGACAGCGGTTGGCGATGGGTCACGACCGAGCCTTTCGGCTTCCGAGACTGGTCTCCGGGCGAGCCGGATAACCAGGGCGAAGAGAATGCACTCAACTTCGGCGAATCGCCGTCGGGCTGGCTTTCGACGTGGAACGACCTGAGCGCGGCCGACGACTCAATCCGCGGGTTCGTGCGCGAACTGTCGGCCGACTCTACAACCATCGGGCTGCTGCAGAACGACAGCGCGGCATTCGTCGGCTACACCTTGTTCGCACCGCTGATGTCCACCTACACCTACCTGATTGACAACAAAGGCCGTCTTGTCCACTCGTGGCATAGCAGCTACTACCCCGGGATGTCGGCCTACCTGCTTGAGAACGGCAGTCTGCTCCGCGCAGCCAATGTCGGAAACCTGGCCTTCGGCGGCGGCGGCCGCGTCGAGGAGTTCGATTGGGACGGCGACCTCGTCTGGGCATACAACTACTCAACCAACCTGCACTGCCAGCACCACGACATCGAACCGCTGCCGAACGGCCACGTGCTGATGATTGCCTGGGAACTCAAGACCCGGGCCGAAGCCATCGCCGCGGGCCGCGATCCGGCCAAACTCGGCCCCTCACTCTGGCCCGACCACGTAATTGAAGTGAACCCTGCCAACGATAGCATCGTCTGGGAATGGCACGTCTGGGACCACCTGATACAGGACTTCGATTCAACCAAGGCGAACTACGGAGTCGTGGCCGACTGCCCGGAACTGGTTGACCTCAGTTTTGTTGCGCGCAACGAGCCGGTTTATGGTTCCGACTGGAACCACATGAACGCAGTCTACTACGATGAGCAGTTCGACCAGGTGACGCTGAGCGTACACAGCTTCAGCGAAGTGTGGGTGATTGACCACAGCACCACGACCGAGCAGGCCCGCGGACATTCCGGTGGCAGGCAGGGAATGGGCGGCGATATCCTCTACCGCTGGGGCAACCCCCAGACCTATCGCGCCGGCGACAGCACTGACCAGAGATTCTTCGGCCAGCACAACGCCCGCTGGATCGAATCCGGGCTACCGGGCGCGGGACATATCATGGTCTTCAACAACGGCCTGGGACGTCCAGGCGGCGAGTACTCGACGGTTGACGAGTTCATTCCCGCCTGCGACAGCACCGGCGCCTATCCGCGGCCGTCGCCCGGCACACCGTTTGGCCCGGACTCCCAGTGTTGGGTCTACGGCGCCGCGCCGCCCGCCAGCCTTTATTCCTCGTGCATGTCGGGGGCACAACGATTGCCTGACGGCCACACGCTGGTCTGCACGAGCGAGGACGGCACCTTCCTGGAGGTGACCAGTGACAGCCAAGTCGTCTGGCGCTACGTCAACCCGGTCGTCGGACCCGGCCCCCTGTACCAGGGCGACTCAGCGGACGGCCTTAACGAAGTGTTTCGGGCTACACGGTACGAGCCGGACTACCCGGGACTGGCCGGCAGGGACCTGACGCCCGCGCATCCCATCGAGCGGTATCGGACCCCGTCGTCAGGAGTCAGCGAGTCCAGAACCACCCACCCCGATGCCGTCGGCCTTCACGCCAACCCGAACCCATTTGGCCGGCGGACCACAATCCGCCTGGGCCTGCCGCGCGCGGCTTCGGCTGGACTCGGCATCTACTCAGTCGACGGGCGGTTGATTCAAGCGCTGGCACCGACCGGCGAGAAGGTCATCTGGAACGGTACTGACAACGCCGGGCGCCTGGTCGGCCGCGGCGTCTACTACTGCCGGCTACGGTGCGCTGGCTTCACTGTATCGAAGAAGCTCGTCAAAGTGAACTGACGGGCACGCGCATCCGCCGGAACGCTTCCTCGCCACGAGGACGACGAAACTCGCCCCGCTCACGAAGCCCGGTCGCGGTTCTTCCATGACGTCTGTTACGCCGGGCGCCTGGAACAGGGTTGAGACCGTCTTCAAGACGTCGAACCCGGCCCGCTCGGTCAGGCGCTTCACGTCTTCGTATGTGTCGAAACGGGCGTGGCTGAACAGCGGATGCCCGGCCTTCGCCTTCTCGACGTAGCTCCGGCCCCACTCCCCGTCACGGTCAAGATAGGCATTGACTAGCATCCCGCCGGATGCGAGCACGCGCCGGCATTCGCCCAGGACCTTGAGCCGGTCGGTCAGGAACTCCCATGTTGTCAGAAGGAAGACCGTACCAAAGCTGCCCGCGCGAAACACCAATTCCTCGCCTTCGCCGTACAGCGCCTCGATTCCCCGCTGCCGCGCCTTGGCGAGTAATGCCGGTGACGGGTCGATTCCGAACGGAATCCCGAGCGCCTGCGCGAACCGGCCGGTGCCGACGCCGACCTCCAACCACGGTTTCGGCAGTTCGGCCAGCAGCGGCCGCAGAGCGGCCAGCTCAATCTCAAAGGCCACCCTGCCCTTGCCGTCGTACCACGAATCGTACTTGTCGGCCAGCGAATCGAACGGGCTCGGCTGCGGGTCCACGTCCTACAGCGTCACGACTTCGTAGCCCTGCTCCATGTATGCCGCGATAGCCGGGTGTCCGGCCATGTCATCGCCGAACTTCAGATTCTGCTCAATGATCACAGGAACCACGCCGTTCTTCGTAGCACAGGCCCGGCACACACAATCGATGAGCCCGCTGTCGCGGAACCGACGGTACACGTCGGCATAGGGCTTGGTCTCGTTCCGCAGGAGCGACAGCAACTTGGTCGCATCACCCTCAATGATTACCTTGACGTCGTAACCCCGATCCTTCATGTCCATCGCGGTCAGCATCGCGTGGGCAAAAGACGCGGGCTCGCCGCTGAAAGCAAACACAGCTACTTTCTTCACGGGTCTCCTTTCGTTCTGATCAGGACGTTAGTATGCCATACGTGACGGAACAATCAAGCCGGCATCGCCGCCGGCTTCCAGGCCCGCCGGGCACACCGGCCGGACCAGCCTCTGTCCCACAAGCGCGGCCGCGCCGGTTGACCAATAGTCGGTTTCTGCTATCCTCGGAAGTCGTATGACGCGCGTGATTGTGTTCCTGCTTGTGGTGACTGTCGCCGCGCCTGCCACGGTGCCGGAGCTGACGGTCGCGTACCGGCGCAACGACCATGCCGCCCCGCTCTACGCCGCCTGCCTCTATCCGAAGGACTTCCGCGCGCGCTACGGGCTGTACCTGAAAGAAAACAAACCCCGGGGGCTGTACGACTTGTTTAGCGGCCCGCGCAGCACGCTATCACTCCGGCTGGCCCCTTTCGACTCCGACTCCGCGGTCCTTACCGCACTGCTGTCCGGCGGGGCGCAGGTCGGGATTCTGGCGTCCGAGGAAATACTGACCGCGGTACTCGCGGACAAACCGGTCCGGATTCTCGCGCCGCTCCAGCGCCGCGGCGACATGCTGGTGACAAACCGTTCGGTCCCGGCCGCTGACTGGAAGGAGTTCATCGCGTGGGTCAAGACGCAGGACCGACCGGTGGCAATCGGCTACATCGGCCAATACTCGATGGCCGCACTCGGATTCGCGCAGGCGCTGGAGTACGAGAACGTCAAATACGCGGGGGCTGTCACCGTGGGGACTGTCCCCGAAGGGGGACTGTCCCCAAAACCGGAGACCGTAAGAGTGAGGCTCGTTCGAGTAGACGACCAGGCCGCGCTCGCGGTCGAACTAGAGCAGGGGCGGCTCGACGCCGCGGTGCTGCAGGAGCCGGCCGCGACGCTGGTGAGCGCGGTTGACGGCAACCGGACGATTGGCCGGATTGACATCCTGCCGCCGGGCCGGTTCGAGGACCGCCCCGGCACCATCATTGCCGCAACCGATTCGGTCATCCGGGGGCAGGGCGAGGCGGTCGGCCGTTTCCTCGAACTCATGGCGGTGGCCACGCACTACGCCAACAACCGCACGCGCAATACTCTTGCGGCGGCGGACAAATGGCTGGAGACGTCACCGGTTCTTGAGAGCATTTCCCTCGACAACATCGCCTTCTCATCGCGACCCGACTTCACCTTCACCGACGGCATCTGGAACTGGTACTTCGCGCTGCGGCTCAAGAACGCAGTGCCGGAAAGCATGGCCGGGTACATGGAAGAGAAAGACTGGCTGGGCATTCCCTACGATTCGCTGCTGCTGATGCCGGCGCTAGACCGCGCCGGCGCCCGCATCATCCGCTGACCACCGGACTCGGACATCCACAGATTGCACAGATTACGCAGATTCCCGGTCCGGTCGATTGCCGCCTTCCGTGCACCGTGTTCGGCACCTCTGACTTCTAGCTTCTAGCTTCTGACATCTGACTTCGTCCGCCCCCTGGTGCCCCGGTTTCCACTCCTAACTGCTAACTCCTAACTGCTAACCAGGAACCCGCCATCGGCCAGCAGTTCCGCGGGCCGCCCCAAGCTCATGAAATCGAGCAGACTCATCGTGTAGCCGTACGCGCCCGCGTTCAGCAGGCCGACTAGGTCGCCCGGTTCCGGCTCGGGCAGCCGC
This sequence comes from Caldifarciminota bacterium, assembly GCA_026397595.1. GTDB lineage: Bacteria > Hydrothermota > Tepidihabitantia > Tepidihabitantales > Tepidihabitantaceae > UBA2258. The sequence goes on from JAPLUO010000235.1 coordinate 8,937, forward strand.
ACACCCTTGGCGATGCAGTCGAGTGGCGTGCATATCGGCCCGCAGACGTCCACTTCATGCGTTTGCTTCTGTCCCAGCTTGTTGAGCAACCGTGCCGGGTGCCGGACGCGCATGAACAACGGACGGGAGAACGCGTTCATCCCGCCGTCGCATATGACGAATACGCGGCCGCGCGACTCCTTCACCCGCACCACGCGCGTGACGAACACTCCTGCCTCGGCAACCAGGTAGCGCCCGGACTCAAACACCAGGCGGCATCCCGAATTGGCCTGCCGGAACTCGTCAACCGACTTCCGTATCGCGCCGGCGATGAGACCGGGGCTCAGTTCCTTGTCGTGCTCGTTGTACGGTACGCCGAACCCACCGCCGAAATCAATACACTCCGGCCTGAACCCGATTTCGCGTCCCAGACGCCGCGCCAGCTTGAGCACATACTTGACGTGCTCGACGATCCACTCCGGGTCGAGCACCTGGCTCGCCGAATAGACCTGCAAGCCGGCAACCCGCACCTGCTTAAGTTCAAGTCCGGCCACGTCAGCCACAACCCGTTCTTCATCGAACCCGAACTTGCTTGGGCCGCCGACCATCACTTCCTTGGCCTCGGGCTGCCGCTCCACGGTATTGATGCGCAACAGCACACGCGCCGGCCTGCCCAGCTCGCGGGCCTCTGATTCAACCAGCTCAAGTTCCGATGCCGAGTCGACCGCGATTGCGTAGATGCCGGCCGCGAGTGCCCGCTCAACGCTGGCCTGGGTCTTGGCCGGGGCGACGTAGACGATATTCTCCGGCGCAAACCCTGCGCCGAGCGCAGTCGCGAGTTCGTTGGCAGAACTCACCTCGGCCCCGGCCCCGGCGTGAGCCAGCACGCCGCATACCGCTGGGTTCGGGTTCGACTTCAGCGAATAGCAGATATCGAACGCGGGGAATTGGTCCTTGAGCAGCCGGTACTTCGTGCGAATGGCCGACGCCGAGTAGACATAGAACGGAGTTGGATATCGGCTCGCAATCTCGTCGAGTCCAATTCCGTCAGCGACGAACCGCCCTTCCCGAACGAAGAATTCCTCAAAACGCATACGCAGTACCTGACAATTCAGAAGTCAGAATGCAGATACCAGAATGCAGAACTATCTGTCCGTCCATCTGTGTTGATCGTGATCGGTCACTTCGGCCCCGACTCTGAATTCTGATTTCTGGTTTCTGATTTCTGAATTCTGCTTTGTCCTATCCTCTACGGTACACTTCTATCGTGCTCGTTCCCTGGAAGATGTAGAATGGGAACGGCTCCGAAACGACCGTGTCAATCCCGATGGTCCGGCAGTACTCCTCGCCGAAATTGGCCCCGGTTTCGGCGAATACGAGCAGCTTGGTCCCGGCCTTTCGCGCCTCCTCCACGATAAGCTCGAGCGAATCGGTGGCAATGGTCATACCGGTGACGATGGCGAGGTCAGATTCGCGCACAAGGTCGTAGGTTCTTGTGCCGTCCTCGACCAGCACACCGTGAACACGGGTCCCGACCGTGTCGCGCTCCATGTCGCTTGCCCGCACGTCGTAGCCGTGCGCGACCAGGTTCCGCACGATGTTCCCCACCAGTCCGACATTCACTACTCGCGCCGGGCGCGTGTTGATGCCGGAAACCAGGCGCTCGGCCTCGTGCAGGATGATCTCGGTCCGCGCGTCAGTCTTCTCGATCGGCGTCCCGACCAATTGGTAGGCAGCCGACGGCCTTCGCTGCAACGATGCATAGAGCGAATCAAGCGCCGCAATCGAGATGCACGTCTTCTCGGCGACAAGTTCGCGAACGTCGTGCCCGATCAGTTCGCGGCCCCTCTGGTCGTCACCGGTGCAGTAGCAGCAGCCCTGCCCGCGCGTCATCGCCAGCCAGAACGTGTACTTGAACGTCCGCTCCGCGGGGTTGGGCCTGAACGCCAGCTCCACCTTCCAGATACCCCGCACCAGGAAATCCTCAACCGGCGCATTGGCCATTCGCTCCAGCGCCCGCTCCCGCAAAACCGCGAATATGTCCGTCATTTCTTCCCTCCGGCACTCGACCACTCGACCACTGGACCACTGGACCACTTCTTAGTCAGCCACTTCTCCAGCACTTCGCCCACCTCCCGCTCGCGCCCGAGGTAGTTATGCGGCGCGCCGTCAATGACCGCGCCAGTGAACGACGGGCAGTTGACCATGCACGCCCTTATGTCGCTCACGTGCTTCCTCGGGGCGCCGACAAAGGCCTCCTCGACCGTGCCGACTGCCACCAGTACCGGCACGCTGATGGATGCGAGCTCGGGGAACTCGTTGCGGTCGGTGCGACTCATGTTGAACATACCAGTTATCGAACCCTTATTGTGGCAGTCGAAGAACGTTGCGGCAGAAACCGGATACTGAAACTCCTTTTCCGGCAGCAACTGTCGGCCCTTGCCCGCACGCACCAACTCTCTTGCCCGCGCCAGCACCCACAAGAACCGGTCGCCCAGTTGCTTCCTCGCAATGCCCATGTCATCAGATGGCGATAGCAGTATCAGCCCGCAGACGCGCGGGTCGCGGGTCGTGATGAGATAGTGCGCAACCTTAATCGCTCCGTGGCTGTGTCCCTGCAGGATGACCTGTTTCGCGCCGCGCCCGATAGCGAAATCGACCCACGCCTTGATGTCCGCAACGCTATCCGCTAGTTTCTCATACATCCCCCCAATCTGCACATAGTCCAGTCCCGTTGCCTGCTTCCTCACTTCTAACTTCTGACCTCTAGCATCTAGCTTCTGACTTCGTCTGTCCCTCAGTATGTCCGCAATATAGTCATGTCCCCTGTTGTTGCCCGTGAGAAACCCGATACCGCGTCGCGCGCACGCCTCCGCCGCATGGTCAATGAACCGGTTCTCGTAGAAATTCCCGTCCCAGCCATGCACGTGAACCAAACAGACGGGGCTAGGGGCTAGGGATTGGGGGTTAGGGTCCGAATCCGACACCTCTGACTTCTGCAATCTAGCATCTAGCTTCTGACTTCGTCCGACGTAGAATCCCTGAAGCTCCAGCCCGTCCTCGGTCCTGACGCGGCAGAACTCACCGCTGACGCCTCGAAAACGGGGACTGTACCGCTTTGGGGACTGTCCCCGTTTTCGCGGTGACGGCGTTTTCTTCACGGCCACGATTCTACCACTGCCCGCCGAATCTGCAATCTGTGCGGCAGGGCTCTCCCTAGTTCCGCCTGCCTCACTTCACGCCGGGCAGTTTCGCGGACTCTCCCCACCTCCGGTCTCAGCGATGAACAGACAACAGGCTGGCTCTGCAGGAGCGACGCCTCAAGCGCTGCCGCGCCTGGGCTGAACGCCATGACCTGCCGACTCACTTCCGATGCTACGACCGACTTCCGGCCTCGCGCCCGCGCCCCGAATCCGACATTGAACCACCAAGACACCAAGATCACCCAGCATACAGAGACATTGCCTTCCGGACCCTCTTTGTATCTTTGTGCCTTTGTGGTAGACTCCTATATCGGTTCTTGGGGTGCAATGAACTTCTTGACCGCAGTATTATGAACCTGAATGGAGGTCGAAATGCCTAGTAGCAAGCAGCGCAAGACGACGAAGTCGGCAGGCACGTGGCTGCCGCTCAAACGTATCCTCTGCCCGGTTGACCAGACCCCGGTCAGTACCTCGGCACCGCCCGGCGAGCAGCCGGACTGCGCCTACGGTCACGGCCCGACCGAGGCCGCGTGTCGCGCACTAAAGATGGCCGAGGAACTTGCCGGCGCCTTCGGCGCCGAACTGCTGTTGGTACATGTAGTCCCACCGACGCCGGTTCCCCAGCCGCCGATTGAAGGAGCGCTAACCCCTCCCTTCGACGTCGTCGCCTATGAGGAGCAACTGCGCAATGCCTACCGGAATTCGCTTGAAGGGTTGGGCAGGGAACGGATCAACCGCAAGACCAGCGTGCGCGTGCGGGTGGTGACCGGCGACCCGGCGACCGAAATTGTGCGGCTCGCGAAAGAGGAGAAGTCGGACTTGATTGTCCTTCCCACGCACGGCCGCACCGGGTTCACGCACCTCTTCTTCGGATCGGTCGCGGAGAAGGTAGTGCGCCACGCCGAGTGCCCGGTCCTCACGCTCCACTAGGCAGAACCGGCCGGCCGACGGCCGCGCCTTTGGGGCGCGACCTCTCCTTGGAACAAACACGGCCGGCGGACCAACCTGGCCCGCCGGCCGTTCCTCCTCCCCGCTACTTAGGGAGCGACGGGTGCCGCGACGTTGAAGACGTCGGTGCGGATGGCCTGCAGCACCGCCTGCGTAAGGCCTCTTGCGGTCCACTTCGTGACCAGGATCGCTGCTTCCTTCGCGTAGGACTCACCGGAGATGTCCTTGCGCGAAAGCGCCCAGAGCTCCCGGCCGAAGTTCAGGTAGAACGGGTACTGGATGGTCGAGACTCCCGAGCCATCGCAGACCTGCTTGACCTGCAGCTCCATGGCCGTGATGAGCGGGAACACTGCCGTGACGTTCTGCAGCATGGTCGGCCGCATCTCGTCCAGTGTCGCCTTGATCCGCTCGGTGTTGAACTTCGCGTTCCACTTCGCGATTCTTCGAGTTGGGTCCATCATAGACCCTCCTTCCTAGTTCGGACCTTTTCGGATTCGGGGCCGGCCTCGGTTCCACTGGACCCCTTGAATCCTGGAATCCTGGTGTCCTCGGCCTTTGCCCCTTCGCATTCTTATACGGTGATGCGGGCGAAGTTGACAAAAGAAAACCCGGCGCATGGCCGGGGCGAATCCTAAGTGGTGCGGGTCAGCGCTTCCGCGTGGACAGCTTTGCCGCGCGGAGAATGAGCATGCCGTCGAACACTGAACGCAAGCGGGCCGCTATTCGCGGATGACGGGCAAGGTGCGTCGCTATGTCGGGAGTCCGGCCGGTCGCTAGCTCAGCCTCGAACTCCAACATCGCCGCGATTTCGGCTCTTCCGGGGACGCGTTTTCTTATGCAAGAAGTCACAGCCATCGCACAGCTCCTTCAACTCGCGGCTCCGGCCGAGGGCAGCCCTGCCCTCGTACAGCAATTGCCGCAACCGGCGTAACGGCACTCCCATCACCGCTGCCGCCTCCTCGTGCGAAAGCTCGTCGTAGTCGCACAGGTGGATGGCATCTCTCTGTCCCTTTGGCAGTGCCTCGACCGCAGCCTGTACCCGCTCGGCCAACCTCTTCCGCTCGTACACCTCGGCCGGGCCGGCCGATGACGGCAATCGCTGCTGCACCCTCTCGTCGTCTAGGCTCACCGTCACCCTCAGGCGCGCGGCGGACTGAACGTAGTCCAGCGCGCAACGGCGGGCTATGGTGTGCAGCCACGTCGTGAACTTGACCCCCTTCCGCGGATCGAATCGGCCGATGTTCCTGACGGCCTTCGCCAGTGCCTTGTCTGCCAGGTCCTTGGCTTCGTGCGGAGTCAGCCTGTAGTTTATGAACGTACGGCATAGCTCGTGTGCCAGCCTTTCTCTGTATGAGTCGTAGTTCCGACTCAGCTCATCCAGCCACCTGTCTCGGTCGCTGGGCAATTCGGTAGCATCAGCCATAGAACAGACCTCCTTGGGGCGGGCCATCTGTTCTAACTGAGCTAGCACTACTCAGTCACTCAACCGGTCGCCTGGAGGGCCCGCCTATGCAGTCAGGCGCCGGCTGTTGTTGTCCGTCGGTTACTGTATTGCTACAGTCAACCGGGCTGCGAAAGAGCTGCGGCCTTTCGGCCGCGACATACGGCATACTGTCATCCGTTTGGCGCGAGATACTCCGTGCTGCTCTTTCACAGTCTGTCTATTATACGGGAAAGTCGCCCGAGTTTAGAGGAGAATCTTGAGATTCCAGTGAAACCCGACGGCTCCCGATTACGCCAAGTCCTTGACTTGTAACTCTTTGCGCCCACATCAGCTACCTGAGCGGTCTGACTGAGAGGGGTTACCAGCGTCCCGCCCTGGTATCCACCATAGGACGTTCCTGGCTATTCGGGTTCTTGTGGCTCTTCTTGAAGGCTAACGTTCGCACTTTCGGTGGGGTTTGGGCCACCAACTATCCTGCTCTACCAACCCGTGTGGCCGCGCGTTGACACCGACGGCGGCAGAGGTATCCTGTTTCCGATGCGTATCGCGGACTTCAAGTCGTGGTTGCCGCTGGCGCTCATCATCATCGTCGCGTTCCTGCTCTACTTCGCCACCTCAGGCCGCTGCGACGAACCACTAAGCGGCGGCCCGCCTCCTTGACAGCGGGCTGTTTCCCGGCTAACCTTCGCCGTGGTAGACCGAGTCATAATCAGCACGTCCTTGATGGGATGTGAAGCTCCGGAAGGTATCGAGGACCCGCAGGAGGCGAGGCATGGCTAAGCGAATCAACTACGGGCTCGACAATCCGCACCCGCTGTCGCAACTGAAGACCGAACTCGTTTGGGAAGGCAAGTACAACGAGTACGGCGAGCGACGCACGGTTGATGTTGCCGGCTGCTCGATGCCGCTGCAGAAGATAGAGACGATTGACGAGCCGCGCTCCCGTTGTCAGGCCACTGGCGACATGTTCAACCCGGCCAAGGCACATCCTGACGACTTCCGTAACATGCTCATCTGGGGTGACAACAAACTTGTCATGGCCAGTCTGCTCAAGGACTTCAAAGGCAAGATTGACCTCATCTACATAGACCCGCCATTTGATGTTGGCGCCGACTTCACGATGGACGTTGCCATTGGAGATGGCAGCGAAACGACGTTTAAGGACCAGTCAACGTTGGAGATGGTTGCCTATCGCGACACATGGGGCAGGGGCGTGGATTCGTACCTCCAGATCATGTCGGAACGCCTGTCGTTGATGAAAGAGCTACTAGCTGGCGACGGGAGTATCTACGTCCACTGCGACTGGCACGTCGGACATTCGTTGAAGACCGTGCTCGATGAGGTCTTCGGAGCCGCGCATTTCCGGAATGAGATCGTGTGGAAACGAACAACGGCGCGCAGCGACGCGCATACGTTCAACCACATCCACGACATGATTCTCTTCTACTCAAAGGGCGAGAGCATCGCGTGGAACAGACAGTACACTCCTTACAAGGAAGACCAAGTCGAGAAGCAGTATCGTCGCGAGGATGGCACTGGCCGTCTGTTTCAGCCCATCACGCTCATAGTACCCGGAGTCCGGAACGGACCGTCGGGACAGGCGTGGCGTGGAATCGACGTTGCCGCACGCGGAGACCACTGGAAGTATGCGGTGGATGAACTGGACCGATTGGACGCGAAGGGCAAGGTCTACTGGCCGCCCAACGGCGAGATACCACGACTCAAGCAATACTTGGACGACATGCCTGGTATGCCATTGCAGAGCATCTGGATGGATGTCGGGCTTAGCTCTAACGCCGCAGAGCGCATCGGCTACGATACCCAGAAACCCGAGGCGTTGCTGGAGCGCATCATCAAGGCGTCGTCAAACGAGGGCGACTTAGTGGCGGACTTGTTCGGCGGGAGCGGGACGACTGGAGCGGTGGCGGAAAGACTGGGGCGCAGGTGGATAATGTGCGACCTCGGCCGATTTGCGATTCACACGAGCCGGAAGCGAATGATTGAGGTGCAGCGGAAGCTGAACGAGGAGGAGAAGCCGTATCGGGCGTTTGACGTGTATAATCTCGGCCGGTATGAGCGGCAGTGGTGGCAGAAGGCTCAGTTGAACGGAGCGGACGGCGAGCATCGGAAGGTCGTGCTCGGGTTCTATAAGGCCGAGATGCTGCCTGAGCCGATAGGGCCACTGCATGGCCGGAAGGGCCGGGCATTTGTGCATGTTGATGCGATTGACGGGATGCTGACCCGAGACGACGTTCGTGCCGTGGCCAAGGCCGCACACGAGGCTGGGGCAAAGGAAGTGCACTGCCTCGCGTGGGAATTTGAAATGGACCTGCGGCTGGTTTGTCACGAGCTTGAGGCGGCCGAGGGCGTGACGATTCGGCTGATTCCGATTCCGCGCGAAATCATGGAGAAGAACCGGACCAATCCGCCGCCGTTTCTTGAGGTCGCGGTGCTGGAGGCGGAGCCGGTGTACAAGACCGAGGGCAAGAAGCGTGTGGTGGACATCAAGCTCAAGAGGTTCATGCCGTCGCTGGCCGAAGTGCCAACCGAGGAGCTCAAGGCGCTAAAGGAACGGGCGGTGAAAAGCGGGTTTGACTTCATTGACTTCTGGGCCGTAGATTTCAACTACCACGATGGCAAGCCGTTCGAGCATCACTGGCAGGACTACCGGACGCGCAAGGACCGGAGTCTGAAGACCGTAAGCGACGCGGCCTACGACAAGTACCCGAAGCCGGGCGTCTACACCGCCTGTGTCAAGGTCGTGGATGTATTCGGTTGCGATACGAGCATTACGGTGAAGGTGGATACGAGGTAGCGAGTGTTCACGAGAGAGCAGGCAGGGCAGCTTCTCGACGAGGCGCTGTCGGCGCGCACTGAGCTTGCTGAAGTCGAGTGCAAGACAGGAATAGGCAACGCACTGCAGCACGCCATGTGTGCTGCCGCGAATCGGCGCGACGGGAATGGCGGTATCGTGGTGGTCGGCGTTGACGAGGATTTCAACGTCGTCGGCGTGGGCGACGTAGGCGTCGTCCAGAAGCAGATAGCTGACCTTGCCTCGCAGGTCTACAACGTGCCACTCCGTTTGGGAATGGAACCGCTCGAACGCAACGGGCTGACAGTGCTGGCACTGATTGTCCCGCCGTGCCCGCCTGGCCACAGACCGTGCCACCTGCTCCGGCACGGACCCTTGAAAGGGGCTTGGGTTCGAGTTGGCAATACGACACGATTGATGCGTGCGGACGAGGCGCGGCGCGAGATTGCCGCTGACGAAGTGGCGCGGGGCGCGGTTTCGCCTTTCGACAGGACTCCCTACCTGCAGGCAGGAATCGACGTGCTGGACGACTCGTTGATTGAAGACTACGTTTCGCGGGTCAAGAAGCTGCACCCGACATCCCGCATTGACTCTGCGAACCGCGAGCAGTTCCTCCGTGATGTGTCGGCGGTAGCTGAGGCCAGCGGCAAGTGGTATCCGACCCCTGCCGGCCTCTTGTTTTTCTGTCGAGAGCCGAAGCGTTACCTGCCGCAGGTCAAAGTCGAGTTCCTCCATCTGTGGGGACCAGAGTTCACGAGTCCAGGTCCAGATGGCTCGATGTGGCGGGCCAACCTGGAGTTCAGTGGGCCGCTGCCAAGAGTCATCGACGAGGTCAAGCATGCGTTGCTTGAGCGAATCGCTACACGCGGCGTCATGGACGGTTTCCAGCGGCGCGACCGGCCCGAATACCCGGAGTTCGTGTTGCGGGAGGCCATTGTGAACGCGGTTGCCCATCGCGACTACACACTTCGTGGTTCACGCATTCAGATTCGGTTGTATCCGGACCGAATTGAGTTCCAGAGCCCTGGTGGTCTGCTGCCACCGGTCACGGTGGACAACATCGAGAATGAGCATGCGACCCGCAACGAAGCGATTGTGGGACTGCTCAGTGAACTCGACTACATGGAAGAACGCGGCTGGGGCTACGACAAAATCGTAAGAGAGCTGAGAGAGGCTGGCTTGGCCCCACCGCAGATAGAGGACACCGGAGCGTCGTTCACGTTGACCGTGAAGAGTCACGTCCTGATGGCACCAGAGACGGTGGAGTGGCTGAAGCAGTACGCCAGCTTCGACCTGACGCCGCACGAACGGCTCTCACTGGCCTACTTGCGGGTGAATGAGAGGCTATACAATCGTGACTACGTACGGCTCACGGGAGCAGACCGGGTTGAGGCGACTCAAACGCTGAGACGGCTGACCGACCTCGATCTGCTTTCGATGAAAGGCCGACGGGGCGGGGCGTTCTATGTATTGCCAGCTAGGCAGCCAACACCAATCACGGGTCTGTTCAAGCTACCCGCCTCGGAGCAGGAAGCGGTCCTGGCCATTGCGCGTGAGCGTGGCCGCGTCGTGCGCCGGGACGTGATAGAGAAGCTCCGTTGTCCACCGCGCCGGGCAACAGCCCTGCTCGCGGAGCTGGTTAGTAGAGGCGATTTGGTGCCAAGAGGGTCGAAGCGGGGCCGCTACTACGAACCCGGGGTCAGGAAGTAATGCGCGTCGCGTGTTCATATCGGGCATTAAGTTGCGCAAGTTACCTGTTGTGGCCACTTAGGTTACAACAAAGGTCAAACAAATAACGACATGTTATGCGCAGGTCGGTTTACGAACGGCTTGGAGGGGCAGAGCGCTACCGGCGTTCACCATGCCGAGGCTCCGGCCTGGGTTGCAGGTATAACTTGATACTCAGCCCCAGCCCGTGCGTGTCGGGTGACCTAGCCGCGTTCGCAACTGACGGTCCGACAACACGTTGTGCCGCGGAGCCTCTACTTGATGGATACTTGATGATTCGGCCGTGCGGAGATGGCTGGCGGCGCATAGGAGGAGATCGTGCCTGACGCCCCGCTGAATCTGGCCGCCCTGGAGCCGCTGTACGCGCCGCATGATGAGCCGAATCGGCATCGGGTACGAGCTGAGCGGGATGGCGAGCCCGCTAAGATAGTCCGTGGCAGGCGTAAATCGGACATCGTCATCGCCCAGAACCTGCGGTCATTCGTCCGGACTTGGCGGGAGGTGGACTACGCCGGAGCATCCGACACGACGCGAGAGCTGCTGCATCACTGGTTTGAGCGAGACCATCTTGTGGATGATGGCGAGGGCGGGCGCGTGCCGTTCCGCTATTACTTCTGCCAACGTGAGGCGATAGAGACGCTCATCTACCTGTATGAGTTCAGACGACTCAAGTCCCTGGCCGGCATTGTCGAGGAGTTCGGCGGCGAGAACTCCTTTGCCGCAGCGCTCGGTGTGAACCCGGAAACCGACCGCTGGGCCAAGTACGCATTCAAGATGGCGACGGGCGCGGGTAAGACCAAGGTAATGAGTCTGGCCATGGTCTGGAGCTACTTCCATGCCTTGCGCGAGAGTGATTCGCCGATGGCGAAGCACTTCGTGGTCATCGCGCCAAACCTGACCGTCTATGAGCGGCTCCGCGAGGACTTCGCGCCCGCGGCCGGCGGACCCGATGTCTTTGCCAAGGACCCGCTCATTCCGGTTGAGTGGCGCGGAGACTGGAATCTGTCGGTTGTCCTTCAAGACGAGGCTGGCGGCGCGGCAACCGGCGGTACTCTCTACCTGACGAACATCCACCGGCTCTACGACCCCGTCAAGCGGAAGACAAGCCGCGTGCCCAAGATGCACGGTTTTGTGGGACCTGACGTGTCGCGGGCCAAAGCTCTTGATACCGGCGAAGCGTTACGCGAGCGTGTAACTTCGCATGAGCGGGTAATGGTGCTGAACGATGAATGCCATCACCTGTGGGACCCGGGCTCGGCCTGGAACGAGGCAATATCGTTCCTGCACAGCCGGATTGGCGAGCGCACCGGCGGCGGCATCTCGGCGCAGTTGGACTTCTCGGCCACGCCCAAGGACAATCACAACCAACCCTTCCAGCACATAGTCTGCGATGCGCCGTTGTATGAAGCGGTGGACGCGGGTATCGTGAAGACGCCGGTGCTTGGCCGGGCGAAGGGGCTGAAGGAACGCAGTAGCACGAATGCGTCAGAGCGGTTCGAGGAGCATCTGATGCTGGGCTATCTGCGCTGGCAGAAGTCGCGGGACGAGTGGAAGAAGAGCGGTAAGAAGACGCTCATGTTCGTCATGACTGAGGACACCGAGGCCGCGGACCAGATTGCGCGGAGGCTGAATTCCGACTCACAGTTCAAGGACTTGAACGGCAAGACCGTGAACCTGCACACTAATCTCAAGGGCAAGGTGAAGTGGACTGGCGGCAGGGCGCACGGCTACCCGGAGTTTGTCGAGGACGAGAAGGAAATAAGCGAGGATGACCTGAAGGAGCTGCGCCGGCTATCTCGCGAACTGGACTCGGGCAAGAGCCCGTACCAGTGCATTGTGTCGGTACTGATGCTGCGGGAGGGTTGGGACGTACGGAACGTGACAACCATTGTGCCGCTGCGGCCGTATACGTCGCCGGCCAACATCCTGCCCGAGCAGACTTTGGGCCGTGGTCTAAGGCGGATGGTTCCCCACGAGAGCGTAGCCGAGATAGTCACGGTTGTGGAGCATCCGGCTTTCGTTGACTTCTACCGGCAGCAACTGGAGCAGGAAGGGCTGTCGCTTGAGGTCGTTGACGTTGAACAGGTACCGTCTACCACGGTATCGATATTCCCGGACCAGGAAAAGAAGGATGTCCGCGCTCTCGACGTGCTGATTCCATCGGTAGGGGAAGAATACCGGCGCATTCCGGTGCTCCAGGGACTGACCATGGACGACGTGCGCCAAGCATTCAAGAAGTACAAACAGCTTCCACTTGGGCAGGCGCGGTCGGATGAGATTGAGTACGAGGGGCGCCAGTTGTTCACGAATGAGATTGTCGAGGCGATGAAGTTGTACTTGCCGCTGCTTGAAAGCGGTGCCGGCGCGGTCTCATTCTATCGACAGGAGTTGGAGTACATCACGCACATTCGGGGTACGCACCCTGTCCTTGCACCGATGATCGAGACTTTCCTCACCGAGATGCTGTTCGAGGAGAAGGTCTCGCTCTTCGACCCGCGCCTCGTTGGCAGGCTGGCCGATGATGACGTCCGCCAGCATGTGCATGCCGTGTTCGTTCCGCTCATCCGGGCGAGGACGACCGAACGGCTGGAACGGGGGAGTAGAGGTTCCGGGGTGGCGGTTTCCGGTTGGAGGCCGTTCCAAGTCACCCATTCGCGCACGCATCCCGCGCTCCCCGCCACGCGCACGCCATTCAACCTCGTGCCGTGCAATCGCGAACTAGAAGTAGCGATGTGCCAGTTTCTCGACCGAGCCCCGGAAGTCGCCGCCTTCTGCAAGAATGCCGGGCCGCAGGCCGTCCGGGTTGACCATCTGACCGGGAACGGTCGGCTCGCGCTGTACACGCCTGATTTCCTGGTCAGGTTGACCGACGGCGCCTGCATGATGGTTGAGACGAAGGGCCGCGTAGACAAGGACGTTCCTCTGAAGGCTCGGGCAGCGGTGTCGTGGTGCGCGGCTGCGGCGAAGAGCGGGGTCAAGTGGGAATACGTGTACGTGCCGGAAGGGATCTTCAAGCAGTTGAGTGGCGACAGCCTGAAGGCACTCCAGCGCGCATGCCAGCCGGCGTTGCAGGACCTGGTTGTCGAGCCAGAGGTGCCGCAATTGACGCTGCCGTTCGGAGAAGGACACGCTGAGGCAAGCATCGGCGAGTTCATCTCGGCCGAGGATTTTGCGCGGCTGCCGCCGGTTCACCAGAAGGTGATTACTCAGGCGGTCACGCTGTATGAGTTCCTCGCCGGCAAAGGAGACATGCCCTTTGCTCCAGTGTTTGTTCCACTGTTGGGGTCGCTCGACGAGGCCGCACGCGGTGCCATTGTTGACCTGCTCCTGTCTGCCATGCCGGAAGACACGGCGAGCCAGCGCGTGTTCTTCGCTCCGCCTTTGGACGGCGCGCCCGCGAGCGACGAGCGCTATCTGAGCCAGCAGGCCGCCAATCTGCGCCGTACGCTGGTGGACCGGAATGGCGTCATGCCGATTGGCCTTCTGAAGTGGTGTCTTGAGTATGCCCGAGGGACGAAGAGAGGGCTCGCCGGCGTGTTCGGTGCTGTCCGTGACGGATTCGCAGAGGCATCCAAGACGGACCTGACCGAGATGGTGGGACGTGTGTATGGCTTCCGCAACCGGTACGTCGCTCACCAGAAAGAGGAACTCACTGACATTGACCTCACGCGGCAGGCACTTGCTGAGTGGGCAACGTGCCTCTGCCGCGTTTGGGCTCTCCACCACTAGGGCGGGCGTATGTTCGCTGACGCGGTCGGTGCGGGGCGCTGGTCTAGTCTACCTTTAGCGCGAATACCAGTTTGCAGACTTCGTTGAGCACTTCCGGCCGCTAGCCGTAGCCTGACAGCCAACGGCTGACGGCTTACGGCTTACAGCTTGCGGGCAGATTCGGCAGGTCCAGGGAGAAGACCGTCCCGGCGATTGCCCGGAGCGCTTCCGGCCTGAGGCCGTACGCGGACCAGTAGTCCATTGCGGCCAGGGTGAGGTTGCGCAACGTCGCGCCCGTGTGATTGCGCGTCAGTTTGTCCAGGTGGAGGCCGAAGTTGCGGTAGGGAACGAACTGAATTAGCGGCACTCCGTGGGCCATTATGACCTTGCGGACCTGCTCAGCACGAAGTGCCGCACGCTCAGCGGCATCGAGGTAGTTCGCGGCCTGGCCGATTGAGTCGCCGTCGACCCGGCAGGGCGCTGCGCCCCGCCAGATCGAGCCGGCATAGCGCTGGAAGGCGCGGTCAACCGAAATCGCCCGACGCTTGTCGTTCGGCTTCATTGGAGGGTTCCAGTGGTCGAGGATTCCAGGATTCCAGTGTCAGGACCCGGGCCGGACCGGACATCCACAGATTTCACAGATTCCACAGATTGTTCGGTTCCGGCGGTAGAATCCGATCCGGCCTTGGCGATCTTGGCGTCCTTGGCGGTTTCCAGACTCCGGACATCCACAGGGCTTTGGGGACAGTCCCCTTGAGGCGCTGGTGCGCTTCGCAGATTAGGAACTGGAGCGTGCGGGGTTCAAGACCGAGGTTGACCCATTTCCTGATGCAGAGTTCGAGGTGGAACGCAAGGTCCCGATCCCGACGCGTGCGCCAGAGGCGCGCGATTTCGCGCAGGAACCAACGGTAGTGGATGACCTGCAGGCTCGGCAGACCCGCGCCCTCGACGAGCGATTCGACATTCCTCTTGAATAGCTCCTCGGATGCGGCCGGGACTGCCCCGTACAGGGCGTTTTCCGCGCCGGAGCGGATTTCTTCGAGAACCCGGTTGAAGTCCGGGCTCAGCTTCATCGGCTTGAGCAGACTTTCCATGCTGTAACTCCTTTACTGTTTAGTACTTCCGACTTCGGGCGGGCTCGTGGGCGGCTGTGACCGATGACCAGCGGCTTCGAAAGGAGGATTGCCGCTCGCGTCCGTCCTCACATGCTTATACGGGGAACCAGGCCGAATTTGCGAAAGAAGATGCATTTTCACGTGGAGTAGGCGGCCCACCCGCTGCCCCCTGGGCTGCAGCCACAGATTCGGCGTGAGATACACCAAGTCACACAACCACCGATACATGAAGCTATACAACCAGCGATACAGCATGGGATACGGCTTCCCATATGGCTTCCGATACAACGCGCGGTTCAGCGCCGGATAGGGCGGAAGATTGAGGTTGAGGTTCAGGTTGAGATTCAGGAACAGACGCACGTGCCGACGCAGCGCGCGACACAGGTCAGCATACATTCAGACGAACACCGAGATACACTTCGAGAGACACGAGGAATTCTCGATTTTGGATTGATGATTGGCGGGCGGCGAAATGCGGGCTACGAGAAGCGGGGAGATGAGGGACAGTCGCCTGTTAAAGTTCGGGTGGCGAGGGCACTCCCGACATTCTTGAGTTATGGCAAGGCGCGGCGCGGATAGTCCTGCGCGAACTCGGCTGGGTGGCGACGGCTTTCGGCTAACGGCTAACGGCTAACGGCACTCGCGCCGGGCGCGGGGAACATCAAGTCCCAAACTCCAAATCCCAAGAGGATGTCCAATTGCTTGTCAGCTAGCAGCTGCGGCTCCGCCGACCGATTTCAGATTCTAGATTTCAGATTGCAGGTTAGCGGACGGCGGGGATGATGGTCAGAATCGGGAGTCCGGTCCGAGACCCTGAATCTTGTCGATGCTCGCCCGCTTGAGCGTCTGCTGAAACTTGCGTTCCGAGAATTGCCACAGCTCTCGTCCTTCGAAGCTACGTTGCAGGTTGACGCGGCGCAGGAGTTCTTCGAGGGAGACCGTGCGTTCGCTCAGGTCGAGCATGACCGCCGCCCGGATTGCGCCGCCGTCAGCCGTGCAGAAGAGCGCGTCTTGGCCGGGCTGGAGCATGATGGTGAGCGATTCGAGTTCGCCGACGTGCAGCTCGGCGAACCGGCAGCATTTCTCGCGGACGCGCCCGGCCTCGTCAGCATCGCATTCGAGGATGTCGATGAGGCCTTGGTCCCTGTACGGCTGGAGGTCAATCCGCTTCCGGGCCATCGTGTCTGGATCGTAGTAGTGCCCGACCTGGTCATAGACCTGTTGCGCGAGGTTAACGCGAGTGCCGGCGACGAGCTTGTCCCAGATTCCGAGTTCGAAGAGCCGGATGACTACGTCGGCATCAAGCAGCGCTAATCTGACCAGAGTAGTCCCCTGTCTCGTCGAAGCCGTACTCGGCCAGGAACGGGCCTACCTCCCCGCGCCTTATTCCCATCATGTCGGCGAACCTGCCCCGCGAGAGCGTACCATTCTGCAGGCACTCGAAGGCCAGCGATACGAAGCGCAGCGAGTGGCGGACCTGCCATTGGTCGCGGTCTTTCCGGCGCTCGGCCCGGTCCGTCTGTCTGAGGCTCTCGTTCGTGAGAGCCTGCTCGACTGAGTTCTTGCCGACCAGGTTCAGGTTGACGAGCCGCCAGAGCAGGGCCTCGGTAGAAACGCCGAATTCACGGGCCATGGTGACGACGTCGGCGAAGGCCAGCCCGTCGGCATGGACCCTGCGTTTGAACTCGGCCCTGACGCTGTCGGAAGGAAGGAGAAGGACGGAGGCAAAGCAGTTGGCGAGCTTCTCGTCGAAGGAATCCGCCCCCGGCTCCGGAACCGCTGCCATCGCTTCCCACGTGAGCAGGTGATAGAGTTCGTGGGCGATGTCGAAGTTCCGCCGCCAGGGAGCGTCCACGGCGTTGATGAATATGCCCGTGCCGAACGCGCCCCGCGTGCAGGCGGCAGAACCTCCCTCGGTGTATTCGACCAGGACTTTCACTCCGTATTGGTCCTCGAGCACGTCTCTGAGCGCCAGCGCGGGCCGGCTGCCCAGTTCCAGGAGTTTGAGCGTGCCGTGAGCCAACGCCTCAGCATCTCCGAAAGTGGCGGGCGGCGCGGTGCAGGTCTGAGGCAGGCTGCCCGGTCTGGCGCGAGCGAGTTCTTCGAGCCGGGCGTAGTCTTCGCAGAACTGGAGAAACCGGCGTTCGGCCTTTGGCCGGGCCGCGGCGTTGTTGCCGCTCCGCCAGCGGACCGCAGGTTTCGGGGCAGGAATCCCGGGAGCAAGGAAGAAGTCGACGCTGCGTCCGTAGACCCGAGCGAACCGGACCAGTTCCGTCACCTTGACTGACCGTTCTCCCTTCTCGATGCTTGAGAGCGTTTGGTAGTTGTTGAACCCGGACTCCAACGCGGCCTGCTCCAAGGTCAGCCCGAGTTCCTCCCGGGCCAGTCTGAGTCGGTCTGCTATCTGAGCGGGGAAATCCGTCTTCATCTCATCTCCTGGACAAACTCATTGTGGTACATTGTATCCTTGAAAAGGCTATGCTGTCAAGCTATACCACAAGATTTTCTTGTAGCCTGAGCGTGCCGGCCGGGTGAGAGGCGGCCATGAAGCAATTCCGGGAGCAATTCCGAGCAACTCCGGGGACGCAGAGCAACAAGAGATTCTTGGCGCGGCGCGGATAGTCCTGCGCGAACTCGGCTGGTTCTACGACAGCTTACGGCTCACAGCTTGCGGCTGACGGCTAGCGGCCCACGGCCAGCGCGGCAGCGCCGCGAGTCTCCAGTGACCGGTTGCAGTTTCGGACCTCACGCCTCCGGCATCTAACCAGCCGCCCACCCCACGCGGTTCATTATAATGAACTTGGGTTCGTAGTGGCGAACCGCCGGAACGCAGACATGTTTCCTGACGCGCGGCACCGGACCGGCCAAGCGCGCGTTCCGGACCGGTTGCGGGTTCGCTGTCGGCAACATTCCGGACTTGAGATTGTAGATTCTAGATTGGCCGCGCCATCCGGCGCGCCTGTTCCTACCCAAGAACCGATATAGGATTAACCACAGAGGGCACAGAGAGCATAGCGCGCGCAGGACGCGCAAGTCAAAGGGCAAAAGGCAAATGTCAAAAGCCAAACTGCCCCGAACGACTGTCATTCCGAGCGTAGCGAGGAATCCCGCCCCTTCGGTAGGCCTGGGCAGGCTCTGCCCCGCCGACAGACGAGATTCCTCGTCGTCCGCTCCTCGGAATGACAACGTCGCGAAAACGACGATCCTGCACGCTTGTAGCACAGAGTGGGTGAAGGTCTGGACTCCGCTCCGTACCCTCCAATTCTCTGTGTGCTCTGTGGTTCAATATCGGATTTGGGGTCCTATCGCCCATTTGACAGTTGAGCGGAGTTGCCCATAATAAGCCGTGCCCATAATTGAGTTGAGTTTCCCTTTGAGTGGCACCCCGCTGCCTTACGACCACGGCTACCTGATGTACCGGGCGGTGGCGGGCATCGTGCCGTGGGTGGGCGAGCCGGCGCAGATAGACCTGGCGATAGTCCCGATACAGGGCAGTCCCCACGGCGGCTTTCTTCACCTGACAAAGGTCTCCCGACTCGCGTTCCGGCTGAACGCCGAGGATGCCGAGAAGCTGCTGCCGCTGACCGACCGTCTCCTCGTCATCGACGCAGCGACGCTCAGGCTGGGGCAGCCGTCCGAGTTCCGGCTCAGGCCGGTCCCGGGCCTGGCGAGTCCGTTCGTTGTGGCCGAGCACCATCGCCACAGCGACGCGGTGCTGGAGTGGCTAAAGGCGGAGTTCCGCGCCCTCGACATCAAGGCGGTCCCGACCCTGCGCCTGAAGCACGGCCGCGCAGGCGCGAGCCGGGCCGAGCAGGACAGAAGGTCATTCGACTGCCCCTATGAGCGGCACCACCGGCAAGTCGGCGACAATCCGGCCGTCGGCTGGGAGGTGCAGGTCTTCGGGCTTACGCCGGAGGAGTCGGTGCGGCTTCAGGAGCGCGGCGTGGGCCCCGGCCACCGCTATGGCTGCGGCGTCTTCATGCCGGTTGTAGGCGAACGGCCCCGGCCGGCATCGAGGCCCGGCGCCACCGGAGTCTGGTTCCCGCCAGCCTGAGACTGCTTCCCGGGAATCGATGCGGACACTGGGGCGGTTGGGAAAGTGTCGATTGGCTTCCCTGTTGACCAAACCGGCTGAAAGTCGTCAGTGCAAGTGACGCCACCGTGGCAGTTGCGGGCGGTCGTTTCCGCGCCAGGTTTCGACCTAGCTCCAAAGTGGGGTTTTCAACAGCCCCACGCCGACCGGATTCCGCACGCCGCGGGCGCGTTTCCGGTGACGAACCATGACGAACCACACAGTATCCGCCTGACGACCGCCGAAGTGCGGGACCCGTAGCTCGAGCGGCGCGCGGCATTGACGAAGACGGGGCAGCATGACGTCCCCGCACTCCGGGCTCCGGCCCATGAACCGAGATAAGAATTCACCACCAAATCACGAAGACACAAAGATGGGTCCGGCCGGAAATGTCCCGGAATGCTTGGTGTCTTGGTGTCTTTGTGGTTCAATTCCGGTTCCCGGCTCCGGCACGCTACTTGACTTCCTATCGGCGTTTCTCCATAATTGCGCATGGGCATTGAGGCCGGGCTCGTCCGTCGTGTTCCGCCCGGTTTCGAAGGCCGAGGAGTGACCGAATGGATACGCTAAGGAGGTAGCATGGGGAGCTTCTACGTGCTCGCCGCGTTCACTGTCTGTCTGGGTCTGCTGACGGCACTGCTTCTTAATAGGTGGTTCAGGGCAGACATGAAGCAGTGCATTACCGAGATCGAAAACCGCGCGCCCGGCGCGTCCGATGCGCTGGCCGCCAACGGTTTTCCGAATCCGAACATCAAGGCAAAGCTGTATGGCGCAGTCGGAGTATTCGTCCTCCTTGTGCTGGTCTTCTTCGGGGCGGGCTTCTCACTGCTGAATCGGGACCTCAATGCGAAGGAGGCGAAGCTCAAGGCGCTTGAATACGAACAGTGGGATGTAAAGGCCTACATCAAGCTGAACAAACTACCCAACTTCAATGCGAACGATGTCAAGGTGACGGTAAGGCCACCGGATGTCGGTTTCACAACCACCGACCCCGTGAGTGGCGTGAAGTTGCTTACCGTGAAGGACCTCTCCGTGCAGAGGCCGGCGAAGCAGCACCTGCCGTCGCTGTACGTCGGATACCCCGGCTACGGTGAGGAAGTCATCCATCTGAAGCAGAACCTGGTAGCCCCCGGCAGTGAGTACATCGACACGACACGCACGGTCATGGTCGCCGGCACAACAACGCTCTCCCCAATCGACGCGGCCGCGAAGGCTGATGGCTACAGCGATGGCGGGACAGTCAGCGTGAACGAAGTGGAGGTCAAGTGACTACAGAATGGTGCAGTGCGCGAAGCCTCGCGTTTGCCGCCCTGGTGCTGGTGTCGACGTCCGTCGCGCAGACGGCCACGGTCCGGGGCCGGATTGACCGCTACGACCCGCCCGACATCGTCACCGTATCCCACGTCAAGGTGGTTCGCTGCCAGGGCAGCGCCCGGCTTGACTCGACGACTACCGGCCAGGACGGAATGTACTACTTCCCGCGCGTTCCGGCAGGCGCCTACCGGTTGGAAATCATGCCCCCTCCGGGAGATTCGTTCCTGCGCTCGTTCGAACTTGGCTTCGAGGTGCCGCCCGGACGGCCAAAGGTCGACATTCCAGCGCAACTGCTGAACCGCCTTGTCTTCGAGCAACCGGCCGTGGACGCACCTGTGCCGACGGGTGACACCGTCCGGGCGGAAGGAACACATTCGTTCCCGAGCGGTACGACGGTCTGGTTCCTCTTCAACACCGGGGCAGCGCGGTATCACTTCTCGGGAGATACGGCGGTGCTGACAGCCGGTCGGCCGTGGTCCGTCCGTCTGGGCGTGCCGCAGGGAGCCACGCGACTCGTTGCGGTTCTTGCCACGCTCGAGGCCCGCGCCGACTTCGCCGCCAAAGCTGCGCAGAAGTTCTCCGGCGACCTGGAGGGCCTGCCTGACGGCACGCGGACTGTCGCCGCTCGTCGGTTCACCGAGCCGTAGGCCCTGAGCGGTGGGTCGCTCGCCTCGCGGGCGAGTCAACCGGGACGCTCCGGTGGATGCTGCGGGTTGAGGCTTCGCGGCCCACTTCGCCCCATCCGCCTGTGCCTCAAGGCTGGAGGACCCGCCCAACCCTGCTCGCCGGAATCCTCGTATCCCCGTTTCCTTCCGCTATAATACGGGCCATGGTCGTCATCGTCGGCCTGCCCAACACCGGCAAGTCAACGCTTTTCAACCGCCTGGTCGGCGGCCGGGTTGCCATCACCCTGCAGGAACCGGGCATCACCCGCGACCGTATCATCCGCGACGTGGAATGGCTGGGCCGCCGGTTCAAGGTCGTCGACACCGGCGGGCTGATTCCGAACTCAAAGGTCGAGATGAATCGCGAGGTGGAGCGCCAGGTGCAGATTGCCCTGGACGAGGCCAAGGTTATCGTCCTGCTGGTCGACGGCTCGGCCGGCCTGCAGCCGCTGGACGAAGAGATTGCCGCCCGCCTGCGCCGGGCCGGCCGGGAGTTCATCGTCGCGGCGAACAAGCTCGACATCAAGCGTAAGTTCGAGGTGGAAGATTTCCACGAGCTGGGCGCGACTGTGCTGCTGCCGATTTCCGCTGAGCTCGGCACCGGCGTTGATGACCTGCTCGACGCGGTGCTCGCCCGGCTGCCGGATAAGCCGCGGAAGCATGCGGCCGACGTTCTCTCACTCACGATTGTCGGACGTCCAAACGTCGGTAAGTCGTCGCTGATGAACTACCTGCTAGGCCACGCCCGCGCGATTGTCACGGCCACGCCCGGCACCACGCGCGACGTTATCGAGGAGTCGTTCGAGCTTGGGGGCAAGGCCTACCGCCTGCTCGATACCGCCGGCATCCGCCGGAAGCCCCGCGTGAGTGAACCGGTTGAGTACTACTCGGTCACCCGCGCGATTGAGCAGATAAAGCACTGTGACGTCGCGCTGGTGATGTTCGACGCCTTTGACGGTCCAACCAACCAGGACAAGCGCATCATCAACCTCGTCGAGGAACGGAGTCGGGGCCTGGTTGTCGTCGCCAACAAGATGGACACCGTGCCGGAGTTGCTCAAGGACAAGGTGCGCGACTGGGTGAAAAAGGAACTGCGGTTTGCCGACTACGCGCCGGTCATGTACACCTCGGTGCTGGAGGGCCTGGGCGTCACCGAGACCGTGCACGAGGCCCGCCGGGTCTGGGAAAGCGGCGGCAGGCAGGTGTCCACCGCCCAGCTCCGGGCCGCGGTCTTCCCGGCTCTCGAAAAGAACCCGCCCCGGTTCGACTGCCGCATCCTTGCACTCAGCCAGGTCGGGACGCGGCCGCCGACGTTCCGTCTGCGCGTGACCCGGCCCGATGCAGTCACGCCGGTCTATGAGCGCTTCGTCGTCTCGGAAATCCGCGGCCGGTTCAAGTTTCCCGGGTACCCGGTGCGAATCCGGGTCACGAGGTGAAGGGTTCAAGGGGTCAAGGATTCCAGGGGTCTAGTGATGGACATAGGACAAGTCAGAATTCAGAATGCAGATACCAGAATGCAGAATTGCCGACGCATAGAGAACAACCGCAGGTTGCGCAGATGACGCAGATGTCCGGGACCTGAACCCCTGAACCCTTGAACCCTAGTTCCAAGCGCCGTCTAAGCCCCGCGCTGCCGATCGTCGCGGCAATCGTCGTCCTCATCATCGTTGCAGCCTTCTACCTGCTCGGACCGCGCTCTCGACACGCCAAGCCGACCGCGCTCCGGCAGACCCCGACCGGCTCAATTAACATTCTCATCATCGGCAAGGACGCCCGCGCGGTCGGCCCGGTTGTGAACGAAGGCCAGCAGCGGAACCGGCGCGAGGAACAGTCCCATTCCGACATCATCATCATCTGCCACGTCAACTTCGGGATACCCGCGGTCAACCTCGTGGCGATTCCGCGCGACCTGCTGGTCGAGGTGCCCGGCATTACGGCCGCCGCCTCGAACACCGACTTCCCCCACATGGAAAAGATCACCCACACCTATGCCATCGGCGGGGACAAACTCCTGCGCAGGACCATCACCAACCTTCTCGGCATTCCGATTCACCGTTCCATCGCTCTTGACTTCGACACGTTCCGCATGGTCTTTGACCTGCTCCGGCCGTTTGTCGGCAGGTTGCGAGTCAGCGGCGTGGACCTGACCGAAAGGAACCAGGCCCTCAAGTTCGCCCGGAAGCGCTATGGTCTGAAGTACGACGATGCCGACCGTTGTCGAAACGCGGTCTCGCTCGTCCGCGGCGTCATGGTCCGGGCATGGTGGCTGGCCGGCACTCGCCTCGGCGACATGATTCTGCAGCGGCTGCTCGCCATCGTCGGCCCGGACACCGACCTGACCCCGGACGAAATTCACGAGGTAGCGGAGGGCTTGCGCGAAGTCGGGTTCAGCCCGACGTGGATTAAGACCGCGGTGCTGGTCAGCGAGGGCGCCGAGGTCACGCTGACGCGCTACAACCAGACGCTCTCCTGCTACCTGCCGGTATACCGGGAAATCGAGAAACAGGTTGACCGGTTCCTGCTCGACAAGAAGGAAGTCCAGGCCCTTGACTTCATGAGCCAGGAACCATATCGGGTCCCGGCCTACGTGGACTCGAATTACGCTGCACCCGTGGATTCTGCCGACTCGGTCGCCCCGCTGCCATTCGACACAGCGGGCATGGACACGCAGGTTATCGATACGAGATTGAAGGAACTCGGCCAGCCGCCGCGGCGGCCGGAAACCTCAAGCACCAAGCCCCAAATCCCAATCAAGCCCTGACCGGCGACTGTCTGCCAGTCACCAGTCTTTGGTCATTCGTTGGTCATTGGCAATTGGGACTTGGGAATTACGCGGGCCGCGTTTGGGCTTAGGGCTTGGGGTTTAGGGTTTGGGGTTTGTATCTGAGGTAGTTGTCGCTTCTCGGACCGCGCTTCTGAACGCTTCCTGCCCCGCGCCCAGCTTTTCGAGCATGCCGCCGCCTTCGGCCAGGTCCGGCCTGCCGCCCCCGCCGCCGCCCATCGCCGAACCGACCGCCTTGGCCAGCTTACCTGCAGGTATCTTCTTCTGCCGGTCCCGGCTGACGAGCACGACGTAGCGCAGCCGGGCCGACTCGCCGCCGCCGGGGACTGTCCCCGCATGGGGACTGTCCCCAGTGCCGCCGGTCAGGAATCCGACGAAATTCTCTCCCAGCTTCTCGCGCACCCGGTCCGCCACGAGCCGCAGTTCCGCGCTCTCGAACTTCGGAAAGTGAGCGACAACCGACCTGACCCCGCCGATGTCCTCCGGCGCTGCCGCCAGTTCGTCGCCTGCTCCCCTTGCGAGTTGGGCTGACAGTCCCGCGAGCTTGGCGTCGAGCCGCTTCATCTCCTCGGTCAGGCTCGCCACCTTCTTGGTCAGCACTTCCTCGGTCCCGCCGAGCTGCCCGCACAGCTCGGTGATGGTCGCCCGCTCGAACGCCACACACTCGAACGCCGCCTTGCCGACCAGCGCCTCAATCCGCCGGATGCCCGCTGCGACCCCGGTTTCGGAGGTAATCCTGAACATCCCAATCTGGCCGGTGCTGCGCAGGTGCGTGCCGCCACACAATTCCATCGAGAAGTCGGCGACCCTGACTACCGTCACCTTTTCGCCGTACTGCTCGCCGAAGAACGCCAGCGCGCCCATCGCCCTCGCGTCGTCGAGCGGCGTATCGCGCAGGGCCTGGACTGGCTGGTCGGCGACGACCTGCTCGTAAACCATCCGCTCGACCGCATGTATCTGCTCCGCGGTCATCGGCTCGAACGCGGCGAAGTCGAACCGAAGCCGGCCCGGCTCGACCAATGAGCCTTCCTGCTTCACGTAGTCGCCAAGTGCCTTCCGCAGCGCCGCATGCAGCAGGTGGGTCGCGGTGTGTGCCCGCTCAATCTCGCGCCGCCGTTCCTTGTCCACCGCAGCAAAGACTTTGCCCTGTACGACTTCGCCCCGCACGAGCTTCGCCTTGCAGGTGGGCACGCCGTGCTTTGTGAACGTGCCGAGCACCTCCAACTCGAACCCCTCGCCGATAATCCGCCCGGTGTCGCCGACCTGACCGCCCATCTCGGCGTAGAACGGGCTCTGCTTCAGCACGACTTCGTACTGCCCGTCCGGCAGTTGTGCGAAGCTCGCTATCTCCGTGTCGGCCTCGTCGCAGTCGTACCCGACGAACTCCGTCTTCTCACTAGACCCCTTGACCACTGGACCACTTGACCACTCTTTCCTGCTCCGCTCCCGCTGCCCCTGCATCGCCCGCTCAAAGCCCTCGATGTCCAACCGTACTCCGGCCTCCTCGGCCAGTTCCTTCACCAGCTCGATGTGGAACCCGAACGTATCGTGCAGCTTGAACAGGTCTTCGCCCGGGATCAGGCCGTCGCGCTTATGGGCTGCCAGCACATCCTGCCAGCGCTCAAGGCCCGCATCCAGCGTCCGCAGGAACCGCTCCTCCTCGGACTTGATTATCATCGCCGCCTGCTCGCGTTTAGCCACGACTTCCGGGTACCACTGCCGCATCAACTCAACCACTTCGCCGGAGACCTTGTACAGGAACGGCTCGTTGACGCCTTGCCGCCGGGCAATGAGCGACGCCCGGCGCAGGATGCTGCGCAGGATGTACCCGCGCCCATCGTTCGACGGTATGGCGCCGTCGGCAATCGCAAAGACCAACGCCCGTGCATGGTCCGCGGCCACGTAGAGCATCTGGCGCGCGTCTCCTCCCTCCTCCCTCTTCTCTCCTCTCTCCTCTATGTTGAGCATCTTCGCGGTCGCCTTGATAATCGGGGCGAACAAATCGGTGTCGAATATCGTCCTCTTCTCCTGAGACACCATCGCCAGCCGCTCCATGCCCATGCCGGTATCAATGCCCCGGTTCTTGAGCGGCTCGCGCGTACCGTCCGGCAACTGGTTGTACTGCGGGAAAACGATGTTGTAGACCTCGCTGAACCGGTCGCAGTCGCAGCCCGGCGCACACGTCGCCTTGCCGCAGCCGAGTTCGGCCCCGAGGTCTACGTAGATTTCCGAGCAAGGCCCGCACGCGCCGCCGCCGCCGACCGGACCCCAGAAGTTGTCTTTGGCACCGAGACGCACGACCCGGTTCTCCGGCAGCCCGACCTTGGTACGCCAGATATTGTACGCCTCGTCGTCTTCTTCGAACACCGAGGCGTAGAGCCGGTCCGCCTCGATCTTCACCACCTGCGTCAGGTACTCCCACGCCCAGGGAATTGCCTCATGCTTGAAGTAGTCCCCAAACGAGAAGTTGCCAAGCATCTCGAAGAAAGTGCCATGGCGCGGGGTCTTGCCCACGCGGTCGAGGTCCGACGCGCGCAGGCACTTCTGGATAGAAGTCGCCCGGCGATACGGCAGTTCAACCGTGCCCGCCCAATACGGCTTGAACTGCACCATCCCGGCGCTTGTGAAGAGCATGGTCGGGTCGTCCCGCGGAATCAGGGACGAACTCGGCACAATCTTGTGCTCCCGCTGGGTGTAGAACTCAAGGAACGTCCGGCGTAACTCTCGGTGGTTCATGACTGGTGCATTGTAGCCGGAAACCGCCCGGATGCAACTGCGGAGGGCAAACGTCCAGCCGCCAGCTTGACTCGTGCGGGCCGGCTGCTAGCATGACTCAACTGCGCCCGCGGCCAGCCGGCGCCGGGCCGGAACGCAGCGGGGCGGAGACAGAAAGGAAAGGTCAAAAGGAGGTAGGAAATGGCCGCAAGAGCCAAGTATGTGCTCTTCGTGCACGGCATCGGCCCGCAGGAACCACACTACTCTGACCGACTCGTCCAGAAGCTGTGGCCAGCCGGCCAGCCAGCCAACGTCAAGTCCCGAGAAATGCTATACTGCGACGTCTTCGAAACCATGAACGCCAAGACCGAGATGGCCAAATGGGCAGCTCAAGCTGCACCCATCCTCAACGACTTGGTGACGCTGGTCTGGCCCGGCGCGCAGCTCGAACCGGATATCGCGACAACGCTCAAGGACTGCGTTGCCCACGTGCTCTACTTCGCTACGTCGGTTGACGTACGGACGCGGATACTGAACGAGTTCAAGAAGGAGCTTGTGGCGATACTGAAGGAAGCCCCGGGCGGGTTCGCACGCAATGTGGAGATAACGATTGTGTCGCACAGCCTCGGTACAGCCGTGGCCTACTTGGGTCTGCATGACATGGTCCAAGACCCGGTACTGGGGCTGCAGAAAGACGTTGTGGTCAGGAGTTTGTACACCTTGGCGACGCCAATCGAGCTTATCCGCGTGGTGGGCAGCAAGCTGCCCCAGCCGCTTGCCATCCCGAACCTGACCGATGGCTTGAGGCGGCCCACACGGGTAAACGCCAGCGGCAAGGTCGAGACGAACATCGGGAACTGGTTCTCGTTCCGGCACGCTCTGGACCCGGTGGCGAGCCTCGCCGCGCTCAAAGGTCGCCCGCTGCTCGACAATGACGACATCACTCCCTTCAGCGTCATCGATACCCAGGTTGCCAAGGTTCACGATTTCGGCAGGTACATTGACCAGGCACGCAGCGAGATTCTCAGCCACGTGGAGGTGACAGCATGAGGCGGGCATCTCTTCTCATCATTCTCACGCTCAGTTCGGCGCTCGCGGCCGAGCCCTTCCACGTGCTCCTTGTCAGGTATGCCCGAGCCTATCGGGATTTCGACCGTGATATCCGGATGGTCGCGGACTCAGTCCGAACCCGTTCCAACGTGCAGTTCGACTACGGCCGGTTCTACGCTGCGCTAGAGGTCACCGGCCGGCTCGTTCCGGCTGCCGCGCCGGAGCTTGACGTCGCCTTGAAGTCCGTCGGTACCAGTGGCAGCTTCCTTGACAGCGACCAGTTCAAAGCCGCTCTCGGCGACCTCGACGACCTGTCACAGGACCTGGCCGACATCGCCGGCAGCGCCTGGGCGCCCCAAGGTCTGCTCATCCCGACCCAGACTGAACCCATACACTCCTACACCGACCTGGCGTCGTATGGCCGCTGGAACCTGGTGCAGCTCGACCTGAAGGATTTGGAGATTCAGAAGAGTATCGAAGACTTCGAAATCAGATATGGGCCCAGGAGCGACCGCGTCAACCTGCTGGAGCTGCTGCTCATTAACTACGTTCCGCCATTCCGGGGCAGCACCAAGGGCCCTTCGCACTGGGAACCGATCCTACGCGTCACGCCGGTCTGCTACAGCGTGAACGACAATCGCTTCATCAAGACCGCCCAGATCGGGTTCAGCTACTACTTCCTCAGTGGTTCACCCTCGGTCTTATCCTGGGTTCACCATGTCGGGTTCGCACCGACCGTCGCTGATGTAACAGGAGACCGCATCTACCGGGTCGGTAAGCTCGGTTGGGGCGGGACGCTCCACCTCGGCCGCTACCAGGTCGGTGCGGTCTACGTCCCGAGCGCCGCGCGCGTCAACGTCTTCTCGACCATCGACTTTCAGGTTATTCCGACGTTGTTCTAGGAATTGGGCAGCCACGCCTCCAGATCGGGCGCGTTCATGACCCGCTGAATCGTGTCCGGTGAGAAACCGCGGCGGGCGAGGAGGGCAGAAAGCCGGGGTCGAGGTCGGGCGCGCTGGCACTTCCGTATTGAGGTCGCCCGGCGATACGGCAGTTCGACCGTGCCCGCCCAGTAGGGCTTGAACTGCACCATCCCGGCGCTGGTAAACAGCATGGTCGGGTCGTCCCTCGGTATCAGGGACGAACTAGGGACAATCTTGTGTTCCCGCTGGGCGTAGAACTCAAGAAACGTCCGGCGCAACTCGCGGTGGTTCATAGCCTGTGGATTCTAGTGGGAATACAAGCGGGCGCAACCTTCACAGGATTCCCGCTACTCCGTCGGCCCGAACACGAACTTGCCCGTCCTGTCTATGTAGCCATATCTGCCACCCAACCGCACCATGGCGAGGCCATCGGAGAAATCCCATGCCCAGTCGAACTGCGGGTCGATGACGACCTTGCCCGTGGCGTCAATGTAGCCCCACTTGCCATTCCTTAGGTCGCCAACCATTACGGCGGCGAGGCCCTCGGAGAAGCACCAAGCCCCGTCAAACTCCGGGTTGATGACAATCTTGCCGGTCTTGTCAATGTAGCCCCACTTGCCATTCCATGGGTAGCCAACCATTACAGCGGCGAGGCCCTCAGAGAAGCGCTGTGCAAAGAAGAACTGTGGGTTGATTACGTAGTGGCCGGTCTTGTCTATGAAGCCGCACTTGACGGGCCCTGGCTCCAACTCGCGCTCCGTCCTGCCGAGCCTGACGAGAGCGAGACCCTCGGAGAAGTCATCGGCATTGTCGAACTGCGCGTCGATGACGAACCTATCGGTCTTGTCAATGTAGCCCCACCTACCACTCCATTTACCAGTCCATGGGTCGCCAACCTGTACAGCGGCGAGGCCCTCAGAAAAACGCGAAGCACAGACGTACCGTGGATTGACAACGTAATTGCCGGTCTTGTCAACGTAGCCGTAATGCTCTGCCGAAAGCACCATGGCGAGACCCTCGGAGAAGCGCCATGGATTGTCAAACTGCGACTGCGGGCCGACGACGAACTTGCCGGTCTTGTCAATGCAGCCGAACTTGTCGCCTAACTGCACTCTAGGAAGACCCTCGGGGGAAACGGGCCAAGGGCCGAAGAACTGCGGCTTAATGACATGACGTCCAGTTCTATCTACGAAGCCCCACACGGCACCCAACCGCACCATGGCGAGACCCTCGGAGAAGTCCCATGCCCCGTCGAACTGCGGTTTGATGACGAACTTGCCAGCGGAGTCAATGTAGCCATACTTGCCGCCCAACTTCACGAGGGCCAGGCCCTCGAAGAAGTCTCCGATCTCATCAAACCGTGGTTTGATGACAATCTTGCCGGTCTTGTCAATGCAGCCACACCGGCCGCCCTGGAGGACCGGAAAGAGGCCGCCACGTTCGTTCTTCGCAGCAACCGACGCAGCAGGTTTCCGGCAGCCCACGACAACGAGAGCCACGGCTACGCCAAGGACGGCCGCAAGGCCTGCGGCAGGCAACCTACGTCCTACAGATGTCACTCTACCCACATTATCTCCTTTCATGTCGAGCTACTCGGTATTCTCTACCTCGCCGCCCAGCACTGTTTGTATCGTGTCCGGCGAGAAGCCACGGCGGGCGAGCAGGGCGTAGAGCCTCCGCTTGAGCACGTCCGGTTCGAGCCGCTTATTCCGGCTGAGGTACTTCTCGGCAACCTCCCTGGCCGCAGCCGTCTCATCCGGCGCTTGCTCCAAGGCCGCGTCAATCTGGTGCCGGTCAATGCCGCGCTTGATGAGTTCGCCCCGCACCCGCCACTTGCCTTTGTGCCCGATGGCGATGCGATCCTCGGCGAACCGCCGCGCGAACCCCGCGTCGTCAACCATCTTCAACTCAGCCAGCCTCTGCAGTGTGTGGGAAACGATGTCCGGCGAGAAGCCTTTGCGCGTCAGCCGCTGCGTCAGTTCGCTCGTGGTCCGGGCCTTATAGGAAAGCAGCAGGAACGCGTACTGCCGTGCCCCGTGCAATTGCTCTTCGTGGGCTATCCGGTCGAGTTCGGCGCGGTCGACCTCGCGCCCCACATGCAGGCCGAGCGCGCCTACCGTCTCGCTGGACAGACCGAAAAGGAACGTTCCGTCGAGGAAGACCGAGACCCGCCGCCTATTTCTCTTCTGCGGCTCGAGCGCGGTTATCTTCACGACCGGAACCGGATTCTATCCGCAGATTACGCAGATTCCACAGATTCGGCCCTGACCCAGAACAGACCAGGGAGCCAACGAACCGAAGGGCGGTAGACTCCTCATCGTAGGCTGTCAGCAGATTCCGTGGATTCTGCTCCGAGACCTATCTGCGTAATCTGTGGAATCTGTGGATGTCCTCTCAGCTCCTCGTCTTTCGTGCCTTCGTGGCGTCTATGTCGGTTTCCGGGGCGGCTTCGCGCTGCGTGATCCTGCTGGCCATAGGTATCTTCATCTTCTCGTAGAGCTGTATCTCAGCCTTGGCCGCGACCGGCGCGTTGTCCTTCAGGAAGTCAATCGCCGCGTCACGTCCCTGGCCGATGCGCATGTCACCGAACGCGTACCAGGTGCCGGACTTGGTAAACACTCCCTGCTCCGCGCCCATGTCCACCAGTTCACCGAGGCGCGAAATGCCCTTGCCGTATATCAGGTCGAACTCGGCCTCGCGGAACGGCGGCGCGACCTTGTTCTTCACAACCTTCACGCGGGTCCGGCTGCCGATGACATCTTCATCCTTCTTGATGGCGGCGATGCGCCGGATGTCGAATCGCATAGTGGCATAGAACTTCAGGGCGAGCCCGCCGGTCGTAGTCTCCGGGCTGCCGAACAAGACGACGATCTTATGGCGAATCTGGTTGATGAAGATGGCGCAGGTCTTGGAGCGCGCGGCCACGCCGGAGAGCTTGCGCATCGCCTGCGACATCAGCCGCGCCTGGACCCCGACGAACGCGTCGCCCATCTCGCCTTCAATCTCGGCGCGCGGCACCAGCGCCGCAACCGAGTCAATGACGAAGAGGTCGATACCGCCGGAGCGGGTCAGCATCTCGGCGATTTCAAGCGCCTGCTCGCCCGAATCCGGCTGCGACACCAGCAGGTCGTCGAGGTTAACCCCAAGCGCCTTGGCGTAGTTCGGGTCGAGCCCGTTCTCGGCGTCAATGAACGCCGCAGTCCCGCCGAGCTTCTGGCACTGGGCGACGATGTTGAGCACGAGCGTGGTCTTGCCCGACCCCTCCGGCCCGTAGATCTCCACAATCCGGCCGCGCGGCACGCCGCCGATGCCCAGCACCGCATCCAACCCGATTGAACCGGTGGGAATCGCCTCGCAACTTACCGCGGGCGTGTCCTGGCCGAGCCGCATTATCGCGCCTTTGCCGAACTGCTTCTCAATCTGCCCAAGGGCATTGCCGAGGGCTTTAGTCTTCTCGTCATCTTTGGCCATCTTACCTCCTGCAGCAGGGACTGTCCCCGGATGGGAACTGTCCCCAGTGTCTTTCGCTGATTCCGGTCAGAGTATAGATTTCACCGCCCCCAAGTCAAGCCGACTGGCTCAACCTGAGAACCGAGACAACCGTAGTAGTGAATTAGGAATGGTGAATAGTGAAAGGCGGATTCGGGTTTCATGATTCTCAACTCTCTATTCACTATTCTCCATGGCCTGCTTTTCGAGGTCGTACAGCCTGAACCTCGCGGCCTTGAACCGGGCAGCGAGCGTCTTGTCGGACAGCTTCAGCACCTCTTCCAGCACGCGCGCTGCTTCCTCGGCCCGCTTGAAGTTGGCCAGCAGTACGTCTTCAAGACTCTTCCGTTTCGTCCGGTCGAACCGGTCGCCGCGCCCGATGTCGGTCTCGCTCTGCCGGCTTAAGATGACGCGCTTCCGGAGCGCGCGAGTCTCCTTGCCGACTCGGGTCCTCAAGACTCGGACTCCGGCCAGCAACCGCGGCTTCTCCAGCCCGAGTCGAACGATATCCTCGACGACCCGCAGGCCTTCGCTCAGCCGGTTCAGATTGACGTCGACGATGCGGTCGGTCCGGCGGTCAGTCACGCTGCCAGCTTAGGCCAAAGACAACTGCAAGTCAAGACAACGACAGCGGCCCAGCCATACGGCCGGGCCGCAATGCCAGTCTGAGTCGAGTTCGACCCGGCTACTTCTGAGTCGTCAACCGCAGCAGTTGCAGCCGCCGGCCTTCTTGGCCGGAGCGTCCTTCGGCTTCATCGGCTTGCCGCAGCAGGTTACGCTGCACTCCTTGCAGGTGCAGGTCTTGGTCACAGTCACTTCCGCGCCACAACCGTCACAGTGGAACACATCGCCTATAGAGTTAGCCACACGCCTTAGACTCCATTCCAAGCCCGAAGGATTGCGCCCGTCACGGCAGGTTGACCCAGACGTCGAGTCCGACCGCCGGGCCGGAGACGCTCGCGCCCTGGCAGAGGAACTCAAGCGGCATCGAGACCTTGGGCCGGACCACGAGCATCGGCAGCGGCTTGAATATCAACAACAGCCCGACGTTGTGGATGCCGGACTGACTCTTGAGCACCGCGGTCCCGTTCACGAGACTCTGGCCGGTCATCAGGCCGGACAAAGCCAGTTCGGGAGTGAACAGCTTGTTCACGGCGTAGTCGCCGACCAGCAAGTACTCAATCTGATTGCCGAGCTTGGTCGTATCGTTGATCTTGCCGTTCAGCCAGTAGCCGCCCCGGGCGTGGAGAGTCACCTTGCCCAGGCTCATGGTCAACGCTGACAGCCCGAGGCCGATGTCGGTCGACGCACGTCCGAGCGCGGGGTTCGCACCCTTGCTCGAAGTCGGCAGCTTCACCCCGAGTAAAGCCGCCAGCTTCACTGGCAGCAGCGGGCTCTGCAGGATGCCGTACCGTGCATACACAATCGCGTCGCCGAGCCCGGATGAGCTGAGCGTGTCCCGCTGCTTCATCAGCAGCGGCGCCACCGCTGTGAGTTCCAGCTTGCCGGGCAGGCCGATTGACGCCGTCAACTCGGCGCTCCCCGCGGCTATCTTGGACGCCGCCGGCAGCGCTATGTAAGCCAGGCTGTCCCAATTGTAGCCTTTCTCCGACCGTACCCAGCCGGCATTGAGCCAGCCCAGCAGTTGGAACGGCTTCAGGGTCGCGCCGCTGCGCCCGACCAGCGGGGTTGCGAACGCGCCGCAGGCCATAACCGCCAGCGCAAGTACCATCACAGTCAGTCTCTTCATTCACTCGCTCCTGTTCTCTTCTACTATTCACTACTCCCTACTCTCCACTCCCTTCCTTACATCCCTGCCAGAGTATCCAAAACCAGCGCCGAATCAAGCGCGGGGACAGCGCGGTGCAGCGGTCCGGAATCCGCACACTTGAGCACTAGAGCACTTGTGCACGGGAGCACTTCTCCTTGGCACTTCTCCTTGGCTTGACGTCCGGCGTCCGCGGCTCTATTCTCACCTGCCAATGAAGACGACGCTGCGCAACCGGAAGCTCGAAGAACTGAACTGGATGGAGTTCAAGCGCCTTGTGCCGAAGAAGACCGACGCGGTCCTGCTGCCGGTCGGCACTATCGAAGCCCACGGCGTGACCGGGCTCGGCACCGACAACCAGATACCGCTTTCAATCTGCGGCCGCATCGCAGACAAGGTGAACGCGCTCATCGCGCCGGCCGTGAACTACGGCATCACCAAGACACTCCTGCCCTATCCCGGCTCTCTGACCGTGCTGCCGGAGACCTTTGAGGGCTACGTCGCCGAGGTCGCGGGGAGCCTTGCCGACGCGGGGTTCAGGCGAATCGTGTTCCTCAATGGTCACGGCGGAAACACCGAGGCCCTCAAGAACGTCACTGTCCGCCTGTACCGCGACAAGCGGACCTACAGTATGGTCATTGACTGGTGGACGCTCTGCAGCGAGGAAGTCGGGAAGGTCTACGGCCACGCGGGCGGCCATGCCGGCACCGACGAAACGGCGCTGGTCCAGGTCGACCATCCTGAGCAGGTTCGCGTGCAGGAGTACAAGAAAGAAATGGTCTCTCTCGCTCAGCCCGGCCTTGCGGCAATCCCGTTCCCCGGCTCAATCATCCTGTACAAGCAGGACGAAGGTTATCCCGACTTCGACCCGGCCAAAGCCGAGCAGCTCATGACCGCGATCTGCGCCAAGGTCGAGAAGACCATCCTCGACGTCTTCCGCCGCTGGCAGACCATTCGCTGACCACCGGCGCAGCGCAAGCCCAAGCCCAAGCTGCGGTCCAACAAACTCGCAACCCGCTATCCGCCG
Organism: Caldifarciminota bacterium; assembly: GCA_026397595.1. GTDB lineage: Bacteria > Hydrothermota > Tepidihabitantia > Tepidihabitantales > Tepidihabitantaceae > UBA2258. Next base: position 43,679 of record JAPLUO010000235.1, read on the forward strand.
TCCGCCTTCCGCCACTGCGAACCGACGCGAAGTGTCTGAGGGAGTCGGACGAGTCGAAGGGTCTCTCATGTCTGCCAACTGGGAACTCGCGGCGCAGCCGCGCCTTGACTCAGCACACCTCGCGGGTACCCTTGGTTCGTGAGCGCGCCCAGAGACTCCGGCTACCTGATACCGGTGGAACAGCTCGACCGGGCGATAGTCGAAGTCCGCGGCAAGCGCGTCATCCTCAGCCACGACCTCGCCGCGGCCTATGGAGTCTCCGCCAAACGCCTCAACGAGCAGGTCAAGAGGAACATCGAGCGGTTCCCGGACGATTTCATGTTCCAGTTGACGCCGGACGAGAAAGCCGAGGTGGTCGCAAATTGCGACCACCTTGCCCTTCTTAAATTCTCGCCAAGCCTGCCCTATGCCTTCACCGAGCATGGTGCGGTTATGGCTGCCTGTGTCCTGAACTCCAAACGGGCGGTTGAGGTAAGCGTGTTTGTCGTGCGCGCGTTCGTGCGCATGAGCCGGATACTGGCTTCGCACCGCCAGCTTGCCCTGAAGCTCGCTGAACTTGAGGCCCGGGTATCGACCCACGACCGCAGCATTCAGTCACTCCTCGGTGCAATCCGCAGCCTCATCACACCGCCCGCACCGCCTCGGCGCAAGATCGGCTTCGCCACCAATCCGGACGACAACATCATCGCCCACGACCGACCGGTCCGCCGGCACCGCAAGCCCTGACCGCAACCCGTCTTCCGCCATCCGCCAATCGAAAACCTACAACACGGAATGTGTGAACCGCCGCCAAGACCGCCAAGAGTCCTGTCATTCCGAGTGAGTCAGACGAATCGAGGAATCTCTCAGCCTCCGTCATTGGAAACTGGTAACCGGCACCTGGAAACCGGCGCTGAGCCGCCCTGAACGAAGTGAGAGGGTCTCTCTTGTCTGGGTCACTCGGGAGCTGCAAAGCATCCCTCAAAGCTGCGATGGAAGTTCGCTGGAAAGCTCCCGAGAAAGCTCCTTCGAAAGCCTATTCGAAAGCTCATTTCAGAGCACTTTTCAAAGCTCGGCCAAAAGCTCGTTTCAAAGCTTCTCGCAAAGCTCAGTTCAAAGCTCGCCAAAAAGCTCCTCGCAAAGCTCGGTTCAAAGCTCGCGGAAAAGCTTAGTCAAAAGCTTCATTCAAAGCTCGGCTCAAAGCTCGTTCAAAACCTCATTCGAAAGCTAACTCGAAAGCTGCTTAGGGGGCGACCCCTCAGAGTCTTATCCCGTCTGCCCGACAGGGCTTAACCGGCTGACTGTACTGGCGTTAGGACTGATTGTGGCCCATTGCGAAACCGGTGGCGATGAGACAGTGTCTCGCCCGCCCGCATCTCTGCCTTTTGCCCCTTGACCTTTGACTTGACTCCTCACATGCCCCTGCTATCCTCAACCCCTAATGGGAAACGCGCCCGACGCCCTTCCGGTTCCTCTCTCTTCGTTCTCGTATCCTCCTTCAGGGGTCTTCATTCCTCCATCTTCACTCCTCACTCCTTCTCTTTGCCCGCGCCTGACATCCCTACTGATGCAAGGCCAAATCCGGCCTGCCTGCGCCAAGCGGAGCGCGGCAGGCAGGCCACGCGGCGCCGCCTCCGTCGCCCATCGCCTCCGCCGCGCGTGCGCCTTGACTCAGCACGCCCCACCGGTATCCTCTGCCCGTGACCGCGCCCAAAGACGCCGGCTACCTGATACCGGGGGAACAGCTCGACCGGGCCATCGTCGTGATACGCGGCAGGCGCG
>JAPLUO010000358.1 GCA_026397595.1 Caldifarciminota bacterium
AGAGCAACGGCTCAAGAAGATTCAGGAAGCGAAGCTGGCTTTGGAGGTAGAGGCTCGGCAGCAAGCCGCGGTGGCAGCGGACCCGGTGACGAGTAAGCCGGGGACAGTCTCCGACGTCTCAGTGAAGCCCAAGGCGCAACGCAACTTCACGGATCCTGATTCCCGGATCATGAGAGACGGTGCGACCAAGGCCTTCGAGCAGGCCTTCAACGGCCAGGTAGCGGTGGACTCAGAGTATCAGGTCATCGTTGCCGCGGGGGTGACTCAGGAGTGCAATGACAAGCGCCAGGTGGAGCCGATGGTCGAGCGCATAAAGGCCAACGTGGGCGGGTCGGTGTGTTGAGCGCCGCGTTCGCCGGCGTGTTGGCAGTTGCACGGACGCACGTGTGCTACTGGGCCGGAAGGTGGGACGGGCAGGCCCGCTTTCCGAAGGCCGTCTCCCTCCGCTATCGGTCGCCGCGGCTTGACAAATGCGCCGCCATGTGTAGAAGTATGAGTCGTATGGAACCAAAGCGAACTCGCAGTTCGTCGCTGACCGACCGGCAGGCTATGGCGATTGCCATCAAGGAGGCGCGGGCCGGGGTCAGGCAGGACCAGTCGCCGTTCGGGTGCGCGATCGTGAAGGGCCGGAGGCTCGTCGCGAGCGCGCACAATACGGTTTGGCAGACGCGCGATTCGACCGCCCACGCCGAGATGAACGCCATCCGCAAGGTATGCCGGGTGCTCGGCACAATTGACCTGTCGGGCTGCGTTCTCTATACGACCTGCGAGCCGTGCCCGATGTGCTACTCGGCCGCGCACTGGGCGAGGATTCCGAAGGTCGTGTTCGGGGCGCGGATTCGGGATGCACAGGCAGCCGGGTTCAACGAGCTGGTGATTCCGGCGAGCAAGATGAGGCGTTTCTCCGGCGACGGAATCGAGCTGGTGCCTGAGTTCATGCACGACGAGTGCAGGCAGTTGTTCCGGAGCTGGGCTGAGCGCGGCAATGGTAAGACTTGCTAGCGGGGGCGAATGAAAGGTCAGGCAGTCCGTCAGACATGGGAGATGGGGTTGTTCTGGTTGCTCGTCGGAGCCATCGGGGCGGCAACCGTGCTGGTTCTCGCGGGTGCGGTCAGCGTCTTTTCCGGCGACCTGGGCGGGAGCAGCCTGTTCATGCTCAGTTCGTTCCTGCAGTCGCTGGCCGCGGTGCTTGGCATTGCCTTCACGCTTACGCTCATCGGCATTCAACTCGCCGCCCAGAGCTATACTCACCGGGTGATAGGGCTGCATACCCGGTCGGTCGTCTTCGTGTTCACTTTCGGGATGTTCCTGCTTGCCATGGTCTTCATCGCGGTGTTGATGGCTTCCTACCGGAGCATTCAAGCAACGGCCGAGCATCCATGGCTGGACCTGGCAGTCGTGTGGTTTGTTTCCGCGCTGGCATTGCTGGTCCCTTTCGCAGTCAGGACCATCAGGCTTCTCGCGCCCGACAACATCGCCGCCGCATTGCTCGTGCGCCTGAGCGTGAGGCATCTCGAGTCGGGTGAGACAGCGGCCGTCCATGTCCTGATCGGACCGGTGTTCGATATGGCGCGCAAGGCGATTGTCGGGCGCGACGAGCGAACCCTGGAGCTGTTGATGGCTCAGTTGCGAGATCGGGCGATGGCGCTGCTGGCCGACGCCGCGCTCGGGGCCAAGGGGCTTTCGCAACTGGTCCATGCGTTGGGGCCCGAATTCCGCGACCTCGGATGGCTTGCCATCGACCATCTTGACATTGGCGCGGTGAAGCAGGTGGTGGACTGTCTGCGCGCGCTCGTCTGCCAGGCCGGCGAGCGGTCCGACAGGCGGGCGTCCGCCGAAGAACTCTACGCGGCCATCCGCGATGTCTAGAAGGAAGCGGGAGCCCGGTTCAGCGACAAGGCCTATGCGGCGAGGCTCGCCGAACTGGACGCGTCGATGAACTCCTGCCGCATCGTGATTTCGAGTGTTCTGAAGTAGTCGCCTCCGGCCCAAACGCCTCCGGCCCAAATGTTGACCGGACGACTCGTGGCGGTAGAATAGCCTCTTTGAAGCTAATGAAAACCGGTCAGATTGTGAACGCGCCATGCCGCCCGCCGCGGGGGGGCGTGTGAAGAAGTTCCTGCTGCGGGAGCCGGTTACGACGGTCACGCCCAAGGGCCACCGGCACACCATCATCCGCCAGTTCTGTAAGGGCTGCCGGATATGCGTGGAGTTCTGCCCGACGGGAACGCTCGACCTCGACGACCGGTTCAAGATAATGGTCGCGCATCCGGAGAAGTGCATCGCGTGCCGGATGTGCGAGTTAAGGTGTCCGGATATGGCTATCTTTGTACAGAAATGACGAAGTCAGAAGTCCGAATGACGAATGAACGGATCGCCACTCAGTTGCTGTCGGGCAATGAGGCGTGCGCGATTGGTGCGGTTCGCGCGGGCGTGCGGTTCTTTGCCGGGTATCCAATTACTCCTTCGACTGAGATTGCCGAGTATCTTGCCCGCGAGTTGCCGCGGATCGGCGGCACGTTCATCCAAATGGAGGATGAGATTGCCTCAATCTGCTGCATGAACGGAGCGACCGCGGCTGGCGTGAAGGCGATGACTGCAACCTCGGGCCCGGGATTCTCGTTGATGCAGGAGGGCCTCGGTTACTCGATTATGGCGGAGCTGCCCTGCATTATCGTCAACGTGATGCGCGGCGGCCCGGCGACCGGCACACCGACCCGCACCTCACAATCAGACGTCATGCAGGCGCGGCACGGAACCCACGGCGACCATCCGATTGTCGCGCTCTGTCCCTGGAACGTGCGCGAGTGCTTTGACCTGACCGTGGAGGCCGTGAACCTATCCGAGCGGCTCAGGATTCCGGTCATCGTGTTGATGGATGAGATTGTCGGGCACATGCGCGAGGCCGTTGAGCTGCCCGCCGAGGTGAAGTTCTGGCAGTCGGGCAAGCCCAAGGTGCCGAGCGAGGGCTACTATCACTACGACGACAGCAACAACTACGACGCCAGGATTGCGAGCTTCGGCGAGGGATATCGCGTGCACCTGACCGGGCTGACCCATCGGAAAGACGGGTTCCCGACCGACGAGCCGGAGATCATCCGCTGGAACATGGACCGCCTGCGGAAGAAGATAGACGACAACCGGAGCTGGCTCTGGGACGTGACCTACGAGGACTTGGGCTCGGAGACAGTAATTGTGTGCTACGGCAGCGCGGCCCGCTCGGCCATGGAGGCGAAGCGGCAGTTCGAGCAGAAGACCGGGCGCCGGGTCGGAATCCTCAGGCTGCGGATGATTTGGCCGTTCCCGATGGAGCGGATGATTGCGCTGATGAAGAGCGCGCGCCGGGTCATCGTGCCGGAGATGAACCAGGGGCAGTTGCGACGGACTATCGAGCGGAGCGTCAG
>JAPLUO010000077.1 GCA_026397595.1 Caldifarciminota bacterium
AGCCAGGACTCGCTGCCGACCCAGATCGGTATCTTAACGATTTGCGTGTTGCCGGAATCGTCCAGGGCTTCCGCGACCACACTGGTGCCGTTCCAAGCCGGGTTGGGCCGGTCATGGTCGGTCTGGAAGTTGGAAACGACCGTGGCCTGATGCGTGGACACGTTGACCTTGCCTACGACATCATAGCCGTCATTCGGGCTCAATATGAACACGATTTCGTTCGAGTTGAGGTAGCTCGGCAGGAAGTGGTCGCTGTTGCCAGAGGTCAACTGCTCTTCCGTCCCGCCAAAGGCCGGCACGCGCCAGATCTGAGTGTAACCACTATCATCATCGCGCTCGTAGCAGAGCCACTGCCCGTTCGGACTCCATTCCGGGTAACAGTGGTCCTCGGCCGCGTACGTGATCTGCCAGACCAGACCTAAGGAAGCGACGCTGCCTGAAGTCCCCGGCCCGGCCGAAATCGTGCGTCTGCTTTCCACCGCGGATTTCGAGCTTAGGATTCCGAGACGAGGGTTTGGTGCATTGTCTCCGTTTGGGGGCACTGCGGTTGCCTCGCTCGACAAGTCGGCGCTGCCAACCGGCTCCTAAGAGGCCCCATCCATGCCGCCTCCGCCGCCCCCGCCGGACGCCGTAGTCACGCAGAGTTGGTAGAAACCGGAAACGGTATCGTCCAACTGGAATGCAATGTACTGGCCACTGGGGCTGCAGACCGGTTCTTCGCAGTCCTCATCCATGTCGACTACCCTCTGCTCCGGGATGGGCAGTCCATAGTGACACTGATAGATCTGCTCTCGCTCGGTGAGCGTGTCGGTCTTCGAGTAGCAGACCATGGTGCCCTGCCAGTTCCAGCGGGGCTTCGATGCCTCCAGTCCATCCGTCAGCGGCTGCTCCCCATCGAACGTCGGGCCACCCGAGGCGACGGCCCGTCCGCCGCCGGACGGATACCGCTCGACCGCCTCGTCCCCGCCAGACGGCCCGGGCACGTAACGCCAGAACTCCAAGGTCTTGTTTCCCTTGAATGCGAACACGCCCGTGCCTGGATAACCGGCCAGAGCGCCGCCTTGCTTGACCGCCTTACGGTGACCGCTGCTCCCGTACAGCGGGATGTCGGCTTCTTGGACCCACGAGTCGGCAAGCGGGAAATAGTGCCAGAACTCGGTAGTGTTGCCGCCCTTGAACGCGTAGATATCCCCATCAAACCACGCCGCGCAACTGCCGTCCTTGGCCTTTTTATTGCCGGTACGGCCCGGAATCGGCATCGCGTGGAGCACCGGCGTCTTGAGCCACGAGTCGGCGTCGGTGTCGTAGGCGTAGAACTCGTGGTACCTACCCTTGAAGGCGTAGAGCGTGTGGTCGCCGTCGGACACAAGCCACGAACCGGCGTCCCACTTCATGTGCCAGCCAACCGGGGCGGGAGTCAGAGTGATCCAGCTATTGGTTCCCGGATCGTACTTGTAGAACTCGTTCCGGTAACCCTTGAGCAGGTACGCAGCGCCGCCGGCCCAGGCGATCCCGGTGCCCTGCCTGACCCTCTTGCCCGACTCACCGTACGGGATGTCGGTCTTCTGGGCCCAGGCATCCGTCGCGGCGTCGTACTCCCAGAAGCCGTTCGTGTTGTTGCCCTTGACGAGGTAGAGCTTGCCGTTGCCGTCGGCACAGATGACCGAACCCTTGTACACCTGCTTGCCATCGTGGCCGAACGGCACGCTGGCCAGAATGTCCCAGGTGTCGGCGGGCAATGCGAACTTGTAGAAGTCACCCGTCTTGTAGCCCTTAGAAGCATAGATGGCATCCGTGCCCGCATCGTAGGCGAGACAGCCGCCATCCTTGACCGCTCTGCCGGAGGGCATCAGCGGTATGGACGTTACTTCCTTCCAGCCCGTGT
>JAPLUO010000213.1 GCA_026397595.1 Caldifarciminota bacterium
ACAGATTACGCAGATTCTGGGTTAGGATGCCGAGGACCGGAGAGGATCAACAACAGATGAGCGCAGATGGACACGGATTGAGTCCCGAATCGAACCCGAATCCTGCGTCGCCGCGGGCGGCATTTGCGGGCGGTTGCCAGAAACCTGGCGACCTCAGGACAGAGGCGGCAGAGAGAAACAACGTCGCGAAAACGACGATCCTGCACGCTTGTAGTACAGCGCGCGCAGGGCACGCAAGTCAAAAGTCAAAAGGCAAATATCAAAAGTCAAAATGCCCCGAGGCGGAGTCTGCCACGAAGACACGAAATACACGAAACACAAGCAGCGGAGAAAACATCTTCGCGAAGACGATGATGTTGTGGCTTTGTAGTACAGATTTGAGTCGCGCGATTCGGGGCTGGACAAAGGGTACGACACATGGCCGCACACGTGGCTGCACACGTGGCCGGACAAACGGCCGCACAAACGGCCTGACAGATAGTCCGACACATGGCCCGACAAACGGTCCGACAGATGACGGTCTGCGTGTAGGTCTAGACGTGTCGGCAGACGACGTTCTTCGTGGTTCCGTACATCGTCCAGCGCATGGTCGTCGAAACCCCACTCTTCATGGTCGTCATCATGGAATCGCTCATGGTACGGCGCATCTCGGCCTAGACCCGGGTCTTCATGGTATCCATCATGGAATCCTGCATGTCGGGGGAGACCATCTACCCCATGACGTAGGTGCCGATCCCACCGCTGTACCCCGTGCCGTTCTCGGGGCCGGCGGTGTCTCTTCCTAACCTTCCTATCCAAGGGGCCTTAGCACCTGAGCCGCCGTCCACCCCTGCCGACCGATGCCCCGTCGCTCGTTCTGGGCAATCGACACTCGTCAATCGTCAATCGCCAATTCCCGCGGTCCAATCCGGTCACAGACTCCGGCTTCTCGCCGCGACCTGTTCTCGGTCACTCTCCATAGATACCTCCGTTTTGGCTTTCACCGGTCTAGAGACTGAGAAAACCTGAAGCATAACACTGGACGCTAACACGCTGACAAAAAGAAGGTTACAGCGTCGGTCCTGCAAGTGCCCGCCGTTCGGGGACAACCGGCCCCGTCACCCCATTCTATACGGTCTCCGTCACGGGCCTCGACACGAACCTCCTGACCGGCATCGCCACGCCGGTCGTGACTCCACTCCTCACGCTCTTCGTCACGGCCCTCGTCATGAGCTTCGTCACGGCTATGGTCACGGCCATCCTGACTCAATCCGAGACCGCGGCCGTCACGACCTCCCTCACGCCGGCCGTCACGGGTCTTGTCACTTGCTCCGACACGGACTCCGTCACGGTGCCCATCACCGAAACCGTCACGGCCTTCGTCACGATGCCCGTCACGCCGACCGTCACAATGCCATTGACGGCCATCGTGTTGCAGACCCGGCGGCAGAAATGGAACTCGAGCCCAGCACCCGGAACAGCACCTGCTCGAGCCCCCGCAACAGGTCAATCAACAGCAGCCGCCCCAGCCCTCGCTCCGGCACCTGCACCAGCACAACCGCCAGCCGTTCCGCCACTCTATCCCTTTGTCCCTTGCTCCCTTTCCTTCTGACCTTTGCCTTCTGGGCTTTGGCTCTTGCCTTTTGACCTTTGGCTTGACTCCACCCATGCTCCTGCTATCCTCAAACCCTGATGGGAAACGCGCCCGACGGCATGGAGGCAAGGAATGAGGAATGAGGAACAAAGATGAAGGAGAGGACGAAGGAGTTTGCGTTGAAGGTTGTCCGGCTCTATACGTCGCTGCCCAAGTCCGTCATCGCCCAGACGCTGGGCAAGCAGATACTGCGCTCCGGTACATCGGTCGGGGCGCACTACCGAGAAGCCGTCCACAGCCGGTCGGACGCCGAGTACATCAGCAAGGTTGAGGGCGCACTGCAGGAGTTGGAGGAAAGCGGATACTGGCTGGAGCTTCTGGCCGACTCGGGAGTCTGCAAAGCAGAGGCCGTGGCGGCATTGCGTCGGGAGGCCGACGAACTCACGGCCATGCTCGTCGCCTGCGCCAGGAAAGCAAAGGCGAAGACAAGACGATGAGAGTCCACTCCTGTCCTCCATCCTCTTTCCTCTCTCCTCACTCCTGTTCACCGACCGCCATCGCCTCCGCCGCGCCGCCCTCGCGCCCCGTGTCCGTAAATCGCCAATCGTCACTCGGAAATCCCTGTTGGGTCCTGCACCGCCTTGACTTCCTCCGCGGCAGGCGCATAATTGACTTGTAAGACTAAAGAAAGAGAAGCCGCTCGTGTATGCGAATCTGTCAGACCGCGGTTCCAATGTCCGACGGCGCCGGTGCGGTCACGGAGGTGAATCATCGCTAGTTCCTCGTTGAAGTCTGAAATATCAGAAAAGCTCGACATGCTCCTGGCCGAAGACCAACGAAGAGTACTCGATTTTGCGCGGGCTCTGGCCGAGCGGAAGACCCACGGAGTAAGAGGAAGGGACCTGCTTCCGTTCACGCAGGGTTTCTCCAAAGAGGACTTGGAGGTTATGCGCCGAGCGGTCGAAGAGGACTGCGAGAGGGTGGATCTGAGTGAGTGGTAGTGTTCTCCTCGACTCCAACTTCATCGTAGCGCTCTTCCAGCAAGATCCCGGGGCGCAGTCCGCGCTGCTGGCTGCCGAGCGCGTTTTCGTACCGAGCGTCGCTCTCGGAGAACTGTACTATGGCGCACAGAAGTCTGGTCGCCGGGAAGAGAACGTGGCTCGTGTTGACCGCTTCGCCGCCGCGAACGAAGTGCTGCCGCCCGACGTCGAGTCGGCCCGGCACTACGGGGCAATCAGGGATGCCCTGCGCAGGCAGGGCCGCCCGATTCCGGACAACGATATCTGGATTGCGGCGATTGCCCGGCAGCACAGCCTGACTCTGATAACCCGTGACGCGCACTTCCGCGAAATCGATGGCCTGACAACCGAGGACTGGCGGTGAAGGTCCCTGTCCAGCAGAGAACCGGGGCTGTGAGCCGTGAGCCGCAAGCCGTAAGCCCCCTTGCACGCCACCGCCCTTCGTCTTCCGTCCTCTTCCCGGATTCCTCCTTCTTCCTTCCTCCATCTTCAATCCTCGGTCTTCCCTCCTCCATCCTCACTCTTGTTCTCTGCCCGCCATCGCCTCCGCCGCGCCCACGGACATGCGGATATGACCCAGCGTTCGTCGCTGCGTCGGCACCGCCGGCCCGAAAGCCGAGCTTGACCTCATTAATACATATGTTAATATCATGTTGAGGCTGATTCCAGTAAGGTCCGGGTCGGCACGAACAGTGTACGCCCTTGAGGTGAATGGCCGTTGCGAAACGTACGAACTCCTACGCTCACTGCCGGAGCGGGCGGAGCAGCGCCTGGGCTACATCATCGGGCGACTTGCCGAGACCGGCTGGGCGGGCAAGGGCGCAGAGAGCGTCCGGCACCTGCGGGGGCCAGTTTACGAGTTGAAGGAACACTCGTCCAATGTCCGGCTGTACTGCTTCTTCCACGCCGGCAGAGTCGTCATCTGCACCCACGGGAGCGTGAAGCGGTCGGGCAAGGCGCGACTGAATCAGGACATTGACAAGGTCATCATATTGTACGAGCTGTGCAAGACGGAGGATATTCTCACATGACCGAAGCAGAGAAGTGGTTTCAAGAGATGGCGGCCCGCCACGAGAAGGACCCGAAGTACTGGGTCGAGTCTATGCGTTTCGACTTCGTTGAGGAAGTGGAACGCATGATGGAGGAACGCGGCGTGAACCGGGCCGAACTCGCCCGACGCTTGGATTCCTCGCCAGCCTATGTCACGCAGATGTTCAAGGCGCTCTTCAACCCGACACTCCTCACGCTGGCCAAGATTGCGCTGGCGTTCGACGCACGAGTCGAGTTCAGATTGGTGCCCAAAGATGCTCCTTCGGGCAAGCGTGCCGCCGCGACCCCAGCAACCCACCGCCGCGAGCGCCGGCCCGAGTTGGCTTCGCCCCTGCTGGCGCAGAACGTAGCTACAGACCGGCGGCACTCGCGGGTCAGGCGGAATGAGTTCGTCGCCTCCGACAAACCTACCCGCGCCCGAAGAGAGACGGCGAGGAATAAGGAGTGAGGAACGAAGCCTGTGTTTCCTTCATCTTCCATCCTCACTCTTCCGTCCTCTTCTCTGGTTCCTCCATCTTCCCTCTTCCCTCCTCCATCCTCCGCCCTCCATCCTCCATCTTCCCTCCACCGCTGATGCAAGGCCAAATCCGGCCAAACCCGACGACTCCGTCGCTGCTCGGAACTTCGTCCTCAGCTCCTGACGTGAATCCTCCATCCTCCGACCTCGGTCTTTCCTCCTCCTCCTCCTCCGTCCTCCTTCCTCCATCCTCTTTCCTCCATCCTTCTTCCGCCGTCTTCCCTCCTCCATCTTCTTTCCTCCGTCCTCAGTCCTTTTCTCGGCCCACGCCCCGCCCGCGCGCTTGGCAAACGTCTCCCGCTGTTCCAAGATGCAGCCTATGTCAGCACAAGGTCGCCCAGCCTTGACGGGTATGGAATTGATTACTATGTCCCCCGAATTGTCCTGGCGCGAGTTCGGCTCACGCGGCGTCGCCCGGTGTCGCAGCGAAGGGCCACTCGGCTCCGACTCGCGGTCTTGCCTTTTGCCTTCTGACCTTTGACTTGACTCCTTATTTGCTCTGGCTATCCTCAAGCCCTGATGGCAAACGTTCCCGACGCTGTCAAACGCCTGGTCGACCGCCTCGACCAAGACCGCAAGGCCTTCCTCTCCAGCGACTACAAACGGAAGCCGTTGTCCAAGGCCAAGACGCCGCCAGTGCCGCTTACGGCTGACAGCTGTCAGCTTACGGCATGAGGAACACATGAGGGACAGCGCAGGAGGGAGTCGGTGAGCAAGAAGCTGGTTCGTGAGTACTACTCGAAGGACTGCTTGTACGAATGGAGAAGGCTCGTCCAGGACCCCTACCACCGGCTCGAGCTCGACACGACCCGGCATTTTCTGAGGAAGTACCTGCCGGCGAAAGGACTGGTGCTGGATGCGGGCGGTGGTCCGGGCCGATACACAATCGAACTGGCCAAACAAGGATACGGAGTTATCTTGCTGGATCTTACGCCCGGACTGCTTGAGATAGCAAAGAAGCAGATAGGGCGGGCCGGAGTCAAGGAGAAGGTCAAGGCGGTTGTCATGGGCTCGATCGACAATCTCAATATGCTCCCAGACGACCATTTTGACGCCGTGCTTTGTCTCGGCGGGGCTTTCTCGCACCTCGTTGACCGCCGGAATCGGAACCGGGCTGGAGCCGAGTTGGTCAGGGTGGCCAAGAAGAAGGCCCCCGTTTTCATCTCCGTGGCCGGCAGGCCGGCGAAGTTCGTGAACGCGCTGGAGCTTCTTCCGAGGGGACTACTCTCGGCAAACGACGCCTTCTGGAACGACACGCTTCGTCGTGGCGACTACCGTGGCGGCTACGGCTTCACCGCCGCCCATTTCTTCACCCCCACCGAACTGAGACAGGAATTGCAGGGCCGGTTACGGGTTCTTGAGATGATCGGCCTCGAAGGCTTCTTCTCTACCCATCGCCGCGAATACAACCGGGCGATTGGGTTGGGGAAGTACACCAAGGCGCTCCGCGAACTGCATATTGACACGTGCACCGATCCGGTGGCGGTTGGCATCAGTGAGCACATCCTGCTCGTCGGGCGCAAACGACTTCACGGACGACCGGCGCGCAGCTCAGAAGACGAGAATCAGGGACAGTCGCCCGATTCGTGACGGCGGTGAGGCGCGGCATGACAAGATGGTCGAGTTCACGCGGAGAGTGATTAGCGATCAGCGATGAGTGCGGAGCGATGCGTGCCGGGCGCAACGGGTGAACGGTAGACATGACGCCGCTGCAAGACCGATGAGCCCGGTCATCAGGCAGTTCACACCGGCTGACTACCCGGCGCTGGCCGAGATATGGAATGCCAGCTACCCGGACTATCCGACGACGCCGGACGAGCAGCGGCTCGAGGACCGGGATCGCGAGAAACGGTGCCGGCGGGAGCGCTGGGTCGGAGAAGTCGACGGCCGTATTGTGGGCTTTGGCGGATTCGACCAGCCGGCGACGATGTATCACCCGCGGCGGTTCTCGCTCATGCTGAACGTCCTGCCCGATTTTCAGCGCCGGGGCATCGGTTCCGCACTCTACGACCGCGTGGAGGCCGAGTTCGCGCAGTTCGACCCGCTCTCGCTGCGAGCGATTGCCGGGGAAGACATGGCCGGCCGTATCCGGTTCCTGGAAGCTCGGGGTTTCCGGGAGGAGTCCCGATGCTGGGAATCGCAACTGGAGGTGTCAGAGTTCGAACCGGCGTCGTTTGCCGGTACCGAGGAGCGCATCCGGATTCAGGGGATCGGAATCCGGACCATGCGCGAGCTGGAAACCGAACCCGACCGGGACCGCAAGCTGCACGAGCTGATCTCGGAGGTCCAGGCCGACATGCCCAGCCCGGAGCCGTACACCAGGCTCAGCTACGAAGCATTCCTCAAGCGAATGCGCGAGGACCAGAATCTGCTGCCGGATGCCTTCTTTGTTGCCGTGGATCGAGGTGACTATGTAGGGGTGCATTTTCTGCGCCAGGTGCCGGGTAGCCGGGCCCTCATGACCGGGGACACGGGAGTAACAAGGACGTATCGCCGACGGGGACTGGCGCTGGTGCTCAAGCTCCGGGGCATCATGTACGCGCGGGCACACGGCCATTCGCTCATCCGGACCCTGAACGATTCTTCGAACCGGTCGATCCTTGCCCTGAACCAGCGGCTTGGTTTCAGGCGCAGCCTGGCATGGGTGGGCTTCATCAAGGAGTTCACCAGGCCTGCGACCGGAACCGGCGGCATCCGAGGATAGCCATATGTTACGGGACGATGTCAAGGCGCGGCATGACAAGATGGTCGGTCTAGTGGACGCGATGCTGAAGCTGCACAAGGACTTGCCCAAGGCCAAGACGCCGCACGAGCAAGAATCCCTCAAGCGCCAGACTGCGCCACCGACAAGGCCATCGACGCGCTGGTGTATGAGTTGTACGGACTGACGGAAGAGGAAGTCAGAATCATCGAGGGAAAATCGAGGTGAAAGACCGGAGCGAAGGTCGCGGTCCCGGCCTCCTTTCAGACGCGGTGAACCCGAAGGACTTGGTGAGGGTGGGGTTCGACATGGTGTCGCGTGCGTATCGCGGCGACACCTTCGATTCGCAGGCCAATCCCTTCTATCGCGACTGTCTGGAGCTCCTGGCAGGACGCCTCGTGGCAGGCCGCCGGGTGCTGGACCTCGGCTGCGGATGCGGGATTCCCGCAACTGAGGAACTCAGCCGACGGCACCGCGTCACGGGGGTGGACATCTCGCCGGTCCAGATCGAACGGGCACGTTCGCTCGTTCCCAGAGCAGAGTTCATGTGTGCTGACATGACAACGATGGCCTTCGCGGCCGGCAAGTTCGACGCCGTCCTGTCGCTGTACGCGCTCATCCACATTCCAGTTGGCGAGCAGCCGGGCCTGTTTGAGAAAATCAGGACCTGGCTGAAGCACGGCGGCTGGTTCCTCTGCACGGTGGGCCATATGGCATGGACCGGAACAGAAGAGAACTGGCTGGGCGTAGCCGGCGCCACCATGTTCTGGAGTCACGCCGACCAAGAAACCTACCAGACATGGTTGAGGACCGCGGGGTTTCGTATCGAGACGACCCGGTTCGTACCAGAGGGCGACGGTGGCCACTCCTTGTTTCTTGCGCAAGCAGGATGCGGGGACAGCCATCCTATCTGATGACGGCGGCAAGGCGAACGTCGGTCCGTCTCGACCGTGTGCCAGTCCTGCCTTACCCCGAGCTGGCTTCCGTCCTGCGCGAACTGATCGCCAACGTCCAGGACGTACTGGACGGGAACATGGTTGGTGTCTATCTTGTTGGTTCACTGGCTACAGGTGACTTCGACCTCGACAGCGACGTTGACTTCCTGGTCGTGACGGAGGATGATGTCGCGGATGAGGTGGCCCGGTCGCTGCAGGCGATGCACGGCCAAATCCACCGACTGGGCTGCTATCCTGCGGAGCATCTGGAAGGGTCGTATGTCAGCCGCGCAGTACTCGGTCGCGCTGATACCGTCGGCATTCAGCCGCTCTGGTACCTCGACAACGGGAGCACCGTCCTTGAGCGCTCCACCCATGACAACAAGTGGCACGTACGTTGGGTGCTGAGGGAACGGGGGATCGCGCTCGTCGGTCCGGAGGCGGCGACACTTCTCGCCCCAGTTCCGGTGGAGGCCGTGCGCGGTGAAGCTTGCGGGGTGATCCGCCGTATCGCGCAGGAGTTCACGGACGCGGTAGCCGGCCCCCTGACCTTCTGGACATCACGATTTGGGCAGTCCTACGCGGTATTGCAGCTCTGCCGGGTGCTCAGCACACTCGAGACCGGCACCGTGAGATCCAAGCTTTCCGGAGTGAGGTGGGCACTGGAAAAGCTTGACCGGAAGTGGGCCGGCCTGATTCGGAGGTCGTGGACGGAACGCGAGGGCGTCCGCCACTGCCTCAAGATTCGGCAGCGGGCCGCCGAATCGGCGCTGGCTCAAACCCATGATTTCATCAAGTATGCGGTCCGTGAGAGCGAAACCCGTCTTGCCCGCTGGGGAATAGAGGACATCCGTCCCACTTGATGACGGCGGCAAGGCGCGGCGGGAGCTTCGTCTGCCCGGGCGAATGGGCCAGCCGCCTCCGGCCGCCAGCTCCCGGCCTCCTGACATTCGCTCCCTCGACCCATGATTCCCCTTCTCCATTGACAGACCGCCCGCGAGTCCTAGAATCCGGCCATGCCCCAGCCGAAGCCGGTCTTGGCAGATCTGGACGTGATTAGGACGTTTACGGACTCCTGCAGCCGTTCACCCGCGGGAACGAGCTAGGGCTCTCCAAAGAACATGTCTATCAGAATCCATTTGGATACAGACATTGGCGGGGACATTGACGACCTATGCGCAATGGCAATGCTGCTGAAGTGGGATGACCTGGAAATCACCGGGGTTACTACAACTGCGGATGACGGTGGTAGACGCGCGGGATACGCCAAGTACGTTCTTAAGCTGGCCGAAAGAGAGGAGATTCCAGTCGCCGCCGGGGCAGATGTCTCCTCGTGGGACTATCGCTACAAGCCAGGCTATCCACCTGAAGAAGTGTATTGGCCTGAGCCGATTGACCC
>JAPLUO010000121.1 GCA_026397595.1 Caldifarciminota bacterium
TTACTGCTTCCGCCCGCCTGGCGGCGGGCGGAATGCCGAAGGTGGGAGTCGAACCCACAAGTCCTTTACGAACGGCGGATTTTGAGTCCGCTGCGTCTGCCAGTTCCGCCACTTCGGCTCGTTGTACCCGCCTCGCGTCGGGCAAAGTCATAACCACTATCTTGGCCTGATTCTCCCGATGCAGGCTCGATTCTAGGGAAGCGGGCCGGCTAGTCAAGCGCGCAATCCAGCCCCGAATCCGACATTGAACTACAGAGCGCATAGCGCGGCCTCGGAGGCCGCAACCAAACCCGATGTAACCACAGATGAACCCAGATGACACGAAGTGTCACCCCGACGCCGAGGAGGGGTCTCGGCCGGCGAAGTCAGAAGCGAGAATGGCGGACGCGGAAAGGACTATCCACAGATTCCACAGATTACATAGCGCGGCCTCGGAGGCCGCAACCAAACCCGACGGAACCACAGATGAACGCAGATGGACGCAGATGGTCCGGGTTCGGACAAAGCAGAATTCAGAGACCGGAATGCAGAAGTGCGGAAACGGAGAGGACTATCCACAGATTTCACAGATTACGCAGATTCTGGGTTAGGATGCCGAGGACCGGAGAGGATCAACCCCGGATGAGCGCAGATGGACACGGATTGAGTCCCGCATCGAACCCGATTCTTGCGTCAATGCGGACGGCATTTTCCGTCGGTTGCCAAGAACTTGGCGGCCCCAGGACAGAGGCGGCGAAGAGAAACAACGTCGTTTTCGCAAAGATGTCATTCCGAGGAGCGGAGCGACGAGGAATCTCGTCTGTCGGCGGGGCAGAGCTTGCCCAAGCTTACCCAAGGGACGAGATTCCTCGCTGCGCTCGGAATGACAGTCGGTCGGGCATTTTGACATTTGCCTTTTGACTTGCGCGCCCTGCGCGCGGTATGGCCTCTGCGGTTATGTCTACATCGGTTCCAGGGTCCAGCAGAATTCAGTTGACAGCAGGCGGTTGTATGGGTAGAACTGAATAGTGATGAAGAGACTTTGCCGAGCCCTGCTGCCGGTCGCGGCGGTGCTGCTGGTCGCGGCCGGGTGCTCACAGCCGAAGGACGCGCCGGTCATATCATCTGTAGACGGCAGCCGGTCGGTCAGGGCGCGGGACAGCGTCGACTATACGTGCAATGCCAGCGACCCGGACGGGAAGCCGCTATCGTACTCGTGGTCCCAGCAGGGGGGTAGCTTCGCGTGGGACTGGGGTAAGGACGTCCGCTGGTTTGCCCCGGAATCCTCGGGCAAAGGCTCTATCCGTGTCACGGTCACGGATGAGGACGGCCTGGCGGCGAGCGACAGCTTCGCCATCACGGTACGCGCGGAGACCCTGGGAGTGCTCTTCTGGGATGCCGCGGTCAAGGCCGGCGACTTTCGGGCCTGGCCGGATACAATCAGGGCCGGGTACAAGTTGTACGGCTATTGCGATTCGGACACGGGCGACATCTTCCTGATGGTGATGGACGACATGAACTTCACCAGGTGGGTCGCCGGCGATTCCGCGGTTCCGCTGCTCCAGCGCCTGCCCTATCAGGAAGACAACACATTCTCGGTCAGGATTGCCGAGTTCGGACGATACTATGTTATCATGAACAACAGGCAGGGTGTGGAGGACTACAACTACAATCTGTACGTCTGGAAGGCCGGGCCGTAGCGGGGAGAATAGTGAATAGAGAATTGAGAATTGTGAAAGGCGGATTCGGATTTCACTATTCACCATTCCTAATTCACTATTTCCTGTACCGAGCCGGCTACGCAGAGCGCCAACCGGACTTGCGCAGCAGTTCAAGCAGCAGTGGGACCGGCAGGCCGATGACGTTCAGCAGGCAGCCGGATACGCGACTGACGAAGATGCTTGCCTGTTCCTGGATGCCGTAGGCGCCGGCCTTGTCATAGGGCTCGGGCCCGGCAATGTACTCCTCAATCTCAGCCTCGCCGAGTTTGCGGAACGTGACCTGCGTAGTCTCGGTCGCGGTGAGCACCCGGCACTCAGGCATACGCACGACGGCGACCCCGGAGACTACCGAGTGAGTCCGGCCTGAAAGCAGGCTGAGCATCTTCCGGGCCTCGGCTTTGCTGCGCGGTTTGCCCAGAATCTGTCGTCCGCAGACAACGACCGTATCAACGCCGATGACAATCCCGGCGCCCGTGCGCCCGGCAACCGAGAGCGCCTTGGCCTTCGCGCACGCTACTGCGTACCGGGCCGGAGAGCTGCCGGCTTTGTGTCCGACCGCGGCCGGCTTCTCACTCGCGGCCGGAGTCATTACTTGAAACCGCAGACCCAGTCGCCGCAGCAGGTCCCGGCGTCGGGGAGAGGTTGAGGCGAGATAGATGTTCATCATTCTCCAATCTTCGGGAGCAGGCTGCCGAAAGTGCTCTTGCCGAGCTTCAGGTCCGGTAGCTTCTTGATTCTCAGCTCGAAGTCATAGCTCCACTTCTTGCCGAGCTTCTGCAGCTTGCCTACGGCTTCCCAGCAGTGGAGGTCCCGCGTCACCAGAATGCCGTAGTCGGTCAGCTGGTTGCGGGCGAAGTTGTACCCGAATCCGGTCAGGTCCAGCTTCCAGCCCGCGAGTGCGAATGCGGCGGTGCCCTTGAGCATGTTCAGTGAATCCGCGCCAAAAGCGTGGTTCAGACTGAGCCGGAACCCGCGCTCGAGTTTCGTCACCGTGTCGGTCCCCAACCGACTCCATGAGAACGACGTGTTCACCGACCAGTCTTTCCTGAGCCTGAGTGTCTCGAGGTCAAGGCCGGCCGAGGCGTCAATGGTCAGGCTGAGGTTTGTGCTCTGGAGCGCCTGAGTGGAGGCCGTGCCCAGCAGCGGGCTCAGGCGTTTTGTTAGGAGGTCGTAGGCTGACGAGAAGTTGACCGAGCCCAGGTCGCGCTTGGTGCGGAGGGTATCGACCTTGGCCTGAAAGGTGTTGTTCAGTCCGAGATTCACGCGGGCGGCGGACGGGTCGAGGAAATGGGGCCGGCCGAACAAGGGCCCTGAATCCACTCTGGGTACGTAACTCAGACCTGCGCTCGGGTCGACTTTGTGCATCAGGCCGTGCATCCCCAGCGCCTCGACGCTGTACACACGGAACAGAGTGACTCGGCTCGAAATGCTGCCGGTGTAGTGAACATCGACCGGCCGCGGATCGCGCAGGTCGTCGGACTGAGTGAGGCTGATGCCTTCGGTCAGACCGAACGTGCCGAGGAACCGCTGGTCCATGTTCGCGCCCGCGCTGTTCGTCACGCGGCGCTGCCTGGTCAGGCTGTCTTTGAGGCTGTCATGGTAGAACGAGCGGGCCTCGGTAAGTCCCATCTGCTCCGATAGTGTGGCCACGCCCAGAGGTCCCAGCGTGTAGGCCGGCCCGGACAGACCCAAGCTGGCCCGGCCCTCGATGTCGCGCTGCTCTGCCGTATTGCGGGCATTGGCCGAGTCAAGCCACGCCTGCGTGTGGTGCAGAAATGATGCCGAAGGGGAGAGACCCCAGCCCGCGAACAGCGGACGCTGTGAGAGCGACAGCCGGACCGAAGGCAGGTCGGCCCAGCGCTGGTGCTTCGTGAACTCGGTCTTCTGCTGCGCGATGACGGAGACGCTGCCCACGCGCTTCAGGTCCCTGGTTATCTGGCCGTAGGAGAACAGGTCCGGCTTGAGCCAGTCAATCTGTTCCTCGCTGTAGTCCGGCACGTAGCTCTGGTCGGACATGATGTCTGCGGTGCCGTTGAACTCGCTGCCGAACAGGAACCGCTGGGACGACGCGTCGGCCACCATGCTGTACCGCTGCCGGTGCGTGGTCCATTCGCGGATGTACGAACCGTTGAGCCGCACATCCGCATAGGGATTCACGATGCACACGCCTTCGACCCGGCCCTGCAGGCCCATCTTCGTCATCACGTCGCCGTAGAACGTCATGTCCGAGTAGTCATTGATGACCCAGTAGTAGGTGAGGTTCTTGGAGTAGAGGCCCTCGGTCGAGGAGTTGCCGACTTTGAACGGCAAGAGCCCGGACCTGCGCTTGGAAGCAACCGGGACCATCCAGAACGGCGCGGCCAGCAGCGGCACGCTGCCGACTTTGAACAACATCGGCTCGGCGATGGCGACGTCGTCCATCAGCAACTTCACGCGCGGGCCGTAGAAGACGTAGTGCGGCGGGTCGTGGTCGCAGGTCGTGTACGACGCCTTGCGCGCATCCATCACCCGTTCGCGTACCAGCCAGACCTGGTCTGCTCGGAAGAATCCATTCTCGACCGCGGTGTACGCGGTTCGCATCATGCCTTTGCGCGAGTCAACGTCGTAGAGAAGTAGTTTGCCGGTGATGTTCTCCGAACCCGCGTTAAACAGCACGTCCTTGTGCGCGGTCAGCACGTGCTTCTTCACGTCGTAGTGAATTGAGTCGGAAAAGACCGACATGTCTTGATAGCGCACCCAGGCTGAATCGAGCAGCACGACCTCTTCGGTCTTGTTAAGGAAGATGACCCGCTTGCCGCCGAAGTAGATGATGTCGCGGTGGCTGGAATCGGCCGCGGCCTGCCCGCGCTCAGGCAGGCGGGTCGTATCAGCGGGTTGGGCGAGGAGCAGGAGGGCGAGCAGGAACACAGGGGAATGTTAGAGGCAGAGGGGCGAAAGTCAAACTCGGAGGTGGTCGAGTGGTCTAGTGGTCTAGTGTCGGAGTCTGCTCCTTCACTGGTTCACTAGACCACTGGACCACTGTTTCCTTTCTAGCGGGCAGGAGTCGCAGATGGGCTTTGCCCGGCAGTTCACCTTGGCCAGCCTGACCAGCAGGGCGTGGTATTCGTTGTACAGCCTGAGGCTGCGAGGGAGCGAGGACTCAAACATCCGGCGCAGGACCTCATAGGGCTCGTCGCCGGCAATCAGGCCGTAACGCGACAGGATGCGGCGCGTGTACGCGTCAATCACAAACACCGGGCGGTTGAGCGCATAGAGCAGAATCGAGTCGGCGGTTTCCGGGCCGACGCCGTGGCAGGCCAGAAGCCGGGGTCGGAGGTCAGAGGTCGGGATGTGGTTGAGGGCAGCGAAGCCGCCCTGAGCCTCCAGCCAGGCAAGCAGCGCTGCCAGGCGCCGAGCCTTGATGTTGTGGAACCCGGCGCTGCGGATGAGCGGGGCAAGCCGGAGCGGTGAAAGTCGGACCAGCTTGTCAAGCGAGAGCAGGCGTCGCGACTTGAGCACGGCCACCGCCTTCTCGACGTTGGCCCAAGCCGTGTTCTGTGTGAGGACTGCGCCGACCGCTACTTCAAGCGGCGTGTCGCCGGGCCACCAGTGCTGCGGGCCGAAAGCCCGGTACAGTTGGCGGTAGATGCGAAGGAGCTGACCGGGGACCGAGGACCGTCCGTCTCCCGTCCCCCGTCGCTCTCCACCTACGGGCGGGAGTGGACGGTGCAAGGGACCTTCGGCTCAGTGCCGGCAATAAAGACCTCGTACCGGACGCGCGGGCACGCCGGAGTAGCGAGTTGGCCGGTCTGCTCGCAGACTGCCAGGCTGATGATGTTGTCCGGAACCGCGAAGCTGTCCGACGACATAGAGGCCGGTCGCACCGCTTTCATGAAGTCGGCCCACACCGGGGCGGCAATCCCGCCGCCGGTCGCGCCCCGGAAGATGGTCTTCTTCTTGTCAAACCCCATCCATACTCCGCAGGTGATGTCCGGGGTGAAGCCGATGAACCAGGCATCGGCGTAGTCGTCGGTCGTACCGGTCTTGCCCGCGGCCAGACCCTCGTAGCCAAGCTGCCGGATGACCGTGGCGGTGCCTTCGTTGACCACGCTCTGCATCATGTTGGCGACCACGTACGCGGTTTGGGGCCGCAAGACCGGTTGCTCCTCGGGCCGGGTTTCCTCGACTACCATGCCGCGCGCGTCCACGACCCGCGTAATCATGATGGGTTTGACCCGGACGCCGTTGTCGGCCAGCGTGTTGTAGGCGTTGGTGAGATCGAGGAGCGTGACTTCGACTGAACCGAGGGCCAGCGAGTAGACCGGCTGCAGCCGGTCGGTGATACCCATAAGGTTCGCGTAGCGGGCCACGGTGTCGGGGCCGACCTTCGTAATCAGGCGGACGGCCACGAGGTTGCGCGATAGCGCGAGCGCCCGGCGCAGGCTGATGCGGCCGAGGAACTTGGCGTCGTAGTTATGGGGTTGGTACAGGGGCTGGCCGGGAATCCGGATGGTGATGGCCGAATCGAGTACGATGTCCGCGGCAGTCATGCCGTTGTCCACCGCGGCGACGAAGACGAACGGCTTGAACGCGGACCCGGCCTGGCGCTTTGCCTGTGTGGCGCGGTCGAACTCGCTGTGCTTGAAGTCCCGGCCGCCGATGAGCGCGCGGATGTACCCGGTGTGTACGTCCATGGCGAGCAGCGCGCCCTGCAGATACTTGGGCGGGCCGATGGTCGAGTCGACCTTCGCCATCGAATCGTACGCGGCCAGGGTGGGCTTCAGACGGTAGTCCTTCTCGATCTGGCCCAGACGCGTGAACAACGCCTGGTTCGCCGCCTGCTGCATGTCGAGGTCAAGAGTCGTGTAGATGACGGCGCCGGACCGGTAGACGAAGCCATATCCGTATTTCTCAATCAGGTAGCGACGGACCTCCTCGACGAAATACGGCGCGAGGTTGGCGCTCGTGCCCGGGGGCAGCACCGAAAGCGGCCGCTTCAGACCGGCGTCGAGTTCCTTCTGCGATATCCGGCCGAGCCGGAACATCTTGGTCAGGAAGAAGTCGCGCCTGGTGAGCAGTCGGTCGGGATGGTAATAGGGCGAGTAGACCGAGGGGTTTGCGAGCATCGCGCCGATGGTGGCGCACTCGACCGGTTTTAATCGGGCCGCGGTCTTTCCGAAGTACTTCTCGGCTGCGGCCTCGACGCCGTAGACCGAGCCGCCGAACCATATCTGGTTAAAGTACATCTCGAGGATTTCGGCCTTCGAGTAGTGACGCTCCAGTTCAACCGCGAGCGCCATCTCCTTGAGCTTGCGCGCGATGCTCTTCTCCGGGGTCAGGAACATGGAGCGGGCGAGTTGCTGGGTAATGGTCGACGTGCCTTTGATGCCGCCGGCATGCTTGACCATGCTCAGGGCAAGGCCGGGGATGCGGGCGAGGTCGATGCCCCAGTGGGAGTAGAAC
The DNA here is from genome assembly GCA_026397595.1 of Caldifarciminota bacterium. GTDB lineage: Bacteria > Hydrothermota > Tepidihabitantia > Tepidihabitantales > Tepidihabitantaceae > UBA2258. The sequence goes on from JAPLUO010000121.1 coordinate 7,143, forward strand.
CGTTTGTCCTCGACCGCGACTACGACATCGCGCAGGCAGACGGGGATGGACTCGAGCGGGACCGGCCGGCGTTTCTCCTGGTAGAAGTCGTAAATGACGCGGCCCTTGCAGTCGAGGATGCGGGTGCTGGCCGGGGGATGGAAGTTGGCGATGCTCTCGGCAGAAGGCATGCGGGTGCCGAACGAGAACAGCCCGGCAACTGCCAACTGCGGCAGGAGCACTACAAGAGCAAGCGCCGGGCGGGAGAGTCTCACGCGTGAAGCCACAGGTCAGAAGTCAAAGGTCAAAAGCCAAAGGCCAAGGGTCGGAAGTCGGAACCGTCTTCCGTCCCCGGTCCCCGGTCTCCGTCCTGCTACAGCGCCTCAGCCAGCAGTTCGGCAACGTCTTTGATGCGAAGCTTGGCTTCGGAATCGGTTGTCTTGACCGCGTCCTCGAGGGTCAGCGTGCAATAGGGGCAGGCCGTGGCGAGAATAGTGGCGCCGAGGTCGATGGAATCGGTCACGCGGGTCTCGGCCAGCCGGCCTTTGCCCGCGGACTCGACCCACATCCGGCCGCCGCCGCCTTCGCAGCAGAGGCTGGTTTCGCGCGAACGGTCGAGTTCGACGAAACGGTCCCCGGCTAGCGCTTCGAGCACCCGGCGCGGCTCCTCGAATACCTTGTTCTGCTTGCCAAGGTAGCAGGGGTCGTGATACGTGACTACCTCTTCGAGCTGGCGCTTGGGCTTGAGCTTTCCGGCCTCCAGCAGTTCGGCCAGCAACTGGGTGTAGTGCATCACCGGCACCTCGAGGCCCGGGTAGTCGTTCTTGAATGCGTTGAAGCTGTGGGGAGAGGTGACCACGACCCGCTTCGGGTTGCGTTCCATAATCAACTTAGTGTTCGAGTCGCGCAATTCCTCAAACATGCCCTGCTCGCCGATGCGCCGCTGCTCGCTCGAACAACACGTCTCCTGCTCGCCGATGACCCCGAACTCGACGCCGGCCGCGCGCAGCAGGTGCACCACGGCCCGGGCCGCCGGCTGGCAGCGCGGGTCATAGGCGTTGGTGCAGCAGACGAAGAGCAGCACGTCCGTCTTGGCCCCGGGCGCAAGAATCGGCAGGTCGAGGCCCTGGGCCCAATCCATTCGTTTCTCCCGGCCCCGGCCCCATGGATTGCCCTGCAGGTAAGTGCTCTCCAGCGCGCCTTGAATCTGGGTAGTCATTCGGCCGCTCTCGATGATCTTCGCGCGCATCTCGACCACAAGCTCGGCGGGCCGGACGCCCTTGGGACAACGTTCGGTGCAGGTAGTGCAGGTCGTGCACTCCCACAGACCTAGCTCGTCCGCGCTCATGCCCTGGCAAAGGTCGTTCAGGTAGCAGTAGACCAGCTTGCGCGGGTTCAGGCTCGACTTCATGGATACCGGGCAGCCGCCTGAGCACCGGCCACATTGGATGCACGACTTCAGTTCGAGAGTTTCGGTTGACATGGGCGCTTATTCTAGAACGTAAGCCTGATAAGTCAAGAAAGCTAGGCCGGTCTGGGGCGAAGTCAGATGCCGGAAGCCAGATGTCAGAAGTCAGAAGTACGGGCAGATGTCGCGACCTGCAATCCAGCTTGACAGAATGCGGAACGGCGTCATAATTCCGATACGAGGAACACGGAATTCAGCGTGCGTTCGCGCCCTGCATTCTGGCGGTCCCGGCTGCTCGGGCCGCAGGGGCGCATCTCGGCCAATCGGCCACCAGAGCCCAACGACCGAAGTGACTGCATTTCGTTCCTCGGAGGAACCTATCACCCAACGGAGGTCAGAAATGGTCTCTACTCGATGTCCCGGTAGAAGTCACGCTCAACATGCACCGCTGTTCGCATTCTGTCTGAGCCTGCTGCTGGTCGGCGTTGCGCCGGCCGATTGGGTCACGACCACGGTAGCCACAGGCAGGGGCCCCCGTGCCGTGGCGGTGAACCCGGTCACCAACAAGACCTACATCGCGAACAGCAACAGCAACAACGTGACGGTCATCGACGGCGCGACCAATGATACAACTACGGTGACCGTCGGCTCACATCCCGGGGCTGTGGCGGTGAACCCGGTCACCAACAAGATCTACGTCGCCAACTTCGACGGCAACAGTGTGACGGTCATCGACGGCGCGACCAACGCCACAACCACGGTGGCCGCAGGCATGAACCCCTGGGTCGTGGCGGTAAACCCGGTCACCAACAAGATCTACATCGCGAACGACTGGGGCGACGACGTGACGGTGATCGACGGTGCGACCAACGACACATCCATCGTGACCACAGGTAGGGTCCCCTGTGCCATAGCTGTGAATCCAGTCACCAACAAGATCTACGTCGCGAACAACAGCGGCAGCGTGACGGTGATCGACGGAGCGACCAACGACACAACTACGGTGACTGCAGGCATGAGCCCTTATGCCGTGGCGGTGAACCCGGTGACCAACAAGATCTACGTCGCGAACGCAGGTGGCACCGTGACGGTAATCGACGGTGCTACCAACGACACAACCACGGTGACTGCGGGCACTAGCCCCTATGCTGTGGCGGTGAACCCGGTGACCAACAAGATCTACGTCGCAAATCAGGCCGGCAGCAGTGTGACGGTGCTCGACGGCGCGACCAACGACGCGACCACGGTAGCAGTAGGCACTGGTCCCCGCGCCGTGGCAGTGAACTCGATTACCAACAAGATCTACGTCGCCAACTTCGGCGACAACAGCGTGACGGTCATCGACGGCTCGACCAACACCGCGACGACTCTGCCCGCAGACTCAGGTCCTTTGGCGGTGTCGGTGAACCCTGTCACCAACAAGATATACGCCGTCAACTACTACGGCAACCACGTGACGGTGATCGACGGCGGCACCAACGGCACCACCACGGTGTCCATAGGCGAAAATCCTCGTGCCGTGGCGGCAAACCCGGTCACGAACAAGATCTACGTCGCCAACTACGACAACAATAGTGTGACGGTGATCGACGGCGCGACCAACGACACCACCACGGTGCCCGTAGGCAGAGGCCCCTTCGCCGTGGCGTTGAACCCGGTCACGAGCAAGATCTACGTCGCGAACGCGATCAGCAACAACGTGACGGTGATTGACGGCGCGACCAACGATACCACCACAGTGCCCACAGGCTATTCCCCCTTCGCCGTGGCGGCAAACCCGGTCACGAACAGGATCTACGTCGCGAACTTCTTCGGCGACAACGTGACGGTGATTGACGGCGCGACCAACGACACCACCACGGTGCCCGCAGGCGAATGCCCCTTGGCCGTGGCGTTGAACCCGGTCACGAGCAAGATCTACGTCGCGAACGCGGTCAGCAACAACGTGACGGTGATTGACGGCGCGACCAATGGCACAACGACGGTGGCCTCAGGCCTGGAGCCATGTGCCGTGGCGGTGAACCCGGTCACCAACAAGATCTACGTCACGAACCAGGGCAGCAACAATGTGACGGTAATCGACGGCGCCACCAACGATACCACCACGGTGCCCGCGGGCGAATCCCCCCGGGCCGTGGCGGTGAACCCGGTCACGAACAATATCTACGTCGCGAACGCAGGCAGCGATAACGTGACGGTAATCGACGGCGCGACCAACGATACCGCCCTAGTACCGGCAGGCTCTTACCCTTCTGCCGTGGCGGTGAATCCGGTCACGAACAAGATCTACGTGTCGAACGCCGAGGGTACCACTATGACGGTCATCGACGGCGCGACGAACAGCACAACGTCCGTGACCGTGGGGATTCATCCCTATGCTATGGCGGTCAACCTGGTGACCAACAAGGTCTACGTCACGAACGGCGACGACGTGACGGTGCTCACGGACGCGCCGGCCAACGACACGAAGGTGCGCGCGGCATTTGACCGGCTGCCGGGCGACACCACCGGGTTAGCTCGACCGGCCCTGACCGGCAAAGGCGTGAACCGCTGGACGCCCGGCCGGACCGCCATGATGGGCGTGTGCAACGGCGTGGGTACGGCCCAGAAGGCGTGGAACTGGGCGACTGTCACGTCCGGCGCGGGGACCGATTCCATCACCTGGTCTTACACTTGGGGCACGGATTCGCTTGTAATGGGCGAGAACTTCGTCTGTTGCGCGCCGCTTGAAGACCAGGCTGCCACCGGCAACAACCTCGGGCTTGGCTCACCATTTGCGGGCAATCTCGAGGTGTACCCGTTGTACCGGGTCGGGTCGCTTCCTGGAGTTGAGGAAGCGGCGCGA
>JAPLUO010000351.1 GCA_026397595.1 Caldifarciminota bacterium
GACCCGTCGGGCGATAACGTGACTGTGATAGACGGCGCGACGGACTCGGTTCTAGCCACGGTCGGGGCCGGAGACTCACCCTATGCTCTCTGCTACAACTCGCAAAGCAACAAGGTCTACTGCGCAAGCTACTTCAGCGACAATGTGACCGTCATTGACGGCGCCTTGGACTCGGTCGTCGCCACGGTATCAGCAGTACTCTCGCCCTGTGTCTTCTGCTACAGCTCGCGGAACAACAAGGTGTACTGCGGGAACTACTACGACTTCAGCATCACGCTTATAGATGGCGTGGGCGACTCGGTTCTCGCGACAGTGACAGCCGGACACCACCCTGAGGCTCTCAGCTACAACCTGCAGAACAACAAGGCCTACTGCGCGAACGGCGGCAGTGCCAACGTGACGGTCGTAGACGGCGCGTCGGACTCGGTTGTCGCAACAGTGCCCGTGGGAGACCACCCTCGAGCCCTGTGCCACAACCCGCAGGACAATAAGGTCTACTGCGCCAACAAAGGCAGCGCCAGCGTGACGGTGATAGACGGGGCGACGGATTCAGTCCTCGTGACGATTGCGGTTGGGGAAGAACCGGTTGCCCTCCGTCACAACTCGCAGCAGAACCGGGTCTATGTAGCGAACCTCGGCAGTTCCAGCATCTCTGTCTTGCGCGATTCGGCGGGCGGGGTTGAGGAAATGGCGAATGGCGAGAGGCGAATGGCGGATAGCGGCCCCTCGGTCCTTCGCAGCCTGCCTGCCGGCGCGGTGGTGTTCGACGCGATGGGGCGGAGGGTGACGCGCGCGCGGGCAGGTGTCTACTTCATTGCGGTGGGCGGTGAGCGGTCAGCGGTGAGCGTCCGCAAGGTGGTAATCCAGCGCTAGCGCGCGAGTTTCCAGTTCCCAGTTTGCAGTTGGCAGTAGCAGAGCCGGTCCTGGTGTCCGCATTCCCACTTTGCCATTTCCACTTTCTCCTTGCCTCCTTGGCGGTTCTCCCTGCCCGTTTCTTGCGCGCACGGGCGCGGCGGGTATGATTAGGCGATGAGTGAAGCATGTTTTGTCTGCGGGCGAAAGGCGAACCGGCAGTGCCCGGCCGGCTCGACCCTCGAACCTGACCCTGGAGTTGTGGATGAGTCGATTCAGGTTCTGCGTCCCATCTGTTCCGGATGCTGCGGCAAGGGCCGGCGTCGGACGATTGACTGCCCGGACTCCTGTACGCATATGCACGCCGCGGCGATGTCCGCGCTACTGAAACTGGTCGACTTGAGTCAGGACCCGGATTTCGAGTTGCGGCACAGCGAGGTGCTCCACAATCTGCGGGTGGGCGTGAGTCATATACGGCGGAACCGGGTGCCAGACCTGAGGGACAGCGAGGCGCGGCAGGCGTTCGCGAACGTGGCTGATACGTTGCGGACCCGGTCGAGTGGGTTAATATACAACTTCCGCTCACCGGACCCGCGCGTGCAGACGTTGAGCGACGAATTGGTTACGGTGGTGACGCTGCATTTGCGGGGCGGGAAGGGGATGGTCAAAGTCGATGCCGCGACCCTGATGCAGTGTCTTAAGTACCTGGAGCGGCAGGCGGCCGCGGCCGAGAAGGAGGAGCGCGGAGCATCGTACTTCCTGGACCTGGTGGTTCAGAGTGTAGCCAGCGTATTCGTCACGCGGGAGCCGGATGGTCTGGTGGGCAAGCTCACAGAGGACGAAGAAGGCAACGCCGTCCTGGACTTGGGACGCTTCGAGGCAACCAAGACAGGTGAGGAGCGAACCCAGTCAGGCTTTCCGGCGTCTGAATAAGCTAGAAGTGAGTGGGATGGGGGCTTTGAGGCGGGGTTTTGGTAGTGTGACAACAATGGAGGATACGTGAATCATCGAGTCTCTTTGAAACTGGTCGGCGCAATCATGGCGCCGGCAGTATTGGTTGCTTTTCTTGTCGGGCTGATGCTGGCCGGGGTGCTGGACCTGCGGCCGGCGGGTGCCCAGCCGAACGCCGCGCTCGCCCAGACCGGGCAGGGCCTGACCGCGGCTGACCATAGTCCGTTTGTGCAGGTTGCCGACGCCGTCCTGCCCGCAGTCGTGAACATTTCGGCCGAGAAGACTGTGAAGATATCACAGCGGCAGCAATCACCGCTGCAGGGGAGCCCGTTCGAAGAGTTCTTCCGGGACTTCACCCGCGGGCTGCCGGACATTCCGCAGGAGCGGCAGCAGAATGCGCTGGGTTCCGGCGTAGTCATCAGTCCGGACGGATACATCGTCACGAACAATCACGTGGTGGCCGGGTTCGACAAGATTGCGGTGCGGCTCTCGGACGAAACCGAGTTCAAGGGCAGTGACGTCAAAGTCGTGGGGCGAGACCCGAAGAGCGACCTCGCGGTGCTCAAGGTCCAGAGCAAGAAACCACTGGCCGCGGTCACGCTGGCAAACCCGGATGACATCAAAGTCGGGGACTGGGCGATTGCCGTGGGGAATCCGTTCGGCTTGACCGGCACGGTCACGGTCGGCGTAGTGTCGGCCAAGGGCCGGTCAGGACTCCCGCTGCCCGAGGGGCCCAGCTACCAGGATTTCATCCAGACCGATGCGTCAATCAATCCGGGCAATTCGGGCGGGGCGCTGGTGAACATCAAGGGCGAATTGATGGGCATCAACAGCGCAATCCGGACTCCGACCGGCGGCAGCGTCGGCATCGGGTTCGCGGTCCCGGTTGACATCGTGAAGTCGGTTACCGATCAACTTATCAAGACCGGCAAGGTCGTGCGCGGGTATATGGGTATCAGGCCGCAGCCGGTCACCGACGCCATCCGGCAGGCCATGGGACTCGATGACAGCAAGGGCGTACTCGTGGCCGATGTCGTGGCCGGACAGCCTGCGGACAAGGCCGGCATCAAGTCCGGGGATGTGATTGTCGCGGTAAACGGCGAGAAGACCGACGGCGTGGAACAGTTCAGGAGGCAGGTCGCGGACTTCGCACCTGGTTCAAGTGTATCCATCGGGATCGTCCGCGACGGCGAGCGAACGACGAAGCGAATGACATTGGTGACGTTCCCCGAGGACGAGCAGCAGGCGTCCACGCCCCCTGAGGAGCCTGCGACCGCCTGGCTGGGCATCACGGTGCGTAGCCTGACCGGCGGCGAGAGGACAGAAGCAAAGGTCTCGGGCGGGGTGTTGGTAGAGGATGTCGAGGCCGGAAGTGCCGCGGCCGGGGCCGGAATCGAGCGTGGGGACATTGTGCTCGAGGTCGGCAAGGTCAGGATTGGCGCGGTGAACGACTACAACCGCGCGGTGCGTCAGTTCAAGAGCAGCAACAAGGCCGTCCTGTTCCGAATTAACCGCGCCGGGTCCGTGCTCTACATCGCGGTCGCACCGGGGGAGTAGGCAAGAAGAGAATCCACTAGACAGCGGGTTCAGGGGTTCCCGGGCAAGGCCTGCGACATCAGGCACTTGTACGCGGGAACCCCTGACCCGTTCCTCATCTCAATTCACCTGTTGACCGGGGCGGCGTTTTGTGTAAGAATGGTGGCGTGCGAAAGGAGCAGTTAGCGAACATTCTGTCCTGAATGTTGCTTGATGCAGACGGCGCACCGACAGCGGCGGTTCCCGCGTCGCCCCGGCGCCTGATGACCACAATCCGAACCAAGGACTCCCGCTCCAACCGGAGCGTCATTTTCGTCTGCACGGACAATGATGACAAATCCTCTGATTCTTGACGGCAGGGCTGCGGCCAAGGCCGTCCGGGCTGAACTGGCCCGGCGGGTGGGGGATCTTGAGGCCCGGGGTACGAAGCCCGGACTGCGCGTTCTATTGGTCGGCAGCGACCCGGCGTCATGCGTGTACGTGACCAGCAAAGTGAAGGCATCGGCCGGTATCGGTATCAACGCCGGCGTTGAGCGGCTGCCTGAAAGCGCGAGCCTCGCCGACGTCGCGGGAGTCGTCGAGTCGTGGAACCGAGACCCGACGGTCCACGGCTTCATCGTGCAACTACCATTGCCGCGCGGGATTGACTCGCATCAAGTGCTGAAGCTGGTCAGCCCGGACAAGGACGTGGACGGTCTGAGTCCGGCTAGCCTTGGCGCGCTGATGGCCGGCCGGCCCGGGTTCATGCCGGCGACTCCGTCCGGCATCATCGAACTACTCCTGCGCAACGGCCTCACGATATCGGGCAAGCGGGTCGTAATTGTCGGCCGCGGCGAGCTCGTGGGCAAGCCGCTGGCGAGCATGCTGCTGCTCCGCGGGGAGCGCGGGGACGCGACCGTAACCGTATGCCATTCGCGGACTCCGGACCTCGGTGCGGTCTGCCGTACGGCCGAGATACTGGTCGCGGCAGTGGGACGGCCCCGGCTAGTGACCGGGGAGATGGTGAGTGCCGGAGTCGTGGTTGTTGACGCCGGCACGAACAGCATCGATGGCAGGCTGGTCGGCGATGTCGATTTCGAAACCGTGGCAGCCAAAGCGTCGGCAATCACGCCGGTACCGGGCGGGGTCGGGCCGATGACCGTGGCGATGCTTCTGGCTAATACCGTCAGGGCGGCGGAGCAGGCAGCAGGGGATAGAGAGTAGGGAGTTGTGAGCAAACTGAGGTCGGTCATCGAGGCGGACCGGAGGTTGATTGATGCCGAACTGCGGAAGGCACTCAGGTTCGGCAGGGACGTGCCGGCGCGGCTGGGCCTGGCCATGCGCTATGCCGTGCTGGGACCGGGAAAGCGGGTGAGGCCGATGCTCGCACTTGAGGCGTTTCGAGCGGCCGGAGGCCGGGGGCTGGCGGCCGTGCTGCCGTTCTGCTCCGGCATAGAGTTGATTCACACATTCTCGCTCATCCACGACGACCTGCCGAGCATGGACAATGACGACTTCCGACGGGGTCGGCCAAGCCTGCACCGGAAGTTCGATGAGGCGACCGCGATACTGGCGGCCGACGGGCTGTTCGCCTACGCGTTTGAGCTGTTTGCGCGGGCACCGGGTCCGACCGAGCGCAGCCTTGACGCCATCCTGGCAATATGTCGCGCGGTCGGGCCTTCGGGCATGACCGGTGGGCAGATGATGGACATCACGACTGAAGTCAGAAGTCAGAAGTCAGAAGTCAGAAGTCGAAACGGCAGAGTTGCGCTGACTCAGAGGAAGAAGACGGCGGAGTTCATCGCGGCGGCAGTGGTCGGAGGCGCGATACTGGGCGGCGCGCCGGCGACGGCGCAGCAGAAGCTCCGGCAGGCAGGGTTGGCCCTCGGTATGCTGTTCCAGATGACCGACGACCTGCTGGATTCCGAGCAGGCCAGCGAGGCACGTCGGGACACCATGGTGTCAATCTACGGCCGGGCTCGAGTCGCGAGCCGGGCCGATTCCGAAGCACAGAAGGCAGAACGTCTGTTCTCAGGCATGGGCACGAAGTACCGGCTGCTGGCCGCGTTCCCTGACCTTGTGCTGCATCGCAAGTCCTAGCTATGGCTCTGCTGGATCTTGTCCGCTCGCCGGCTGACATCCGGCGCATGTCGCTGGTTCAGCTCCGGGAACTGGCCGCTGAAATCAGAGAACTGATTATCCAGACCACTGCGAGGAACGGCGGCCATACTGCGCCGAGCCTTGGTGTTGTTGAATTGACGCTGGCGCTACACTATGCGTTCGACACGCCGAATGACCAGATCGTGTGGGACGTCGGGCATCAATGCTACGCGCACAAGATCATTACCGGGCGCCGGGACCGGTTCGGCACGTTGCGGCAGAAGGGCGGCATTTCCGGATTCCCCAAGAAGTCCGAGAGCGAATATGACACGTTCGACACCGGCCACTCCGGTGATTCGATAGCGGTCGCGCTCGGGACGGCGGTCGGCGACCGGCTAAAGGGGTCGAGCCGTCGTTCGGTCGCGGTCATCGGCGACGGGTCGATCGTGGCGGGTATGGCGTTCGAAGCTTTGAACAACGCCGGCTGCCTGAAGCAGGACCTCGTCGTGGTTCTGAACGACAACGAAATGTCCATCGCTCGCAGCACGGGCGCCATGGCCGGCTACTTGAACCGGATGATAACCGGCAAGATGTACAACCGGCTGCGCGGCGACGTGTGGAATCTGCTTGGGCACCTGCCGGAGGACTTGGGTGGTAAGTCGCGCAGCGCGGCGCGCAAACTCGAAGAAGGGCTGAAGAACCTGGTCGTGCCCAGCATTCTGTTCGAGGAACTCGGGTTCCGCTACATCGGGCCGGTGGACGGCCACAACATGGCCGAGATGATTGATACGTTCAAGCGGGTCAGGCAGCTCCATGGGCCGGTTCTCGTCCACGTGGTGACCCGCAAAGGCAAGGGATATGGGCCGGCGATGGAGCACCCGGAACGGTTCCACGGCACCGGGCCATTCAATGTAGGTACCGGCGCGCCGCTGGCATCTACCGAGCCGACATTCACGGGCGCATTCGGCGCAAAAATGGTCGAGCTGGCCGGCAAGGACGAACGGGTTATCGCCGTTACCGCCGGGATGTGCCTTGGAACCGGGCTCTCGCCATTCCGCGAGAAGTTCCCGAACCGCCTGTTCGACGTGGGCATTTGCGAGCAGCACGCGGTGACCTTTGGAGCCGGGTTGGCACTGGCCGGAGCGCGGCCGGTTGTCGCCGTCTACTCGACATTTCTTGCGCGCGGGCTGGACCAGATAATCCAGGATGTGTGTCTGCAGAAGCTGCCGGTCGTGCTTGCGGTTGACCGTGGCGGCTTGGTGGGGGAGGACGGGCCCACCCATCACGGGGTGTTTGACCTGTCGTACCTTTGCGTGGTCCCCGGTCTGGTAGTCATGGCGCCGATGGACGAGGCCGAACTGGCGGCGATGCTTGAATTCGCGGTCGGGTACGAGGACGGGCCGACGGCGATAAGATACCCACGCGGCGGTTCGGGCCTGCAGCCTCGGCCGGGCGCGGCGCCGGTCAGTCTGGGCAAAGCGGAGGTAGTGCGTGAAGGTGAGCAGGGCTGCGTCCTCGCCGTCGGGTACATGGCATGCGTCGCAGACCGCGCGGCCGACATCCTGAAAGACAGGGGCATGAATGTGACGCTTGTTAACG
>JAPLUO010000189.1 GCA_026397595.1 Caldifarciminota bacterium
CTCGGTGGTATTCTCTCCACGGCGTAAGTATCCTCTCTGCCGGTCATCGCCGGCGGTTGTTTAACGGACATTGGAGCTTACGCCCTCTTTCTTTCCAGTCAAAATCGTCCCTGAATTTACAGGAATTATAGGACATCACCCGCTTGACTTTAGCCCGTTTTCCGGCTATACCATCCGCGTGATTTGCCGGGTCGGCCGTGCTGAAACTCGCCCCACTTGCGCGAGTGACCTGTTTGATAGATGAGCACTGATTTCCACGCGCAGTACTGGGCGCACGAACTGACGCGCCGCCGGGCGTCCGATGAATCGGACAAGTTCTCGTCTACCTTCTACAACGCGACCGTTGACCTGAATCCGCACCAGATTGACGCGGCACTGTTTGCGTTCCGCAACCCGCTCTCACGCGGCGCGATTCTGGCCGACGAGGTCGGCCTCGGCAAGACCATCGAGGCAGGACTTGTCATCAGCCAACTCTGGGCTGAGCGCAAGCGCCGGATTCTCTGCATCGTGCCCGCGTCCATCCGCAAGCAGTGGTTGCAGGAATTACAGGAGAAGTTCTTTGTGAAGGCGGCGATTCTGGAATCGTCGAACTTCAATCAGGCGGTTCGCTCCGGTGCGGCCAATCCGTTTGAACAGGATGACACCGTGGTCGTCTGTTCCTACAACTTCGCCCGCACCCGCGAGACTGAACTGCGCTTTGTCCACTGGGACCTCGTGGTCGTGGACGAAGCCCACCGCCTGCGCAACGTCTACAAGTCGAGCAACAAGATCGCCAAGTCCATCTTTGACTCCATCAGCGACCGGCCCAAACTACTCCTGACCGCCACGCCGCTGCAGAACACCCTGATGGAGCTATTCGGCCTGGTCAGCTTCATTGACCCACACCTGTTCGGCAACGAAGACGCATTCCGAGAGCAGTATGCCCGCTACGGAGCCGACCTTGCGCCCGAGGTCTTCGGAGAGCTACGCAACCGCCTCGCGCCTGTCTGCCAGCGGACACTCCGGCGCCAGGTCGTCGAGTACGTGCGCTACACGAACCGCACCTCTCTGGCCCAGGACTTCACGCCGACCGAAGACGAAGTCCGGTTGTACGAGTCGGTGTCCACATACCTGCAGCGACCCACGTCATTCGCCCTGCCCAAAGGTCAGCGCCAGTTGCTCACCTTGGTCCTGCGCAAGATACTTGCGTCGTCCTCCTACGCCATTGCCGCGACCCTCGGCACGATGCTGGAACGGCTTGAGTTGAAGGAGTCCGGGATGCCGGACGAAGCCGCGCCCGACGCCCCTCTGCGCCTCGTTGACCACTTCGACCAAGACCGCAAGGTCTTCCTCTCCGGTGACTACAAAGAAGAACAACTCCGCGCCGAGTTCCTCAACCCCTCTTCGAGTCCCTCGGCTGGGACGTGCCGGCTGCCACCTAAGTACGTCTTTGTCTAGCCATGACGACTGACAATCCTGCGCCGGCGTCCGCGCCCAATCCGTTCTCGACAGGAGCCGGGGGCGTGACCTTCGAGCATCTGGTTGGAGCATCCTATCTTGTATCGTTGCTCGCCGCAGACGCACCTAGGGGTCTCGACTCCGGCGTAACGACGCGAGTCCAATTCCAGCACAGGTGGTCAGGCAACGTCTTGGACGACGTGGTAGTCACGAGTAGCGACGCCGGGCGGACCAGCCGGCTGGCCATCCAAGTCAAGCACGACCTTGCGTTCACGGAGTCCGATGGCACGTTCAAGCAGGTCGTAAGGGACTGCTGGGACACGTTCACAGGTGCGTCGGGATGGGACTTCCACCGCGGGTCTGACAGGCTGGGTATCGCCGTGGGGACATTCCACGCCAAGCTTGAGCACCTGCGCATCCTTACAGATTGGGCTAGGGCCTGCTTGTCCGCAGCCGAGTTCATCCAGAAGGCCGAACTAGGTAGATTCTCGTCGGCTGAGAAACGCGAGTACCTAGCGACGTTCCGGCGCGCGACCTCCGAGGCAAAGGGTTCCGCTGTCACCGACGAAGAACTGTGGCGGTTCCTCGGGAGCCTAGTCTTAGTCCACTACGACATCGAACGCGCCGGTGCCAGTGACTCCACGTACGCTTGGAACCGACTCATGGACCTCATGCCGGAAAGAAACGCCGGTTCCGCCCGGGCAGCATTCAGTCAGATGGTGGCCATGGTTGGGGAACTCGCGCGGGACGCCGGGTCCATTGACCGCGCCAGACTAAGACAACGTCTCCAAGGCAGCGTAAAGCTAAAAGACGAACAGGACTTCGCGCGTGACTTGGCGCTGCTTCGTCAACATTCTGAACGCTGTCTGGCCAGAATAAGGGATTCCATCGGTGGCAAGGTTCGCCTCCCAAGAGAAACGGCAGTCCGTAGCATATCTGAGGCGATTCGAGATCACGCAGTGACCGTTGTGACGGGCGAGCCGATGGTCGGCAAGTCCGTGCTCCTGCATCTCGTGGCGCGCAGTCTGGCCTCAGAAGGTCACGTCATAGCTCTCGCAGCCGAAGAGCTCAGGGGGACATCCACTGCCAGCTACCTCCATGAGCTCAACGTGACGGCCAGTCTCCGGGACCTTCTGGCCGCCGCTGGAAGCGCGCCACTCAGGTGCATTCTGATAGACGGCCTAGAGAAGGTGCTGGGGCACGACGAACGCGTTCTTGTTCTCAAGGACTTGGTGCGTACAGTCAACGCCCACAACGAGAGACTAGCGGACGATGGCGTCTCACCGTCATATCAGTGGCGGATACTAATGACATGCCGACAGCGTGAGGCAGATGCGATTCTCTCCAACTTGGACCTAGGCCGCGACGCATCCACCAGAATTGGCGCACCCTTGCTTGAGGACGAAGAAATCGGCGCGGTCATAGAGGCTGTCCCCACCCTAGCGCATGTCGCGACAGAAGCTCACCTGGGCGAACTCCTGCGCCGTCCACTTGTGCTCGACCTGCTAGCAAAGCCAGGCGTCGCGCAAATGCAGTCAGGGTCCACAGTGAGACCGTCAGAGGCCTGGCTGATGCAGGTATTCTGGCGCGATATCGTTCGAAGAGGAGAAGGAATGCGGCCCGGTCTCGGCCAACCTGGCGCGCGCGAGCAGGCAATGCTGGGCGTGGCTCGGACTGCAATCGGGTTGGAATCAGCTGAACCTGATGTGGATGCGATGGAGGGTCTGCTCTCGGACGGGCTGCTAAACAGAAATGGAGCACGGACTGGGTTCGTTCACGACGTATACGAGGATTGGACTCTCTGTCGTCTAGTGGCCGACCACGCGACGCACGTGCCTGAATTCCTGAAGGAACGGGGCGAGCCACCAGTATTGACTGACGCCGTCAGGTTGTACGCACTGGAGTTGCTCGGCGACGGACACCATCTGAACGAATGGAAGCAACTGCTGGTCAGCCTTGAGAAAGCCAAGGACCTTTCACCCAGGTGGCAACAGTCGGTGCTTCTTGCACCGCTACACTCTCCCGACGCCGCGTCGATTCTCGACTCGGCAGCAGACATGCTTCTAGAGGAAGAAGGACGACGCCTCCATCAGATGCTCCTATGGCTCAGGCGCTCATACACAGTCCCCAACGAGAAGGTGCGCGAATGGCTGCCTGAGGTGTATGACCACTACGCGCCGTACCTTGCGCTGCCCGACCGACCTCGGTGGCTGCCTGCTCTGAAGTTCGTCCTCGGGCGCCTGGATTCGGTCCACGACGAGTGCATCGTCGAGTTCGCTGCCATGGCCCAACCGTGGATGTCGCAGTCCGAAGGTGACGCTACGCTCAGAGGAGACATCGCGCAAGCGGCCATACGACTGCTTGCAGAACGTTATAGGTCTTGGTATCCTCGCGCTCGTTTGGACCACCAGGAACTTGAGCAACTCCGAAAAGACCTGACGATGGCCGCGCTCTGGGGTGCTGACATTCTGCCTGCCGAAGTCAGTAAGTTCGCGAAGGCATACGCGTTGCGGGATGATGCCAACGACATCCACGGATTCGAGGACACCCTGCTGGAGCACGCGTGGATACCGATGTGCAAGTACTTGCCCGAAGAAACCGTTGAGATCTACACAAAGCTCTTGTGCGAGGACCCGGACCGAGGGGACATGCTCAACGGCGGACTAGCCCTGGCGATGCACAAGGGCATGAACGGCCAAGCGGACAGTAAATGGTTCCCGCCGACCTACATGAATGGGCCGTTCCTCGGTCTCTTGAGGCTTCACCCGGAAAACGGCCTACGACTGGTCCACGCGGTTGTCAATCACTCAACGACATGCTGGAGGACAATGGTCGCTCAACAGTTTGGGATGAGGCCGGTGCCACAGTCTATTGAGGTAGCCGGCACAACGAGGCAAGTCTGGGGCGACGCATCGGTGTACTACTGGTTCAGATCGCTCAGTAATGGACAGGCTTCGGTCACAAGCGCCCTCATGGCGTTGGAGCATTGGTTGAGCGAGGTGGTAAAGGCAGAAGGCGACATACCGAAACTCTTTGAGCAAGTCCTTGACGGCACGAAGTCCGTTGCGGTAGTCGGGGTCTGCGCCTCCGTCGCGCTGTCGAACCCAGGTCTGTGTGCAGCGGCGGCACTGCCCATTCTGGCGAATGCCGCCTTCTGGCATATGGACATCAACAGGTCGGTGAGCGACATGGCCGCACCCGCTACTCTTCAGGCCTTTGCCGCCATGACGTTGCCAGGAAAGGAAGCGGACGCGAGAATCATGCTAGCCGCCGCGAAGGAGCCGCACCGGCAACTTGACATTAGAGTCCTTGTCCCGTTCGTCATTCTCGGCGCGGATGCGAAGGCTCGCGAGCGACTGCAGGCGGTGCTTCGGGCATTCCCCACCGTGACCTGCGTATTCGATGAGTCGGAGCGGGTCGATACTGCCCTTGCGGAGGCACGACGTAGGACGCACGAATCTTGGGCCGCAATGGCAGAGCCCGCCAACTACAAGTCAGCTCAGGCCGAAGACGGCAAGACGCAATACGTGTTCTTCCAGTTGCCGTCGGAACTGGCAGAGCGCCAAGAGGCAGAGTCCCAATTGGCCCTTCTGCGACAGAAGCTGATGTCGTTCCCGTTATGGTGCGCAAAATACCTGGATGAGGGGCAGAAGATGTCCTCGTTCACGCTTGAGTCTGCCACAGAGTACGCCCTCGAGCTAGCGAAGCGAGACGACCCAAAGCACGTGCCGTTGAGTTTTCTCGATGATACCGAGCAGGTCGCAATGGGTCTCGCGGCCTTCGCTGCAGTCTTGGTATTGAAGGAACGCGACTGGATGCAGAAACGCGATCTGCGCGAATGGTGCCGAAACCAACTGCTGATCGCGGCGACCCGGCCTGAGCCGACCCGCGATTCGGACTATCAAGGAGAATCGAGGTATTCGCCTGGCTACCGGAGGTCGGCGGCCCGAGCTCTGCCGAAGCTGTTGGAGAGCGATAGCCACGACCGAGAGGTCAGTCAGGCCGTTGCTCTGCTGGCCCGACATCCAAACACCGAGGTGCGCCAATTCCTGTACTCCGCGTTGCGACCGCTGTGGCACAACCTCCCGGGCCGAATGGTCTCGTATGCCAGGGACGCCATCAGAGAGGCTAGGCGCCGCGGCGTTGTTCGCAGGTATCGGGCACTATGGCCTGAACCGGGTGTATCCTACATGTGGGGCAAGCACCCAGGGCTGCTGAAGCTTCGAATGCACCTGAAGCTGCGGGTAGAACTCGCGCTGAGCATGTGGGATACCAGGCCTCTTGGGAAGCTGGACGTGGATGCGATCGACGCTCACTTCTTGTCTCCGTTGCTCTTGTGTTTCCACTTTGGCCGCGATGCGTCCGCTGTCGAAGCCAATCGAGAGTACAGGAAGTTGCTGGCGAATGCCCTCTCATATACGATAGGAGCATTCAGGCACTATGCGAGGCGCGACTCGCACTATAACGAGTGGTCGCACTTCCTGGCGTGGAATCAACCGTTGTTCAAGGCGAGCGCCAGCGCTGTCCTGTGGTGGGATGAGGCTATGTCTCGGCCCCTAGGAGTCCGGCCGAAAAGTCTTGACAAGTGTCCTGTTATATGTTAGTCTTGGGTTATTGTTGAGCAGCCGGTAGACAGCCCGAAGCTTTCCGAGAGGAGGCGTCTTGGTCGGACACGTTGATCCGCAGCGTAACCTG
>JAPLUO010000032.1 GCA_026397595.1 Caldifarciminota bacterium
CGCGTCCGAAACTGCCGCAGCCAGCTATTGATCGACTGGCGCGATACACCAAACACACGACCCGCCTCGGACTGGGACATCCCACGGCCAATCGCCTTGACTACCCTCCGACGCAGAGCTTCCTGCGCCGACGGTGTAAGAAATCGAGCATCGTCTTTTCGCATGTCCCGATATCATACACCGCCCACACCCAATGTCAAGTATTTTATGCTCTGATTAGTAGTCGCGCCCTGTGGGCGCGAGTTTTCTGTTGGCAGGCGAGTCAAGTAGCGACATACAACATATGGCACCAGGTCGGCATGGAACCACAATTTCCCCGTATGGGGTGCGGACTGGAGACTGCCCGGGAGGCTGCTTTCAAACGCGGTCTTGAACGAGGTTTGGAATGTGGTTTGAACCGAGCTCTTGGCCGAGCTTTGAGGTAGTGCATTTCGAAATCATGGCCAAAACGCCGCAGCAGGCGGTTGACTTCTACTCAAAGGACCTCGGCTGGAAGTTCCAGAAGTGGGACAACCCGGGCATGGACTACTGGCTGATTACGACCGGGAACGACAATGTCCCGGGCATCAACGGTGGCCTCGGGCCGGGCGACCCTGTCAAGGCGGTGGTAAACACTATCGGCGTCGCCGACCTTGACGCGACGCTGAAGAAGGTCGTGCAGCACGGTGGCAAGGTGCTGCAGCCGCGCGGTCCGCTTCCCGGTGTCGGTTTGTACGCCGCGTTCGAGGACCCGACCGGCAATCAGCTCGGCCTGATGCAGGACGACACGGCCGCGAAGTAGCCGGCCCGGGTCGAGTCAGGGACGGACAGCCGGAGGTCGGCGCCGGCTGCTCAGCCGGTCAAGCGCTGCCTCAATCCGGTTGCGGTACTGGTAGTAGAGCAGCCCGAGGATGGCTGCAACCAGCCCGACGATCGCCCACTCGCGCCAGCCGAAGTGCGTGGCGCTGGCGCCGACCGCGCACTCGAGCAGGTTCGACGGCAGCCGACCGATAAAGACCAGCCCGAGAAACACCGGCAGCGGCATGGTCGTAAGCCCGGCCAGGTAGTAGACCCAGTCCCCGACCGGGTTCGGCACCAACAACAGTAGAAAGATGTAGAACGTGCCCCGGCGCAGGACCAGCGCGTCGAGTTGGGCCAGCCGGTTCGGCGGCAGGAAGTACCGTAGCAGCCGGCGGCCAAGCAGTTTGATGAGCAGGAAGTCAACCGTCGCGCCAAGCAGCACGCCAATCATCAGCCAGACCACGGTCGGCCAGAGACAGAGCGCGTAGCCCGCGGCAAACGACATCGCGTTGCCGGGCAGCGGCGCCACTACCACCTGGACGACCTGGAACAGGACGATACCGACCGGCGCCCACGCGCCCCAGCTCCGCACCAGCACTCGCAGTTCCTCCGGGTGCCGGAAGTAGCGCCAGACCGAGTTGCCGGCAAACACCAGCAGCACGGCCAGCCCAACCAGCGCGGCGATGGTGACCGCAAGAGTTATCTTCTGCCCGATTGTGTGCGGCGGTCGCTCCGCGGCCGGAATTCTGCCTTCTGAGTTGTGCATTCTGAGTTCTGCTCTGCCCGCCTACCCGACCAGTACCGCGCCGCCGTTGACGTTCAGAATCTCGCCGGTAACGAACGTCGAGAGTTCTGAGACGAGGAACAGCACCGCACCGGCGAACTCCTCGGGCCGGCCGACCCTGCCCAGCGGGATCGTCGCCAGAACCTGCTCGCGCACTTCTGGCTCGCCCAGGCTGGGCCGCGACATGTCGGTGTCGAACCAGCCCGGCGCGATGCAGTTCACCAGGATATGGTCGGCGGCCAGTTCCGGCGCAAGCGACTTGGTCAGGCTGATGACTGCGCCTTTGCTGGCAGCGTAGTGTGAGTGGAATGCCTCGCCCCGCTGGCCCGCGGTCGAAGCGACAAGGATGATGCGGCCGCCGCCGGCCTTGCGCATCAGCGGCACCGCCTCGCGGCAGCAGTAGAACACGCCTCGGACGTTGATGTCGAGCGTCTCGGCCAGTTGCCGGTCGGTCATCTTCTCGATGGCCGCGCGCTTCCAGATGCCCGCGCTGGCAACGAGGATGTCGAGCCTGCCCAGTTCGAGCTCGGCAGCTCCGAAGAGCAGCTTCACGTCGGCAGGTGACGCCACATTAGCCTTGACTGCCACGGCCCGGACCCCGAGCTCCTCGCACCGCATCGCGACATCGACGGCCGCCCGCGCGTCACGCCGGTAGTTCACGGCCACGTCCGCGCCGGCGCGTGCCAACGCCAGGGCTGCGGCCCGACCCAGCCCCCGGCTGCCGCCGGTCACCAGGGCGACGCGGCCCGCGAGGTCAATCCCGAACATCAAACGCTATCACGGGTTCAAGGGTTCACGGGTTGGCCGCGACGGCCCCTGTCGGACAGCGCAGGGGTTCTGGCCGGAGCCCTTTTCCTGCCGCGCCGGCAGGGCCGTGCAGAACCGTTCGATTTCTTCCTCGGTGTTGTAGAAGTGCGGTGCGATGCGCAGACGGTTCTCGCGCAACGAGCAGATGAAGCCCTGCTCTTTCAGCCGTGCGAACAGCGCGGCCATGTCAACGCCGGGCCGGCTGGCCGTGATGATGCCGGCGTGGCGCTGCGGGTCAACCGGGGTCATGAGCTCAAACCCCTTCTCCTCCAGCCGCTGCCGCAGCAGTTGCGTAAGCATCCGCACGCGGGCCGCGACCTCGCTCATGCCCGCGTCGAGCAGGATGCGCAGCGACTCGCGCAAGCCGTAGATGCCGATGTAATTCTTGGTCCCTTCCTCGTACCGGCTCGCGCCCGGCTTCAGCGGCTTGCGCGTGTAGATGTCGTTGAAGTCGTCCCACTTCGCCGACAGCCAGCCGAGGTTGGCCGGCTTCAGCTTCGGCAGTATGGCGGAATTGACGTAGAGAATTCCGCTGCCCTGGGGCCCGAGCAGCCACTTGCCGGCGCCGGCATACGCGAAGTCAATACCGAGCTCTCCGAAACTCTGGTTCACCGCCCCGAGGCCCTGCATCACGTCGAGCAGGATGTGGATGGCGCGCGTGCGGCAGAACGTCGCGATCGCGATGACGTCCGCCTTCATCCCGGAGAGGAAGTGGACCCAGTCAATCGCTATCGCCCGGGTATGCCGGTCCACCAGTGTAAACACGCACTCCGATCCCTTTGCCAGTTCGGTGCTGGTCACGTACCGTTTCTCGACGTGCGGCAGCAGGTAGTCGAATGGGTAGACGTTGGTCGGAAATGCGTCCCGCATCAGGATCATGTTGTCGCCGTGCTGCCACTCGATTGAACCGATGGCGATAATCGCGCCGGCGGATACGTTTTTCACGAACGCAATCTCGGACGCAAGCACGCCCATCAGCCGCGCCGCCATCTCGCGGCAGTCCTCGACCACCGCCTCGGCTTCCGGGTAAGGCACCTCGCCGTGCAGGCTGCACCGCTGGATGTAGCCGTTCATCGCCTCGACCACCGGTAGTGCGAGCGGCCCGTTGGATGCGTGGTTCAAGTACACGTAGCGCCGCGTGACCGGGAACAGACTGCGGAACCCGGCCAATTGCTCCGGCGTCACGGCCTACTGCTCAAGAATCCGAAACTCGGTCCGTCGGTTCTTGGCCATGCCTGCCTCGGTGTCGTTGGGCCCGAGCGGCTGGGTATCGGCGTACCCGTGCGCGGTCAGCCGCTCCGCCGCGACTCCGCACTTCTCAATCAGATACAGCCGAACCGCGTCCGCCCTTGCCTGCGACAACTTCCAGTTGTCAGGGAATTCCTTCGTGTTGATTTCCCTCGGGTCGGTATGCCCGGCCAGCTCGACCTTGATGGTCGGGCTTTGCCGCAGGATTTCACCGGCCCGGTTGAGCACGGTCTCGAACTGCGGCAGGATGTCGGCCTTGCCGGTTTCGAAGTTGATGCCTTCCAGCACGATAGTCTGTTGCTTGCGCGCGAGGTAGAAGTCCCGCTCGGCAGTCTTCCCGCCCACCACTTTCAGAGTGCACGACTGCGGAATGTACTCCTCGCTTGGCCCGGTAATCCCGACGCGATAGTCGCCGGCGGGCAGGTTCCGCAACTGGTAAGTGCCCGGTTCCGGTTTCACCGCGTCCTCGCCGAGTACCGGCCCGCGGTACACAATCCGGCCGCCGATGTGCTGCCTGGTTCCCGCGTCGAACAACCCGCCCCGCACCTCGCCGTACTTGACCCGTTCCAGCGCCACGACGAACGGCAGTTCCCGCCCGGCGATGACCCGGACCGTGTCCTCCTTCGGGAGATAGCCGCCGGCAACCGCTTTCACACTCAGATCGCCGGGCACGAGCCCGCGGAGCCGGAGTCCGTCGGTCGTTGCCGACGTGTCGAGCGCGCCAGTCAGGGAAAGGAAGGCCGCGACCGGGAGCTTCGTCTCGGAGTCAATGATCGTGAGCACGACCGCGCCGAACTTCGGCTTCTCCGGCGGGCCGGGCGTAAACCGGAAACCTACGCGGTGAGTCAGCCCCAGTTTGCCGTACGGCACGAAGGCATAGTCGACTCCGAAGTTGCCGACCGTGAAGCCCAGCCCCCCGGTCAGACCGCTGGCGAATCCGAGGCCGACGATGTCGGTTGGCCCGGTACGGTACCCGATGCGCAGGGCCGCTTCCTTGATGGGCGCATATTCGACTCCCACTCGGACGTTGGGGTCGTCGGCGAGCGGCACCGCGACGTCGATCGTGCCGGTGAAACCGGCAACCGAGTAGTTGGCCCCGGCCGCGAACTCGGTCGGCAGCTTCTCGGTAACCGATTCATACGAAACCGCCCCCAGGTGCCGGGCCGCGAACCCGACGCCAAGGCCGGGCAACGGGTGGCCGATGAACCCGAGGTCCACCGCCCCCCCGGTGCCGCGCGCGGCCCCGAGGTCTTCCATGAGCCCCTTGACCGTAGCGCCGACCTGGTACTTGTCCAAAATCGTCATCCCGTAACCGACGGAAAGCGCGGTGCTCCACGTACTGAACGTCCCGTCCGGCTCATTCTCCTCGGTCCATCCTTCAAAACCGCGGTCGCCGCTATAGACCAGGCCGATTCCCAGCACGCCCGGCCCAAGCGGGATGGCCGCGTGCCCGACCTCGTCGGTGATACCGGCAAACCACTGCTGGTGCGATGCCGCAAACTGGTAACCCGGCACCCGCGCGAGCCCGGCCGGGTTCCAGTATATCGCGCTCGCGTCCTCGGCCAGGCTCGTGTACGATTCGCCCAGCGCCGCACTGCGCGGACCCTGACCCAGCTTCAGAAACGACAGGCACGAAGTGCCGACCAGGCTTGACCCCTGTGCCCCGGCAAAAACCAGCGCCGCCACGAACCCTATCTGTCCGATCCGTCCGATCGGTCCGATTCCCTTCATCACCTACCTCCGGACCAGCACCAGCTTCTTGACAATGGTACTGTTAGTCCCGTTTCGGGAATAGTCCATGACGTAGCGGTAGCTGCCCGACGCGACCGGCTTGCCGGCATCGTTGGTTCCATCCCAGTCAACCAGCAGTACGCCCGGCCCGCGTGTCCCCTTCGTCTCATTCGCTCCGAGGAGCGTCCGGACTCGCGCGCCCGCCCGGTCGTACAGGGCAAGCGTAACCGTGCCCGGTTCCGGCAGGCCGATGATGAACCGGGTCGAGCCGAAGCACGGGTTCGGAAAGTTGTGCACGGTCAGGAGTGGCGCCAGGGCCAAGGTCAGTACCGCCCTATCGTTTGTAGTCGTGTCGTCCCGCGCCCAGCCGCGGACCACAAACGCCTGAGTCGAGAGCGTGTCCGGCATCCCGGCCAAATCACCCGGCGGCGCGTCCACCCGCAACGAGAACCAGTAACGCTGGCCGGGCTCGACCAGCCCGAACGTACCTTCCAGTTGCGCCGCACCGGCCGAATCGTAGAGCACCGCAGCCCAGGCCGGCGGCACTGCTGACTGCCCGATGTCAATCACTCTGGCCGAGTCGGATTCCAGCTCGGCATAGAATCGGTAGGTCTGCTCGCTGTCGCTGGCGATGGTATCGCTCTGGTCCGGTTCGATGTGCAGGACCGAGTAGCGGGCAACGGTGAGTGCCAGGGTCTTCTTGTCGTTTGTCCGGTCCAGGTCGAGCGCCAGCATCGTCGAACAGCTCACCGCATACGACCCGGCCACCGCAACCCAGTCCGGGAACGCGACCTCGACCGCGGAATCGGGCGCGAGCGCGGTGCCGACGTTCACGTCCCGCGAATACGCCGCCCCAATCTTGAACCGCACGTCAAAGAACCGCTCGGTCCGCACCCCGTAGTTCCGGACCAGGACCCGGGGCCGGAGCGTGTCGCCGGCCCGGGCGGCCTGGGCCAGCGCGAGAATCTCCTCGACCCCGACGTCGTGCATCACCGCAGGCCCGACAAACACGTTACCATACACCGTGTCGTTCGCCCGGTTGCCGTCGCCGGGCAGGTCCGTGTAACAGACTATCGGGTAGCCGCCCCGCACCAG
>JAPLUO010000481.1 GCA_026397595.1 Caldifarciminota bacterium
TTGCTGTCTCCTTTCGTTGGTAGGTCATTAACGGACATTTATCACTACCATTTGAAAGCGGGACAGCTTTTCTGTCAATCTTGGCTTTCGGCATCGGCCTAATCATATAGCACTCATATAAGAAACTGGGCTGGACGGACAGGACCCGCCGAGGCGCGGAATTCGGTCCTGCTTTCGAGAGGTTCCGCTGGTCGATTACCTAGTTTTACTCCGACACGTGTCAATCCTACGCCAGCCGGATTCCGTCCGCGCATTTGACATGAGAGCCCCGGCGCGCTCGGCATGGCCGCCACCCTCCTCTGGTGGGAACGTTCAGACCAGACGGTGTGACCTCCGCGGCGACTACGCCGCCTAACCGAGCCAGGAACATATAGCGCCCCGCCGAAGCGGGGCGCTCGATCTTACGGACCGGTCAGTTGGCGGCTTCGATAAGCCGGGCAACGATTGCCCGAAACGCGCGGGCTTGGGCGCGTCGGGTGCCTGCGCCCTCTCCCCCTGCTTGCAGCTTGGGGCTTGAGGCTTTCTGCTATCCGCCCTTGTCCGGCCGGCCCTTGCGGAAGTACTCTTCCCACTCGGAAATCTCAGCGGCGGTCATCGGCGTATCCTGAGGAGCCGGCCGGTTGGGGCCGAGATTGGGAATCGTGTTGCCGAGCTTGGCCGCAAACTCCGCGGAGGGGATGGTCTTCGCGCCGTAGTCGCGGGCGTAGCGGACGATTGAGTTGTCGGACGTGACAACGGTCCATGAACGCGGGCTCTTTTCCAGTGCGAGCATCGTCTTTATTTTCGCGTCCGCGTTCTGGGGGGCGCGGGAGAAGACGACTTCGATGCCGCCCGGCGGCCGGCCTTGCTGCGCGACCATGCTCTGGCCGTCGAATACAACCGTGACACGCACACCGCGCCCCGAGCGATAGACCGCGAGCTTCGAGACCAGCCCGTCCCGTGCCCGCTCCAGGTCGTCCGCAACCAACCGGGCCAGTTCCGGCATTGCGTGAATCAGGTTGTACCCGTCGATGACGATTCGAGGCTGTGCCACGTTGAAGTTAAGCGGCACGGCAGTAGCTTGTCAACTGCGCCGGCCATCCCCCGCCCGGCGCTTGCAGGGCTGGCAAAGGGGTGTATACTTGACGCCAAACAGGAATGATATGTCCTGATGAGTCAGCTATGTATTTCAGCAACACCGACAGTGCGACCGACCGGCTCGGTCGCTAGCGGCCATGCCCGACGAGAAGACGCCGAAGAAGGGGTTTGCCGAGTACTTCGGCATCTCGGACAGCGCAATGCGCCTGAGCAGCCTCGGCCTGACCCTGGTCTTCTCCACGTTTATCGGATTCGGCCTGGGCTGGCTCCTGGACAAGGTGCTCAAGACCCGTCCCTTTCTCACCATTCTTCTGCTGCTGCTTGGAATCGTTGCCGGGTTCGTCAACGTCTGGCGCACCGTCCGGATCGAACAGGAACTCGATGACGATTCGCTGGAGGACGATGAACGCACGGAGCACGATGGTGACTCCGACCGCCGCGATGGAGGCAAGGGTTGTTCGTCAAAGGGGTAATCTTCGGGCTGGTCGCGGTCGGTGTGAACTTCGGCCTGCTCTACGTCGGCGTCCGCTGGATGATGCAGCGACAGTCGCGCGCGGCCCGGGTGCTGACCGCGCTATCCTACGTTCTACGCTACTTCGTGTTCGGGGCGCTGATATACCTTTTCCTGAGATTCCGGCTCGGCAGCATCTGGGGGTTGTTTGCAGGTGTGACCGTGGGTATCATCGCGTTCCTGGTCTGGCAGGGAGTATATGCCGCACATCGGCGAAGCGATAGAGTACAGCCTTAAGATCCCCACCCCGCTCCTGATGAGCTGGGTGACGGTCCTCGTGCTTTTCGTCCTGTCATGGCTGGCTGTGCGGCGGCTGCGCGAGTCGCCGGGCAGGCTCCAGGGCGCATTCGAGACGGCCTTCCAGTTCATCTTCGACCTTGTGGATTCTTCAATCGGGCCCGAGGGCAAATCGTACTACCCGCTCTTCCTCGGGATCTTCCTCTACATCCTGGTCGGCAACCTGCTCGGGCTCGTCCCCGGTCTGATGTCGCCGACCGCGAACCTGAACACGACCATCGCCCTGGCCCTGGTGGTCTTCTTCAGTATCCACTTCTTCGGTATCCGAAAGCACGGGTTCTTCCCCTACCTCGCCCACTTCGGTGCCGGGGTCCCAATCTGGCTCAAGCCGCTGATGTTCATCATCGAGTTCATCAGTGAACTGGCGAGGCCGCTCTCGCTCTCGTTCCGTCTCTTCGGCAACATCATGGCCAAGGAAGTCCTGCTCGGTATCCTTGCCTTCCTCGTGGTTTTCCTGTATTCTGCCGGCGGCGTTGTAGACACGGTGATGACGATCGTGCCGCTGCTCTTGCGGCCGCTGATCATCCTGCTCGGGCTGCTGGTCGGTTTTATTCAGGCATTCATCTTCACCCTGCTTTCGATCGTGTATGTCGGGGGCGCGGTGAGAACTCATAGTGAAAGGAGCCGTTAGTTATGAAGAGAGTCCTGCTCGTAACCGGTATCGGACTGTTCTCGTACTGCCTCGCCCAGGACGCGAGCGGCACCAGCAATTTCTTCATCTGGACCGACTCGGTATCGATCATGGCGCTCGCGATCGCGGTCGTGGCCTGCGCCCTGGCTCAGGGCAATGCCATCAACAAGGCGGTTGAAGGTATCGCCCGCCAGCCCGAGGCCGCGGGCAAAATCCAGCCGCTGCTGCTGGTCGGGCTCGGGTTCATCGAGTCGCTGACCATCTACGTGCTGGTGGTAGCGCTGATTCTCATCTTCGCGAACCCGGCAACCACGCACTTCCTGAAGTAGCGAACGAAGGACTATCCGCAGATTACGCAGATGACGCAGATTCCGGCATCGGAATGATAACCGCCAAGGACACCAAAGGCCGGGCACTGGAATCCTTGAATCCTCGACCCCTCGACCCCTGTTGCCGTGATTAAGATCGACCCGGCCCTGCTCTTCGTCCAGATCGCGACCTTCCTGCTTGCCATCGTGATTCTCTGGAAGTTCCTGTGGAAGCCGCTAGCCAAGTTCATGGAGAAACGCACGCGCGGCATCGAACAGGACATCGCCAACGCGAAGAAGAGCCGGGAACAGGCCGAAGAAATCGAAGCCCAGTTCAAGTCCCGGCTTGCCCAGATCGACGAAGAAACCCGGGTCATCCTGCGCCGCGCCGCCGACGAGAGCAAGCAGTTACGGGACCGGATGCTCTCCGAGGCGCAGGAGGAAGCCCGGCGCCTCATCCAGAACGCCAGCCGCCAGCTCGAAACCGACAAGCGCCACGCCATCCGCGAACTTCGCGCCGAGACGGTCCGGCTCGCGGTGCTGATCGCAGAGAAGGCGCTGAAGCAGTCGGTCGACCAGGAGGTCCAGGAACGGCTGATCAACGAGTTCGTCGAGGGACTCAAGCATGACTGACGCGCTGACCAGCACTCTGGAGACGACCGAGCACGACCTGAAGCGCCTGACCGACATTATCGAAGCCGAACCGCTCGTCGTGCTCTTCCTCGACCACCCGTTGATCACGCTGGCCCAAAAGGAACGCGTCCTCGAAGAAGCCATCGAGAGCGACCTGACCCGGCGTCTGCTGCGGGTGCTTATCGCCCTGCGCAAATCCCGCCGCATGCGCGACGTCTACGACACGTTTGCCGAGATGGTGCGCCACGAGCTGGCGATGGCCGAGGTTGAGGTCCGAGTACCGCGGCCGCTGCCACCCGACAAGCAGGAGTCTCTGCAGCGCGCCATCGAGGCGTGGCAGGGTCGGCGCGTCCATCTCACCGTGGTCGTCGACGAGACCGTAATCGGCGGTGTGCGCGTGCAGGTCAACGGCCACGTCGTCGACAACACCCTTAAATCCCAGCTCGAGAGCATCGAGGAGAACCTGCTCGCAGCATGAAGACCGACGACGTCCT
The DNA here is from genome assembly GCA_026397595.1 of Caldifarciminota bacterium. GTDB lineage: Bacteria > Hydrothermota > Tepidihabitantia > Tepidihabitantales > Tepidihabitantaceae > UBA2258. The sequence continues at coordinate 3,952 of JAPLUO010000481.1, forward strand.
GCGCCTCATCCGGAGTCAGCTCGACGACTACAAAACCACGCTCAAGGTCGACGAAGTCGGCTATGTCCTCACCATCGGCGACGGCATCGCCCGCATCTTCGGCCTGGACCAGGCGATGGTCGGCGAACTGCTCGAGTTCCCCGGGAACGTGTTCGGCATCGCCCTGAACCTTGACCGCGATTCGGTCGGCGCCGCCGTGCTCGGCGACTACAGCCGCATCCGCGAGAACGACCAAGTCAAGCGCACGGGCCGGGTCTTCCAGGTGCCGGTCGGCGACGGCCTGCTCGGCCGCGTGGTGGACCCGCTTGGCAAGCCGCTCGACGACAAGGGAGCGGTCCATTCCGACAAGTTCCGACCAATCGAAGCCCCGGCCCCGGGCGTGATCGACCGCCAGCCCGTCGAGGAGTCGCTCCACACCGGCATCAAGGCCGTCGACGCAATGATTCCCATCGGCCGCGGCCAGCGCGAGCTCATCATCGGCGACCGCCAAACCGGCAAGACCGCAATCGGGATCGACGCCATCATCGCCCAGCGCGGCGGCGACGTCGCGTGTATCTACGTCGCCATCGGCCAGAAGCAGTCCGGGGTCGCGCGCACCATCGAGAAGCTGGCGGCGTTCGGGGCGCTCGAGCATACCATCGTCGTTTCGGCCACGGCGAACGACTCGGCGCCGCTGCAGTACATAGCCCCCTATGCGGGCTGCGCCATGGCCGAGGAGCTTGCGGCCCAGGGGCGCGACGTGCTCATCGTCTACGACGACCTGTCCAAGCACGCTGTCGCCTACCGGCAGCTCTCACTCCTGCTGCGACGGCCGCCCGGCCGTGAGGCGTATCCCGGCGACGTCTTCTACCTCCACTCGCGCCTGCTCGAGCGCGCGGCCAAGCTCTCGGACGAGCGCGGCGGCGGCTCGATAACGGCACTCCCGATAATCGAGACCCAGGCCGGCGACATCTCCGCCTATATCCCGACCAACGTCATTTCGATAACCGACGGGCAGATCTACCTCGAATCCGGGCTGTTCTACGCCGGGGTCCGCCCGGCAATCAACGTCGGCCTTTCGGTTTCGCGCGTCGGCGGTGCGGCCCAACTCAAGGCGATGCGCAAGGTGGCCGGCCGTTTGCGCATCGACCTCGCCCAGTACCGCGAGCTTTCCGCCTTCGCCCAGTTCGGCGCCGACCTCGACGAGGGCTCGCGCCGGCAACTACTGCGCGGCGAGAAGCTGGTCGAGGCCCAGAAGCAGGACGAGTCCAAACCCCTGGCGCCCGACAAGGAAATGCTCATCATCTACGCGGGCATCAACGGCCTTCTCGACGACGTCCCGACCGAGAAGATCAAGGCGTTCGAGAAGGCGCTGTTCGACTACTACGACCGGGACTTCGCGCTGCTCGGCGCGAAGCTCCTCGACCCGAAGACCGGCGACCAAGCGCTGCCCGAGCTTGAGAAGGTCGTCACGAGTTTCAAGCAGACGTCATCACCCGATGCTTGGCACTAGAGAACTCCGCCACCGCATCCGCACTATCGCGAACGTCGAGCGGGTCGTCGACGCGATGCAGAAGATATCCGCGGCCCGCCTCTCTCGCGAGAAGGCCCGTGTGCTCGGCTCGCGTCCCTACTTCGAGGGCGTGGAACGCGCGGTCCGCGACTTGGCGACGACCGACCGGCCGCCCAATCCGCTGCTCCGGACCAACCCAAGCGACAACTGCCTGCTCATCGTCGTCGCGTCGGACAAGGGTCTTTGCGGCTCCTACAACTCCAACATCATCCATGCCGCCGAGCGGTTCGTCGCCGAGCACCGCCACCGCCGCCTCCACCTCATCACTGCCGGGCGCAAGCTGCGCAAGTTCCTGCCCCGGGCCGGCGGCCAGGTGCTGCGCGAGTCGATATCCATCCCGGAGCCGCCGTTCGATGCGTACACGGACGAGCTCGCCGGGATGATCATGTCGTACTACCTGATGGAGCAAATCGGGCATGCGTACGTACTCTACACCGGGTTCCGAACACTGGGCGCGAACCGGCCCGTGCTCAAGCGCATCCTGCCGGTCGAGCCGGTCGCCCATCCCCTGCCGATGAATTACTTCTACTTCTACGAACCGGACGTGGGCGCGGTGCTGGAACGGCTCCTGCCTGAGTACGTCCGGCTCGCAATCTGGGAGGCGTTCGCCGAGGCGACCGCCAGCGAGCACGCCGCGCGGATGGTGATGATGGAACAGGCCTCGGTCAACGCCCGCGAGATGATCGACGACCTCGTGATGGAAGCGAACAAGCTGCGCCAGGCCGGCATCACGGGCGAACTGCTGGACATCGTCGGCACGTCCGAGGCGCTGACCGGCCGCGGCCGGAAAGGAGCGGCTTGATGTTTACCGGCAGGATCGCGCAGATCACCGGCCCGGTCGTGGATGTCGATTTCGAAGCCGGCGAAGTCCCCCCGCTGTACAGCGCGCTTCGGGTCCGCGACACGGTGCTCGAAGTAATGGCCCACCAGGGCGAGGGCTGCGTGCGGGCCATCGCACTCGGGCCCACCGAAGGTCTTTCCCGCGGACTGGAAGCAACCGGTACGGGCGAGAACGTGACCGTCCCGGTCGGTCACGAAACCCTGGGCCGGATGATGAACGTCCTCGGCCAGCCGATCGACAACAAGGGAGATATCAGCACCGAGCTCCGCTACCCGCTGCACCGACCGCCGCCCTCGCTCGTCGAGCAGGACGTCGAGCTCCGCATCTTCGAGACCGGCATCAAGGCCATCGACCTGCTCGCGCCGTTCCCGCAGGGCGGCAAGGTCGGGTTCTTCGGCGGCGCCGGCGTCGGCAAAACCGTGACGGTGATGGAGCTCATCCGCCACATGGCCGCCGAACACGGCGGCATATCGGTCTTCGCCGGGATCGGCGAGCGCACGCGCGAAGGTAACGACCTGTACCTCCAGATGACCCGCTCCGGCGTGCTCGACAAGACGGTGCTGGTCTACGGCCAGATGAACGAACCGCCTGGTTCGCGCCTGCGGGTCGGCCTGGCCGCGGTCAGCCAGGCCGAGTACTTCCGTGACGTCGAGAAGGTCAACGTGCTCCTGTTCATCGACAACATCTTCCGCTACGTGCTGGCGGGTAGCGAGGTTTCGACCCTGCTTGGCCGGATGCCCTCCGCGGTCGGCTACCAGCCCACGCTCGCCACCGACATGGGCGAACTCGAAGAGCGCATCACCTCGACCCGCAGCGGCTCCATCACCTCGATCCAGGCCATTTACGTCCCCGCCGACGACCTGACCGACCCGGGCGTCGCGACCGTCTTCAGCCACCTCGACGCCTCGGTCGTGCTCTCGCGCGCGATTTCCGAGCAGGGCATCTACCCGGCGGTGGACCCGCTCGAGTCAAGCTCGAGCATCCTTCAGCCCGCGATCGTCGGCCCCGAGCACCACCACGCGGCGACCGGCGTGCAGAAGGTGCTCCAGCGCTACAAGGACCTGCAGGACATCATCGCCATCCTCGGCATCGAGGAACTCTCCGACGATGACAAGCTCATCGTCGCGCGCGCGCGCAAAGTCCAGCGGTTCCTCTCCCAGCCTTTCTTCGTGGCCGAGCCCTATACCGGCCGAAAGGGCGCCTACGTGCCGCTCAAAGACACGGTCCGCGGCTTCGAGGAGATCATCACCGGCAAGCATGACGCGGTCCCGGAGCAGGCATTCTTCATGCACGGCCCGATTGAAGACGTGCTCGAAGACGCCAAGCAGTACAAAGAAGCACCGGATGAAGACGCTGCAACTTGACCTCGTCACGCCCCGTGAGCGCGTGTACCGGGGCGTCGTCCGCTCGGTCGCGGTGCCGGCGTGGAAAGGCGAGATGGGCGTACTTCCCGGCCACGCGCCGTACCTCAGCCTGCTCGTGCCGGGCCGCGTCACGGCCCGGACTGCGGCCCGACAGACGGAACACGGCCCCCGGGTTCTGACATTCAACATCACCGGCGGCTGCGTCGAGGTCCTGCCCGACCGCGTCACCATCCTCGCCGACTCCGCAACTCAGGTCTGACCGCACGCTAACCGCTAACTGCTATCCGCTAACCGCTGTCCGCCATCCGGCAACCGCCAATCGACAATCGGAAATCGGAAGTCGAATGAACCGCCAAGTCAGGAAGGACTATCCGCAGATTTCGCAGATTACACAGATTCTGGTTTGGGATTTGGGGTTTCGGATTTGAGATTTCCCGCGCCCGCGTACTATGACTCGCAACTCGTCAACCGCTTTCCGCCGCCCGCTACTGCGGACTGACACCTGCGAACTGACAACTCGGGTGCTGCAAAGCATCCCGCAAAGCTCGCCGGAAAGCTTCTTGGAAAGCTCATTCGAAAGCT
>JAPLUO010000209.1 GCA_026397595.1 Caldifarciminota bacterium
ATGACTTACTCGACGGAGGGTGAGGAGGTTGTCCTGAAGAGCCGGATGCGGGAAATCTGCAAGTCCGGTTCTGTGAGGGGCCTCGTGGTGGACTCCCAAAAGGGGTTGGCCACGAGGCCTACTCGACCAGTCACCTATTAGGCGATGGTGGAAATGGGACACTCCTACTTTACCAGGTGGGAACTATCGGAACCGGTAACCGTTTTCGCTTCACCCGAATCCCGCGGCCGTTGTCCGTCTTCCGCCCGCGCATTTGACATCTTCGGTCGTCCCGCTACCATGTCCGCGTGGAATCCCAACCGTCGATACTGACCGAGGGAGAACTGCGCAGGATGTCGTCGAGACCCAAGACGAGTACGATGTCACTGAGATTCTCGTGCGCGGCGCTGCTGCTGCTGTCGGCGGTCAGCCCGGGAGCAACGGGACCCGTGCGGTTTTCCACCGACGTTGGGGAAGAAGTCGGGATACCCTCCAATTTGCCGCGTATCAGGCAAGAGTCCGGGGTCGGCGGATTACTCCGGTGACGCATTGAGCGATTACTGACGCGCGACGGCGGCGACCCTTTGGCCGGCTGGTTGAGAGCAGATGGCCTCCGCGCCTGATTGACATCTCGGCCCGCAGGAGTAGTATTCGCCCGATGGAGAGTCCCGAACCCCGCCCGGCTTTGACGCGGAAGGAGAAGCGTAGGGTGCCCACGAAATCCTGTTTCCGGAATCACTGCCCCTCAACGGATGAGAGACTAGGCAATCTGCCGCGAGACCATGGTATATCACCATATCCCCGGAATTCCGTAGTGCTGAGCTTGAGGCCTGCCGCGCTATGACCATCCGCCGGACATTCGAGTTGGTAACCGGCGCCTACCTGGTCATCGCCGCGGCGCTGGGCGCGGTCACCGGCTACCTGTTCTTCAACCAGCGGTTCCTCGAGGAGAGCCAGCGTGGGCGGTTTGCCTCCTACCTGCTGGCCGACGAGCTGCGCCAGAGTTCGGACAAGCTGACCCGGTTTGCCCGGCTCTTCGTCGCGACCGGCGACGAGCGCTACCGGCAGTACTACAACGATCTGCTCGCGCTCCACACCAACGAGGAGGCCCGCCCGGTGAACTACGCCCGGCTTGTACTGGGATATGCTCGCGGGCAAGCCCGAAGCGCCGCAGGTCGCCTCGCGCGCCGTGCTGTTGCGCGAGATGACTACAGGGCTCAAGGTGGGCGCGGACGAGTCCGTCCTGCTCGACGAGGCCGATGCCAGCTCCGATTCGGTGGTGAGCATCGAGCTGGCCGCGATGCGCACGGCCAAGGGTGAGCTCGACGACGGCGCGGGCGGGTTCACGAAGACGGGTGAGCCGGACCGGCCCAAAGCCATGGCGGTGATGAGTGATTCAACCTACGATCGGCTCAAGACCGGCGTGATGCAGCCCCTGGACGAGTTCGTAGAACTAATCGAGGAACGCGCGAGCAGCGCGGTGACCCGCTACGAGGGCCGCGCCGATTTCTACGTCCGGCTGGCCGGCGCGTTGGTCGCCCTGCTCTTGGCCTTGACCCTTGTCTCGCTCGACACCTACCGGCACCGGATGTCGGCGCCGGTGGTGAAGCTGCAAGACCAGACCCGGGGCGTGGCCGCCGACATCGACCGGTTGGCCGATGCGACCAGGGCAGTTGCGGAGGGCGACCTTTCCCGGTCGTTCGCGACCAGTACGCCGCGGCTGGACCTGAAGACGCATGATGAGGTCGCCGACCTCGCGCGCCTGCACGACTCGATGATATCGCGTCTGCAGGAGACCGGCGGCTCGATTGCCCGCGTGACCGCGGAACTGCACGACCGCAACCTGAAGCTGGCCGAGCTGAACGACCAGAAGAACGAGTTCCTCGGCATGGCCGCGCACGACCTGCGCAACCCGCTGGCCGTTTTCCTCGGTTTCACCGAGTTGATGCTCCTCGGCCAGATCGGCGAGCTCAGCGCGGATCAGAAACAGGTGGTGGACGTGATGAAACGGGACAGCGAGTTCATGCTCGGGCTGGTCAACGACCTGCTCGACGTGGCCAAGATCGAGTCAGGCAAGGTGAGCCTGGATTTGAAGCCGGTGGACCTGGGCGCGCTGGCCGAGGAGAACGTGGCGCTCAACCGGCTGCTGGCCGATAAGAACGGGGTGAAGCTGGCGCTGAAGCGACCGGACGACCTGCCGACCCTGACGCTCGACCGGCCCAAAATCTTGCAGGTGTTCAACAACCTGCTGTCAAACGCGGTGAAGTTCTCCAAGCCAGGGACCCTGACCACGGTGGAGCTCGCACGGGTCACCGGTGGCATCACAATCGTTGTGCGCGACCAGGGCGCGGGCATCCCGCCCAAAGAGATGGGATTGCTGTTCAAGCCATTCAGCCACGGCACGACCAAGCCGGCCGAAGGCGAGCGTTGCACCGGGCTGGGTCTGGTAATCGTGAAGAAGATCGTCGAGAGCCACGGCGGGACCATCAAGGTGGAGTCGAAGGTCGGTACCGGCTCGACGTTTACAGTGTTCCTGCCTGAATCAGGGGGAATTCCGGGGAGTTCCGGGGTCCCTCTGGCCGGCTAGTAGAGAGCAGATAGCCGCGCCTCCTTGACATCTCGGCTCGCAGAAGTAATATGCACCCGATGGAGAATCCCGAATCCCGCCCGGCCTTGGCGGGAATGGAATTGTTATGTCCAGGGAATTATTCCGGAACTATTCCAGTCGCTGCTGAATTAGTATTTCGGAGAGGAGAACTGACATGCCGAAAGGACGGGCGAAGCTGGCCCCGCATACCGGCGGCAGGCCGATTCCTGAAGCTGTACAGAATGCCGTGCGGCTGCGCATTCTGAATCACGCTCAGGCTCACTACGCCGGGAAGTACAGGAAGATTGAAGTCGGGTTCAAAGGTGCCCTCTGTTACGTAGACGCGTATCAGGAACCCGCGCCGGGCAGCGAGGGCGTGGCCGCTCTCACCGGCGAGACGCCTGACGAGTTCGCCGAGCGCATCCGGAACACGCCGGTACATCTAGTCAGGCTGGGGTACTTCGGCGAAGACCGGTGGAGTCTGTCATTCTACACGTACAGCCACGAGCGCTACGAGCCTTGCTCGTACCCGAACGGCGAGGAGTTCGGAACGGTCGAGCAGGCGTTCGACGTCGGCGCGGTCTACCTGACGGACTGAAAGCTCCGCGCCTGCCGCTTGAACACCTTCGGGACGCGCTGACGGTCTGGAATCCGGTCTCGTAACCGGATTGGGCCACGAGGGATTTCAGATTGCAGGTTGGCGGGCCCGACCCTTGGCGCACTTGGCGTCTTTGGCGGTTCTCACATCTGCGTCCTCTGCGTAATCTGCGGCCCTCCGTTCCGGGTTCCCGGTCCGTCCTGGGCAATCTGTGTAATCTGCGAAATCTGTGGATAGTCCTCTTCGGCCCTTGGCTGTTCTCACATCTGTCTAATCTGCGTAATCTGTGGATGGTCTTTGTTGGGTCTCGGCGATTGACTGGCGCGGGAGGTTGTGTAGGCTTCGGTTTGTGAGAATCGTTGTGTCGGCCGGAGAGGCGTCGGGCCGGGCAATGCTCGATCGGTTCAAGCTGGAGATGGCGAGGCTGGAACCGGCGTGCGAGGTCGTCAGCCTGCCTGAGACGTCCGAGGTCGAGCCGGTGTTCGGGTTCGGGGCGGGGCTGAGGGCCGGGCCGAGGCTGGGCGGGCTGCTGAGTCGGACCGAGGCGTCGGCATTGAAGCTCCAGCCGGACGCGGCCGTGCTCGTCTCATTTTCCGGTCTTCACCTGCCGCTGGGCAGGCGGCTCCGGCGGCACGGTATACCGGTGTTGTATCTTGGGCCGCCGCAGGTCTGGGCGTGGGGCGGGTGGCGGAAGCGGCGGTTGAGGAAGGCGGCGGACAGAGTCGTTTGCCTGTTCCGGTTTGAGGAGGAGTTGCTGCGCCGGGCTGGCGTGAACGCGGCGTACTTCGGGTATCCACTGCTGGACAACGTGACGGCCGGGCTGAGCCGGGCACAGACGCTGGAGAAGCTGGGGTTCGGCCCGGACGAGCACTATGTCGTGTTCCTGCCCGGGTCCAGGCCTTCGGAGACCGACTATCACGTGCCGCTGTTCCGGGAGGTCTATGAGCAACTGCGCAGGCAGGCGCGCGGGTTGCGGGGAGTGATGGTTGTCCTTGAGGAGGGGGAAAGGCAGGAGGCAGAAGCGGCCGAGAGCGAGATGGTGGTTGTGAGCCGGGACCGGTATGATGTGATGCGCCATGCCGATTGCGCGTGCGCGGTTTCCGGTACGGTCACCGCAGAGCTCGCCATCCTGGGCGTGCCGATGGTGGTCTGCTACCACCTGCCGTGGCTGTCGCGGGTGCTGGCCCGGGTACTGGTGCGCACGTCGCACTTCGCCCTGCCGAACATCCTGGCCGGTTCGCGGCTGGTGCCGGAGGCGCTTGAGCCTGAGCCGGAGGGGCTGGTGCGGATGCTGGGGCCGCTGCTGCGGGATTCAGCGGAGCGGCGGCAGCAGGTCGAGGGGCTGGCCCGCGTCGCGGCGAGCCTGGGGCCGCCCGGCGCGATGGCGCGCATCTGCCGGCTGGCGACCGGAATGGATGAAGGGGAAAGTGGAAAGGGGAACGGGCAAAGTGACAAGCAGATAGGGCAAAGCAAGGAGGGAAAGGGACAAAGGAGAAAGGGGAAATGACGAAGTGGCCAACGGAATGCGAAACGGACGCAGGTTTGGGGGCCGTAAGCTGTAGGCCGTAAGCTGTAGGCTCACGGGCTGTCAGCTTGACTTTGAGGTGGGTTTGAATATCCTAGATTAGCAATGGCACATGCATATACGCCTGGTTTGAAGGTGACCGCGCGGACCATGGTCCGCAAGCAACGCCGGCTGCCTCTGCCCGGCGAAACCCTGGTTGACAAAGGTAACAAGGTGAAGGGCGACGACATCGTTGCCCGCACCGCCCTGCCCGGGAACGTCCAGACGGTGAACGTTGCCGGCCTGCTCGGGGTCCCGCCCGAGGACGTGCCGAGCCTGATGATGAAGAAGCCGGGCGAGGCCGTGGCCAAGGATGAGGTGATGGCCTTGTCCAAGGGGTTCTTCGGCCTGTTCAAGTCCGAGGTGAAGGCGCCGGTTGTCGGCACGGTTGAGAGCATTTCGTCCATCACCGGACAGGTCATCCTGCGCGAGCCGCCCGAGCCGGTTCAGGTTGACGCATATATTGAGGGCGTAGTGAGTGAGGTGATTCCGCGCGAGGGCGTCGTGGTCGAGACCGAAGCGAGTTTCGTGCAGGGTATCTTCGGGGTCGGCGGCGAGGTGCGGGGTGTTATCCGGATGATTGTGGACAAGCCGGATGTGGTCGTGACTGCCGCCCTGATTCCCGAAGACTGCAGAGGCCAGGTGCTGATCGGCGGGTCGCTAGTGAAGTACGATGCGATCGAGCGGGCCGTGAAGCTCAGGGCCAAGGCAATCGTGGTCGGCGGCATCGAGGACGCGACCCTGCGTTCGTTCCTCGGGTACGACATCGGAGTGGCGATCACCGGCTCGGAGAAGAAAGGCCTGACCGTGGTCGCGACCGAAGGGTTCGGCGAGATGCGCATGGCGCAGAGGACGTTCGATCTGCTGAAGTCGCTCGTGGGCAAGATGGCGTCGGTCAACGGCGCGACCCAGATTCGGGCAGGCGTAATCCGGCCCGAGGTGATTGTGCCGTCCGATACGAACCTCGGGGAGATGAAGCAGAGCACGGCCGAGGGCGGGCTGGCACTCGGGATGCCGGTGCGCATCATCCGCCAGCCGAACTTCGGCAAGATCGGCACGGTGACGAGCCTGCCGGTCGAGCTTCAGACTATCGAGACCGAGGCCAAGGCGCGCGTGCTTGAGGTCGAACTGGAAGACGGCAAGCGTGTGCTGCTGCCCCGGGCCAACGTCGAGATAATCGAGAGCTAGCCGGTGCACGCGACCCCGAAAGAGGACCCGCCAAGGCGGGAAGGGGAAAGAGGAAATGGCAAAGTGGGAACCGGCACGCTGAGAGCGCCGAGGCGCGGACCGCGCAGGGCAACAGTAGCTTCGAGAAATATGGTTAGCGTCCCCAGATTATTGCTGGCGGCTTGTCTGCTGGTCGGCCTCGCGGTAGCAGTGCCGACCGGGTTCTCTTCCCTCAAGATTCTGCCCGGCGTGCGGGAGGCCGGGATGGCCGGGACCGGTGCAGCCTCGGCTTTCGGGCCGCAGGCGATAACTCTCAATCCCGCTGCCGGCGCCGGTGTCGCCGGGTTCGCCGCGGTTGCTTCCTACACGAAGTGGATTCTCGATACGCACCACCAGTCCTTGTTTGTGGCCCGGAACTTCTCCGCGCTCTGCGTCGGCGTGGGTGTTTCGAGTTTCTCGGCCGGCGAGTTCGAATACCGGGTCAAGCCGACCGAGGAACCAATCGGCACCTTCTCGCCGACCGATTTCACGGCGTACCTGAACCTGGCGCGTCCCATCGGCAGCATCGTGCAGGCCGGGTTGACCGGACGGTACTTCTACTCGCGCGTATACGACAACGACGCCGCGGGTCTCGGCATTGACGGCGGGGTCAGGGTGCTGCCGGTCAAGCGGCTGACGGTCGGTGCGTCGGTTGTCGACTTCGGCAAGACGATGTCCTACGTGAGGGAAGTGTTCTGGCTGCCGACCCGGGGCCGGCTGGGCGTCAGCTATGACCTGGTGCCGTTCGAGCATGGGCGGGTGACCCTTGCCGCAGACGGCTCGTATTTCTTCTACAGCAGAGTGCAGGGGGCCGCGGCCGGGCTTGAGTTCGCGTGGAGCGAGGTCGTGGCGCTCCGCGCCGGGTACGACTTTCTCTCCCAAGCGAACCACCTGAACTTCGGGCTGGGCCTGCGGGCCGGCGTGTTCCGTTTCGACTACTCCTTTTCCGCGATGAACCTCGACCTGGGCGGCGCACACCGTGTCTCGGTCGGGCTCGGCCGCTGAGAGGACAGGTCAAGGTTAAGGTGAAGGTCAAGGACGTGGAACCCTCCGAATCTCAACCTCGACCTCTACCTCAACCTGTGTCCGAGAATGGCTGAAGGCTGGCTCGACTTCGAGCAACCGCTGGCCGACCTGGTCACGCGGATGGAGGAGTTGGCGGCGATCGGCGCCAAGGACGAGGTCAAGCGGCTGCAGGAGCAGATCGAGAAGCAGAAGGCGAAGCTCTACTCCGACCTGACGCCTTGGCAGCGGGTCCTGCTCGCGCGCCATCCGCGACGGCCCTATCCCCTTGATTACATTGAACGGATGGTGAGTGACTTTACCGAGTTGCACGGCGACCGGGGATTCGCCGATGATCCGGCGCTCGTCGCCGGCATCGGCCGGATTGACGGCGTCGGGTTTGTCGTGCTCGGGCACCAGAAGGGGCGGGATACGAAAGAGAAGCTCTACCGTAACTTCGGGATGCCGCACCCGGAAGGCTATCGCAAAGGAATGCGGGTGATGGAGCTTGCCGCGCGGTTCGGTCTGCCGATACTATCACTCGTGGACACACCGGGCGCGTACCCCGGCGTTGGCGCCGAGGAGCGGGGACAGGGCGAGGCGATTGCCCGGAACCTGCGCGATATGGCAATGCTCGAGGTCCCGATTGTCGCAGTCATCACCGGCGAGGGCGGGTCAGGCGGCGCGCTGGCGATTGCCGTCGGGAACCGGGTCCTGATGCAGAAGAACGCGGTCTACTCCGTGATCACCCCGGAGGGTTGCGCCTCTATTCTGTGGCGGGACCCGTCCCGCGCCGGGGAAGCGTCCGAGGCGATGCGCATGACCGCGCGTGAGCTCAAGGGGTTCGGTATCATCGACGAGGTCGTGCCGGAGCCGCTGGGCGGCGCGCACCATGACTGGGACGAGGCCGCGCGGCTGCTGAAAGATGCGGTCATGACCAATTACCGCGCACTCGCCGGCCAGACCGGACCGGAACTGGTGACCGGCCGAGTCTCCCGGTTCGAGGAAATCGGCGCCTATTCATGAGGCATGAGCAGGATTATTCTCAGATTACGCAGATGCCGCAGACGACATCTGATGTCGCGAGCGAGTCGGACGAGTCGAAGGGTCTCTCAGCAGCAACCGCCAAGGACGCCGAGAGCACCAAGATTCCCACCCCTGAACCCCTGAACTGTCTGACAGGGGCCGCTGAGGCCAACCCCCGACCCCCCGAACCCTTCCATTCCGGGTACGTCGCTATCGTCGGGCTGCCGAATGTCGGCAAGTCCACACTCCTGAACCGGCTGCTCGGTACCCACCTTGCGGCGGTCGCGCCCAGGCCCCAGACCACCCGGCACCGGCTTCTCGGGATTCTGAACGGGCCCGGGCACCAGGCGGTCTTCTTTGACACGCCGGGGTTGCTCGACCCGAAGTACGCCCTGCAGCAGCACATGAAGCGCGAAATCGACCTGGCTTTGAACGACGCCGACCTGGTGCTGCTGGTACTTGATGCCTCGCGGCCGGTCGAGGACGTTGCTTTCTTCTCCGGGCTGGTTGCCGGCCGAAGGGCGGTGGTCGCTCTGAACAAGGTTGACCTCGTTAAGGAGAAGAAGGACCTGCTGCCCGCGGTGGAGCGGCTGGCCGGCGCCGGGTTCGCCGACGTGTTCATGGTGTCGGCGCTCATCGGCGGCGGGATTGAGGAACTGAAGGTAGCCATCGTTGAGCGTCTGCCCGAAGGCCAGCCTTTCTACGCACCGGATGCGATTGCCGACCGGCCGGAACGGTTCTTCGTGGCGGAGTTTATCCGCGAGGCGGTGTTCAACCTCTACGGCGAGGAGATACCGTATTCGACCGCGGTCGTCATTGAGGAGTTCAAGGAGCGTCCCGGCCGCAAAGACTATGTCCGCGCCAACATCTACGTCGAGCGCGACTCCCAGAAGGCGATAATCATCGGCCGCGACGGCCGCGCGCTGAAGCGGGTCGGGACCGAGGCGCGGCGGAACATCGAAGGCTTCCTCGGCCGCCCGGTCTTCCTGGAGCTCTGGGTCAAGGTTGCCGAGGCGTGGCGCAAGGATGAGCGGTTCATCCGCGAGAACGTCTACGGCCGCGAATAGGCCAGCATGGTCGCACCGGAACTGCCCTCGGACAAGACCGGTTCAGAAGGATGACTGCACCCGGCAATCGGAAGTCGCCTTTCGGAAGATGAACCACCGCCCGATTTCTGCATCCAGCATTCGGAACTCGTCACTCCACAATCGGTAGAACCACCGCCCGAAGTCGGAAATCGAGGCCGGGTTGTGTCTCTCGCCGTATGTCTCCTCGTATCCCCGGTTGTATCGTTCGGTGTATGCTGACCGGTGTCGTGCGCTGCGTCGGCACGTGCATCTCTGCCTGAATCTCGACCTCAACCTCAACCTGAACCTTGGGCCGTATCCGGCGCTGAATCGCGCGCCGTTTCAGAAGCCGCTTGAGAAGCCGAACCCGGCGTTGTTTGGTTGGTTGTACGGCTTCAAGTGTCTGTTGTTGTACGACCTGGTGAATCTCGCGCGGTATCTGCAGGTACAGCAGGGGGAGCGGTCTGTGGGCCGCCCACTCCCCGGGAAAATAGTGCCTCGGGCCGCGCCCGACCCCCACATATAGATTAATGGCAACTGGCCACTCGCGCGCCAGGAATCGCTTACCGTGTCCCCGCGATTCTCCAAGCCACCAAACTGACTAACTCACTCATCGCTCATCACTTATCGCTCCATCGCCCTCGCCCCGGCACCTGCAACAGCACAACCCCCGCCCGCTGCACGCTCTATCTCTTCGTTCCTCTTTCCTTGTCTCTCTGTCCCTCACTCGACCGCTTGACCGCTGTCCTTTGCTTGACTTTAGCCCGTTTTCCGGCTATACCATCGTCGTGTTTGACAGAGGTTCAGCCTGATGGGACTGAGTGAAGCCGATACTCGCGCCAAGCTGATTGACCCGGCACTGCACTCGCGCGGCTGGACCGAAGACCTCATCCGGCGCGAGGAGACTGCCGGGCCAATCGAGATTCTCGCCCCGCAGCGCGCTCGTCGCTCAAAGGGCCGTATTGACTATGTCCTGCGCATCCGCGTCAGCCCAGACTCCCAACCGGTAGCAGTCGCGCTCATCGAGGCGAAGCCTGGACACATGCCGCCGGGCCATGGGCTCGAACAGGTAAAGCGCTACGCCGCGGCCTGCCAACGTCTGAACGTGCCGCTGGTCTTCTCCAGCAATGGTCACCTGTACGTTGGTTATGACCGGGTGAGCGGCAAGACCTCAGACCCGGCGCCGCTTGCCGGCTTCCCAACCCCGGACGAACTAAAACTCAGGTACGAGAAGGCAGTGGGCTTCAGCCTTTCCGACCCGGCGGCGCGGCCGTTGCTTGTCCGGTACGCTGGCGGCGAAGCGACCCGGCGCTACTACCAGGACGCGGCCATCCGCGCGGTAATCGAGAAGATTGTCCGCTGCGACAAGACCGGTGCGCCCAAACGTGCACTGCTGTCGCTTGCGACGGGCGCGGGCAAGACATTCATCGCAGTCCACCTGCTCAAGCGCGTCGCGGACGCGGGCCAGCTTCGGCGCGCGCTCTTCGTCTGTGACCGAGACGAACTGCGCACGCAAGGGCTCGGCGCGTTTCAGAACGTCTTCGGTTCGGATGCCGCCGAGGTCTTCCGCGACCCGGACGGCAGGAACCACGCCCGCAACGCCCGGATTCACGTGGCGACCTACCAGACCTTAGGTGTGGCGTCAGAAGGCGACGACGCCTGCTTCCTCACCGAGTTCTACCCGGAAGACTCCTTCAGCCATATCGTCATCGACGAGTGCCACCGCTCGGCATGGGGAAAGTGGTCGCAGGTGCTCACGCGGAACCCGAACGCGGTGCAGGTCGGCCTGACCGCGACGCCTCGTCAACTCAAGATTACCGAGAAGACCAAAGAGGCGCTGCAGGACGCGGAGATCTGCGCCGACAACCTGAAGCACTTCGGCGAGCCTGCCTACGAGTACTCGATGGCGCAGGCAATCGAAGACGGCTACCTGGCGGCCTGCCTGATCCAGAAAGGTCGGGTCAGCCTTGACGAAGCGGGCCTGTCGCTCGAGGACATACTCGCCCATGAGCCTGTTGACGCCGATACCGGCCTGCCGATTGCGACGGACAGACTGAAGCCGCTGTACGGTAGCCCGGAGTTCGAAGACAAGATAATCCTGCCCGACCGGGTCAACGCGATGTGCATAGACCTGTTCGACTTCCTGTGCGAGTCAGGCGGCCCGGAACAGAAGACCATCATCTTCTGCCGGCGCGACCGCCACGCCGACATGGTCGCCGCCAAGCTGAACAACCTCTACGCCGACTGGTGCGCGAAGAACAACCGCCAGCGGCTCGAACCCTATGCCTTCAAATGCACGGCCGCGTCCACGGGCAACGACCAGTTGCCTGACCTGCGTGGTGCTTCGCGGCATCACTTCATCGCGACCACGGTAGACCTGCTCACAACCGGCGTGGACGTGCCCTGCGTCCGCAACATCGTCTTCTTCCGCTATCTCAAGTCGCCGATAGCGTTCCACCAGATGGTCGGCCGCGGCACGCGCATCGACCTGCCCTCGGGCAAACTGATGTTCACGGTCTACGACTACACCAACGCCACGCGGCTGTTCAGTGAGGACTTCCTGTCACGGCTGGTCGAACCACGCGAACGAAAGCCGCCGCCTGAACCGAAGCCGGCCGTAATGGTGGAAGGATTTGAAGTCCACGTTACCGATGCCGGCAAGTACATCGTCACCGAGCAGGACGGCAAAGCCGTGCCAATCACGGTCGAGGAGTACAAGGAACAGATGGCTGCCCGGCTGGTGAAAGAAGCGCCGTCCGTTGAAGCCTTCCGCCAGCGCTGGGTTGACCCGGCGCAGCGCCGCGAACTGGTCAACGTCCTTGTCGCTTCCGGCTACTCACCAATCGTCGTGCGGATGGTCGAAGAGATGGACGACTACGACCTCTACGATGTCCTTGCCGAACTCGGCTACGGCCTTGCCCCGCGCACGCGCGAGGCTCGGGCCGATGCGTTTGAGTACAAGCACGACGCCTGGCTGCGCGGCCTGCCCGAAGGCGCTGCGGCAACTCTGCGCGCACTCGCGGCCCAGTTCGCCAAGGGCGGCACCGAAGGCCTGGAGAACGTCGAAGTATTCCAGACGCCCAAAGTGCGCCGCGCCGGCGGGGTGAAGGCACTGGCCGTACTCGGCCCGCCCGCCGAGATACTGCGTGAGACTAAAGAAAGGTTGTTCGCGGCGTGAGGCGTCAGTTGGCGTTGGCGCGTTGTACGGATGGAGGTTGAGATGAGTCCCGAGAAATTGAGGGAACTGATCGCCGGCGGAGAGTCAGAGGCAGTTGAACTCAAGGAGAGCTTCGACCGCGAGGCGGTCGAGACTGCCGGCGCATTCGCCAACACCCGTGGCGGCACTATCTACGTTGGCGTGTCGAGAAAGGGCGAGTCACTCGGGAGAGAGGTGGGACCGGAGACGCTGAGTGAATGGTCGAATCAAGTCAGCCAGAGCACCGACCCGCGCGTGATACCTGATGTTGAGACCAGAGACGTGGGCGGCAAGACGGTCGTCGCGATGGTAATCAGGGAATCCCCGCTCAGGCCGGTCTCGGTCAAGGGCCGATGCTATCGCCGCGTAGGTGCGAGCAACCGGGTCATGACGCCGGCCGAGATTTCCGAGATGCACCTTCAGTCCACCGGTTCAAGCTGGGACCTTCAGCCCGCACCCGGTAAGACGCTCCAGGACATGGACCCGGACAAGGTGAGGAACTACGTGCGACTGGCCAATGCCTCGGGCCGCAAGCACATCCCCGAGGCCGAGAGCTTCGAGCGTGTGCTGCGCAAGCTGGAACTCATCAAAGAACGCCGACCGACGTGGGCCGCGGTATTGCTCTTCGGAAAGCGACCCCAAAGCCCGCTGATGCAGGCCGTGGTCCACTGCGGGCTGTTCAAGCAGGAAAGCCGGGTGATAGACGACCGGATGATAGAGGGCTCCCTCGTCGACCAGGTCGAAGAAGCACTGAAGTTCATCCAGAAGAACACCAACGTCGAGTTCGTCATCACCGGCAAGCCGGCCCGGGATGAAATCTGGGACTATCCGCTTGAGGCCCTGCGTGAAGCGCTCATCAACGCGGTCTGTCACCGCGATTACACCGTTCCCTCCAACACCGACATCCGGATTCACGACGACCGGCTGGAAATCTGGAGCCCGGGCGGCCTGCCGCTCGGCATCACGCTGCCGGAGTTGTTCAAGCCCCACAAGTCGGTACTGAGGAACAAGGGCATTGCTTCGGTGCTGTACGACATCGGCTGGATTGAGAAGTGGGGCTCAGGCATAGACAAGATTCGCCGGCTCTGCCGCGAAGCGAAGCGACCCGAGCCTGACTACGAAGAACGCCAGCAGTCGGTTATCGCCACATTTCGCAAGGACGTGCTCAAAGACGACTACCTGCGCCGGGGCGGGCTCAACGAACGGCAGATTGCAGCGGTCGCGTACGTCAAGGAGCACGGGAGCATTACCAACCGTGAGTACCGGAAACTGACCGGGGTCATCGTCCGCACAGCGACCCGGGATTTGGCCGGACTCTCCGAAAGTGGCGTCATCAGGCAGATGGGCGGAGCCGGGCGTGGGACCAAGTATGTCCTGGTCTCCCGCGAAACAGGACATAAACAGGACAAACAGGACACGAAACCGGACATAAACCGGCCACAAACCCGACACAAACCCGACAAAGGGGCCGCAAAGGGGCCAAAGCGGACAGGATGATGGTCATTACGATGATGACGACCGCAGGGCGGCTAATCGTCAGATGAAACCGCGCAATCGCCAGGCCGGCAGACGGGCACTCGGTGGAAATGAGGAAGCGAGGAAGGGTGGAAGGGCATGAGTACGACGTACAAGAACTTCGAGGAACTGCATGTGTATCAGATGGCGCGGGAGATGACGAACCGGGTATATGCAATGACGCGAACCGGCGGGTTCAGCAAGGACTTCGGTCTCCGCGACCAGATTCGGCGAGCAGCGGTTTCGGTGATGTCCAACATCGCGGAGGGGTTTTCAACGAGGAACGCGGAAGGAGTTCGCCCAGTTCCTCTACATTGCCAAGGGCTCATGTGCCGAGGTCCGCGCCCAACTGTCGGTGGCCCTTGACCAGGGCTACTGCAACCGCGAAGATTACGACGCCATGACTGACAACTGCCGCCGTCTGTGCGGTATGCTGGCTAACTTCATCAAGCACCTGCGAAGCTCGCCGCCGGCGTCGCATCCGAAGCCATGATTCGCCTCCACTCCCTCTCTGTTTCGTTCGTTCCTCCCTTCCTCTCTTCATGCCCTTGAGCTCTTCCTCTCGTCCTCTTCCCTCCGGCTGGCGACGGGTGAAGCTAAGGGAGGTGTGCGAACTGAACCCGACGCGCCCGGCCGGTTTCTCACGTCCGGAAGATACTCAGACGTCGTTCGTCCCAATGGCGGCGGTGGATGAACTAACAGGCACGGTTGCCCGGCCAGAGGTGCGGCCTTACTCCGCGGTCAAGAAGGGCTACACGTACTTCGCAGAGGGCGACGTGCTGTTCGCCAAGATAACACCGTGCATGCAGAACGGAAAGCACGCAATCGCGAGAGGGTTGACCGATGGCGTCGGGTTTGGCACGACTGAGTTCCACGTGCTCCGACCGGGACTTGAAGTCACAGCCGAGTGGATTCA
>JAPLUO010000254.1 GCA_026397595.1 Caldifarciminota bacterium
GATGAATCTCTGTTGGAAACGGAGGATTTGGCTTCAGCTATCTATCTATTCAGTATATACAACGGGACTGAAGGTAAATGCAGGCCGGTACTAGCGTTACCGCGTATCAGGGCCAATTGGGTAGGAAAGTCACGCTAGGGCAGCAGCGGCACAATCCGCTGACCGCGCATCATGCCCGGTGAGTTGTCGAACACCTGCACCACGTGGTAAATGACGCCGATAGACCGGCGCGGCGACTGGCCGTGGAAGTAGTCGTGCACCGTGTTGATGTATTCGACCACCTGCTTTTCGTAGTCGGACAGGCCTGGGTCGTCGGGGTGGAGCATCTGTGCGACGCAGCGCAGTTCGTACGACTTGGGCAGATCGAGGAACACAACCGCCACGCCCGGGTCGACCATCTGGTTGAGGAAACTGTGGGTCTCGAAGTTCGGCTGGGAGTAGAGCTCAAGCGATGCCTGCTTGGTCCGGTCGAAGACGTCGGTGGCCTTCGTGTAAAGGCTCTCGAGCAGGGCAAGCTTCTTGTCCATCGGGTCGTTCCACGTCTGCTTCAAAAGGGCGAGCATCCCCGGCAGCTTCTCCGGCTTGGGCAACCAGCCCGTGCCCTTGACCGCGTTGTTGATATCGAAGTCCGAGTCCTTCCGCTTCACGCCATGGCTCGCGACCATCGCATTGTGCGGCCCGGAAATTTCAGGCTGGACCATCGCGGCCATCCCGCCGGCCGGGGCCGCCATCATCTTCTTGATAACAACAAGCTGTTCCTGTCGCTTGCCGAAGTTCCACTGGCAGAAGTCCTCGGGCAGGGGGACAACTTTCAGGTCCTGCCACTGACCGTCGATCTTGGCCCGGATGACGCCATCCTTCAGCTTCGATACGTCCACCACGTCCTGGTGGAACCAGCCCGCCCACTTGCCCCGCTTTCCCGTTGGGTCGCTCGTGTCCGGCGTGAACTTCACGTCGTGCCAGTACGCCATCGTGCCATGCTCCAGGTTCTTCATCTCCGGCGCGCCCGCCGTCGTCGCCGTACCGCCCTTACCGCACGCCGTCATCAGGACTGCGGCCAGCATCACTGCCGTCAACGCTCTCATTCCGTTCTCCTTCGTTCTGACTTCTGCACTCTGCATTCTCACTTCTGAATTCTCCGGCTAGTCTGACTATGACCGGCAGGCTCTTGCCCGACCGGTTCACGGCGATGTCGACAATCTTCACGATTCCCAGCCCCAGTGCCAGCCCGACGCCGGCCAGGATTCCCGACCACAGGTCCTTGCGCAACAGCAGCCCGCCGATGAGCACGCCGGTGACCATCAGCACCACCGGTATGCCGAAGACCAGCAGGTTCGACTTCGCGCCGGTCCCTTCGACTGTCTCCAGTTCCACCACGTCGCCGGCCCCGGCTCCTGCCTTGTTCACGGCCAGCACCTTACGCAGGTTTGTGCCGGTCCAGTTGCAGAGACCGTGGGCGGTACAGTGCTCGCACTCGCCCCGCGCCGCGACCTCAACTTCGGCCCGGTCGTTCTTAGTGCTGACTACTTTGCCGCTCTCTCTCATCGGATGTTCTCAGACTGTGGTATCAACAGGTGTGAAGTCTAGCCTCCCGCCGGCGCGGGTCAAATCACGTCAGGCAGGTTTGGCCGGGGTAGCCTTGGCTTTCGCCCTGCGCTTCGCCTGCTGGATGCGCATGGTGAGGTACAGGATGCAGCCGGACACGGCCAGAAACGCGAGACCCGTGGCCACGACCAAGCCTAAGTAACGGAAAATGACGTGCCACGAGTGGAGACGAACAGCCAGCGACGGGAACATCCCGAGGACCTGCGCAAACCCGGTAACCGCCTGGATGAACAAGAACGGCACGAGCACAAATCCGATGATTAGGTGCAGCTTCCTTAGCTGTATCAAGTTGTACTCCCTTCCGGCGCCGGGTAGTAGTTGAAGAACGCGACCTGTTCCAGCGGCAGCCGCTCGGGCCGATGGGCTTCCTGCTCGACCTGCTTCGGCGACAACACCGGGCTGATCGTGTCCGCGTGCCTCCCGACGTTGACGAGCGTTATCACCTGCATCGTGTCGGGAATTCCAAGGACCTCCCGCACCGTTTCCGGGCTGTACCCGGCAATCGGGTGCGCTACAAGCCCGAGTTCGGTGGCCCGCAGAATCAGGAATGCGGTCTGGAGGCCGGTGTCGAACAGGTAGTACTCGCGGTCCTTGATGAGGCAGTCCGCCTTCTTCTCGGCGAAGATCGCGATGACCATCGAGTCGGCATTGCACCAGGCGTTCCCTTTGCTGAACGCCGTCTTCACCTTCTCCAGCATCGCCGGTTCCCATACGAACACGAACCGCGCCGGCTGGTTGTTATTGCACGTCGGCGCGAGTTGGGCGCACCGCACCAGATCCCGCACCAACTCTTCAGTTATGACGACCGGCGCGAGCGACCGGTACGCCCGCCTCGCATTGATGGCATCAACGACATTCATAACGCCTCCACCGCTCTGTTCTCACTCCGCCTTCGGCATTTTGCCCTTTGACCTGACGTCCGCGCTAGAGACCGTCATCGTCTTGGCCTTCACGCCCTTTATCTTGTTCAGGTCGGTCTTCAAGGCAGCAATCTCCGGCTTCGTGCCGCACAGGTGGAGCAACACCAGCCCGTCATCCGCGCAGACGTTACCGGCCTCATGCAGGCCGACGCGCAGGTTGATGATGCAACCGTGTTTGGTCAACGCCTGCTGCACCTTCACCGCTTCCGCGGTCCGCTTGCTGATGGTCACAGCCATGATTGTCCTGCAACTCATTTTATCTGACTCCTTCCTTTTCTGTCTGGTCGGACTTTGTCATTAGTACTTTCCGCTTTCCACTTTCCTCTGCCGTCACTTGTGATGACGATAGGCCGGGTGCTCATCGACGTAGCGTGGAAGCCATCCGCAGCCGCACGCCCAGCCGATGAAGGCCGCGCCGGCCCGAGGGCGTGACGTGGAACTCGCGGCCGGATCGCTCGAGCCAGCCTCGTTCGACCAGTGCTGCGGCCAGAAGCGAGCCGAGATGAGAGCCGATGTGCGCGTAGAACATGCCGGCGTGTCGCTCCACGCAGGCGTTGACCGGCTTGCGCGCGCCGGAATCGAGCTGGTCCACGGAAACTCCCAGTGCGGCCAGTTCTCGACGCCCCTTCACCGTCACTCGCAACTCGCCGCTGTCGGCTCGGAGCCAGCCTTTGCGGACCACGACGTCGTACAGGCTCTCACCAAGCGCGCCGCCGATGTGGTCGTAGCAGACCGCGGCCAGCTTTCGCGGCCCTACTTTCGCCATGATGCCAGCCCTTCTGCAATGTCAATCGCCCGCGTCGCGACGCCGGCCGGGTCCGGGCCGACGAGAAAGAAGAGCGGCTCCTTGCCCCAGCCCCGCGATTCGTAGAAGACCGGCGGCACCTTGCCACACGCCTCGACCAGATGCTTCACCTTCCACGGAATCGAACCCTTGTCCTTGCCAGTCAACTCTTTGGGCTCGACTGTCCTGTCAATGCAGCCAAGCGCCAGTCCCTTGTCGGCACAGTAGCCCTGCACGTACTCGAATATCGCTTCGTTCCAGCGGAAATCCACTCCGGCGCGGATGGTCGGGTCGAACTTGTGCGTCTCGACGACGAGCCGCGCCATGTGGTCGGAAACGCCTGGCCTGATTGGCCCCGAAGCCTTCGGCATGCCGGCAACGACCGTAATCCTGCCATCCACGCCAAAGACATGGTTCGGATCTTCCGTGCCCTCCGGCGCGTAGACGATATTCACCCGCACCTCCGGCACCAGCGCGCTGAACTCCCGGCAGCCCTCAATCAAGGCCACAGCTTCTGCCAGATGGAGTTGGTCGCTGCGGCCCCTGTCGGACAGTGCGTCATTTGTCATTTCCACTTGGTCATTGCCCCTTGATGGCGCCGAAGTACGCTGCCCAGAACGGGTCCACGATGGGGTGGACGAGCGGAGTCTCGCGGTCATTCTCGACGATCACCCTCTTCCTGCGGGTGACCTCGCCGATTGCCGCGCACGGAATGTGTCGCCGCCGCAAGGCGGCAAGAACATTATTGGTCTTGTTCGGCCGGCACATCACGATGAGCGTGCCCTCGCTGATTGACTTGTACGGATCGATGCCGTACAGGTCGCAGATTTCCCGGACGCACGGCATCACCGGAATCCGCTCTTTGACGACCCGCACGCCGAACCCGCCGGCCTGGGCCATCTCATAGAGCCCACCCCACAGCCCGCATTCGGTCGCGTCGTGCATGGCCGTAACACCCTTCTCTCGCACCCCGACACTGACCACGGCGAGCGCGTCCTCGACCACGGACATCTGCCAGAAGAGCTTCTCGGCCTTGCGGGCAAACTCCGGGCCGAACTCCGCGGCCAGCCGGTCCGGGAACATCGCGGCAAGGATGCCCGACGCTTCGATTGCCGGCCCTTTGGTAACGATAATGCTGTCGCCGGGCCGCACGAACCGGGGCGCAACGTAGTCTCCAAGTCCGCCTTCGGCAATCACGGTCGCGCCGCCGACCATCGGGTAACCGCAGTTCTCGTACCGAGCTGTGTGGCCGGTGACGACCGAGACTCCGTAGTACCGGCACTCACTGTGGATGGTCTTCCAGACGATTTCAAGCTGCCCCTCGGTAATCTGCATCGGCAGGTTGAAGTCAATGGCGAGATAGCGCGGGGAAAGCCCGCTCGTGACTACGTCGGACAGCAGGATGTGGATGGCAAACCACGCGGCCCGCTCCCATCCGTACTCCGGGACGATGAACACCGGGTCGGTGGTTATGGCTAGCGCCCGGTTCCCGACACGGACAATGCCGGTGTCGACGCCGTGCATCGGGCCGACGAGCACATTGGGGCTCTTCGCGCCCAGCCGCGGGTAAATCAACTCCTCGAACACCTGCTGGGATATTTTCCCAATCTCTGGCAGCTTCTCTTTCATGCCGTGATTCTACGCTGCCAGCCGCGCGGGTCAAACCCCGCGCCCGGGCCGTGATTGACACCGGCCGTCGCTTCCCTGATAATCTAATGTCTAGGCCGAGCCGGTAAAATGCGAAATCGGAGGTGTTCCCGTGCAGAGAATTCTGCTCCTATCTGCTTTCCTGCTAAAGCTCGCCGGGCCGGCGACGGCCGGCGAGTTCCTGGTAAACGGTGACTTTGAACAGCCACTCGACGTCGGCTGGACCGACACGGTCGCCCTCGAGGCCGGGACGTTCGCGTTTGAGCGCGCCGACACGTTCGGACAGCCGACCCCGGGCTTTGCCGCCAAGGTCACCAAGTACCTTGCCCGCTACGCGTCGCTGCGTCAGACTGTCGACGTGCCCAACCTCGACCTGACCCTGAGTTTCGACGGCCGGTTCAAGATCGCCGGCGGGTCCTCGACCTGCTGGCCGGTAGCCTCGCTCTGGATCCGCTACTCCGACGCATCCGGGGTCGAACTCGGAAATACGCGCATCTGCCGGAGCAGCATATACTCGACCTGGGCCAGCAGCGACACGGTCCACTTGATTGAGATCAGCGACACAACCGGTGCGTGGCACAACTACTCGATCAACCTCAAAGAGGAGATCAACGCCAACTTGCCCGGCATCAAGCTGAACGACGTGGCGAAGGTCACCGTCGACCTGTTCGCGTACGACAACGGGACCTGAAGCGGCGGCACGGCGGAAGTTTCCGCCGATTTCGTCTCGCTCCTGACCAGCGGCATCGAAGAAGGCCACAGTGTGCTCGCTCCGAACCCCACGCTCTCTGCGAGCCCCAACCCGTTTACAGCATCCACGAGCGTCCGCCTCTCCTCCCTCCTCCCTACTCCCTCCTCTCTCCGTTTGTACGACGCCGTGGGCAACCTCGTCCGCACATTGACCGCCCCCGGGTCCGGCTGCGCTATCCTCAACGGCGACGGGCTCAAGCCCGGCGTCTACCTAGTGAGAGCCGGAGCTCAGAGCGCCCGCCTCGTCAAGGTCGCGCGCTAGGCAGTTCTCCACTTACGTGATGCGCGGGCTCCTTTCGGAGCCCGCGCCGCTGTTCAGCGACTGACTCGGCGCTACCGCTGCACGACGAACTTCCGCGTGCGGTTGAAGCCGCCGGCATTGAACCTGACCAGGTAGACTCCTGGAGGGAACGACAAAGTACGAAGGACAAAGGACGAAGACAGGACTGGCCGCGAAAGGACGACGCGCCCGGTGGCGTCGTACACCAGGAGCTGCAGCGCAGAAGCACCCGGGCTGGACCGAAACCCGTCGAGGACTACGGTCACGCATCCGTGGCTCGTCGGGTTTCCGCGGAGTTCGAAACGGAACGGCTGAAGCACGGGCCGGACTTCACTGACTGCGCCCGGCGTGAACTCGTCCGCGCCGATGTCGGGCGAGAACGTGTCCCGCTCGTCAAAATCGATGTCGAACGGGAAGCCGGGAATCGTGATTCCCGAGTCGCGGCAGGGCGAGGCCGAGGAAAGATGGAAGTTGTCGCCGGTCACGAACAACGGGTCGCGAGAAAGGCTGTGCGCGTCGGGCGCAGACGCATGGCCGCGCCAGCCCGGAAGCCCGCCATAGATCGTGTCGCCCACGCGAGCAATGAGGCCGCCGGAAGCACAAAGGTCGTTGTAGTCGCTCGCGCCGGGTGCGAACGGAAACGTGCCGGTGATGCGATAGCAGGCCGAGGTATCGAGTCCCCGGTTCCATATGACGTTGTCTCTCGCTTCGGCACCGGAAACGTCGGATAGGTCCACGCCGGCAACTCCGGAACTCTCCGGCCCGACGATCGTGTTGTAGTAGAGCCGCGGAGACCGGACGCCGGCAAGCACGATGCCTTTGCTGGTCCAGCCCCGCACGCAGCTATTGGCGACGACCAGCCCCCGCGAGTTGCGGGCGGAGATGGCGTCACCGGTCGCGCCGAGCATCGTCAGCCGCGCGAGCGTGTCGTCATTGCAACTATCGCTGAGAACCACGCCGACCGGGGCGGTACCGGAGAGCGAGCAAGGCTCTACCTTGACGCCACTGCAGAGGTCGAACGCCATCGCCGCATTGGCGGCAGTGCCGTGCACCCGCGTGTGGGCGAAGCTGCTTCCGGACGAGCGGCTGACCTGAAACGCCCTGCCGTAGTTGCCGTACAGCATCGCCCAGCGGAACGCGGAATTCGGCGCGGAATCGAGGAGCACGCCGATTGCCGTGTCGCTGTTCACGTTCACGACCTGCAGGCTGTCGATGAGGCAGTCCGGCGAACGGTCGAGCACCAGCCCGCGCTTCGGTCCGGTCTGGATGGTGAGCCGCATGAACTCGCAGCCGCGGGACCGGACTACCCGCGCGCCCCGCTCCGCTGTCCCGAAGAGCATCAGGGCGAGCGAACGTAACGAATCGCACGACTCGAAGTACGCCCCCTGCTTGTGAGTGCCGTTCATCAGGCAGGAGTCGAAATGCGCCGAGGGCGAATTGACCACGTGCAGCCCGTTGTCGGTGCGGCCGATTACCGCGCAGTCAGTCACGGATACTCGTGGCGAGTTGGCAACCCGGAACCCGGTGTCGCTCGCTGTCTTGATGCCAGTCATCATCGTCATGTTATCGCCGCCGCCGACGATGGACACACCGGTATTGAGCGTGCCCAGTATCGAGCACTTGCGGACTTCGGTGAACCAGCAGTCACGGAAGTCGAGTCCCCGGCTTCCCGAAGCGCGCATCGTCCCCTGTACGCGCGAGGTGTCGAGCCGGAAGTTCACCGCCCGCTCGACCAAAAGCCCGGTCGCGACCGAATCCGACACCATCCGGCACGCCCATACCAGGCCGGAGTCCGAATCGGCGAACCGGATGCAGGCGCTGCCGGTGTCGCGCGCGCCCTGGAAGCGCAGGCTCTGGACACTCACGTTGTGCGTGCTCTCGACCGAGAAAGCGTAGCGACTGCCGCCTGCGTCAATCGTCGCGCCGGTTGACTTGGGCAGGAACCTGGTCGTGTAGTTCCGGCTGTTCGCGACGCTCCTGAGCGCGACCGGCCCGGTGTAGATGAACCGGGATATCGGAAACTCGACGTTGCCCCCGAGCCCGCGCGCGTTCAGGGCGCTCGCCGCGGCCTGCACCGTGGCGAAACTGTCGACTCCCGGCCCGCCCGGCCCGACCGGGTATGTGCCGCTCAACGGCTGGGCTTGCGCCACCGACAGGACTATCAGGAGGACGCCGAGAAAAATGGGACCGGCACATGTTGATCTGCTACGCATGGAGGAAATGATAAGCTCGACGTCGCTCGGCCGCAACTCCTGCGTCTTGCGCGCCCGCGCTGGGTGGCGAACTCCTATCCCGGTTCTTGAGCCGCCTGCCGGCTTGACTTCAGGCACGCGGCGGGCATCATTCTCCACATTGAACCCTGAACCCGCGCCGCCTTTGGACCGCAAGGCGGTCGGCGTATACCTGCTCATCGCCTTCGCCGGAAGCTGGTCGAGGGCTGGGGCGGTCCGTCTGTTCGGCGGCAGGCTGACCGGCGACGTGATGTCGGCCGCGGTCGGAGTCCCCTTCATGCTGGTGCCTATGGTCGCCGCATTCGTGGTTCAACGATGGGTGAAGCGCCGGCCGGTTGCCGGCCCGCTTGGGGTCAGCTTCGAACTCAACCGCTGGTGGCTGGTCGCTTGGCTCTCGCCGCTTGTTATCACGTTCGCCGTAATCGGCGTCAGCCTGTTCTTGCCCGGGGTTCGTTTCTCGACCGAAATGGCAGGCCTGTTCGAACGGTTCCGCGGGATGATTCCCGAACAGAAGCTGGCCCAGATGCGCGAGGCCTTCGCCCACCTGCCGGTCCACCCGTTCTGGCTGCTCCTCGGGCAGGGACTGTTCGCGGGTCTCACCATGAACGCGGTGGCCGGGTTCGGCGAAGAACTGGGCTGGCGTGGGTTCCTGTTCGGAGAATTCAGCAGCTTCGGATTCTGGCGTTCGTCGCTGCTAATCGGCGCGATCTGGGGCATCTGGCACGCACCCCTTGTCCTGCAGGGTCTCCAATACCGCTCGCACCCGGTCCCCGGCGTAGCGATGATGACCGCGTGGTGCATACTCCTGTCCCCACTTTTTAGCTACATACGGCTGAAAGCGCGTTCGGTCGTCGCCGTGAGCATCCTGCACGGCTCGTTCAACGCATTCAGCGGGCTCGCCCTGTTGATGGTGACAGGCGGCAACGACCTGCTGGTGGGAGTCCCCGGTCTTTCCGGCTTCATCGTCCTCGGCCTGCTGAACATCCTGCTCGCATTCGCAGTCCGGCGCGTGAGTCAAACCCCGCCCGCGCCGGCCAGTGGCCCGCGTCCGTCACCCGCCCGGCCCTGAGGCGAAGCCTCTTTGGAGTGCGGGAGGGCCGCTCCCGCCTTTCCGGCGCATTGGTCGGCCCCGTCCGCGCCACCGACCCATCCGCTTGACACCGGCTGCACCTCTGCTAGATTCTCGGCATGGTCTGTTGGACCAAAGGAGAACCAATGAAACGGTTGATTGCCCTCGTGTTTGTATCTGCAGTCGTCTGCCTCGGCGCGCATCCAAGAACCGAAGCAGCACCCCTCGCGTCCCGCGCCCCACGCCTGACGTCGCGGGCCCCCGGCGCCGAGCATCGGCCGTCGCATGCCTTTACCTCCCCATTCACGCGGTTCGGTCGGACTGCCGACAAACTTCGCACCGGCCGGCAACACCTGAAGTCCGTCGCGCGCGGCCGCACCGTAGAACCGGCCGTGCGGGACCTCCTCGAAGAATTTCTGCTCGACACTACCCGCATCTCTGGCGAAGCGCCGGGTGATCAAGAGTTCCTTGACGTTGCCTTCGACGGCACGAACTATCTCGCGGTCTGGCACGAGGAAGTGGCGGGCGGAATCTCGGGCGCGCGCATTACCCGCGACGGAGTCCTGCTCGACACGTTCAGCATCGTCATCAGCGCGCCCGGAATCTTGGTGCAATTGTATCCCTCACTCTCCTTTGACGGCGCCAACTACTTTGTGGTCTGGATGCAAGTAGACACCCTGACGTCGACTGGTTTTGACATCTACGGCGCGCGCATCACGCCGGCCGGTATCGTGCTTGACCCGAACGGCATACCCATCTCGACTGCCGAGTACAACCATGAATTGCCCGCTGTCGGGTTTGACGGCGTCAACTACCTCGTTGCCTGGTCCGACTATCGCAACGGCACGGACTGGGATATCTATGCGGCCCGGGTTACAACGGCCGGACAAGTCCTTGACCCGCTCGGCATACCGGTCGGCACCGCTCCGGGCGACCAGTTCATCTTCCGCGGCATCAGCTCTGATGGGACCAACTACCTGCTGGTGTGGCAAGACGATCGGGACTGCAACGGATACTACGACGTCTATGGCGCGCGAGTGACCCGAAGCGGCGCGGTGCTGGACACAACGGGCATCCCGGTTTCGGTCGAGCCGAACAACCAGGGCTTCGCCCGCGCGGCATTCGACGGCGCCAATTACCTCATCACCTGGATGGACGACCGCATGATGCGAGAAGATCACCGAATCTACGCCGCGCGGATGACCCAGGAGGGCGTTGTCCTGGACACGGACGGAATCCGGCTTACCGATTACCGGAGCATCTATCCGGACTTGGTCTTTGACAGCACGAACTACTTCGTGGTCTGGACCGACGGGCGGTCCGGCGAAGAGGCCGGCATTTACGGCGCCCGGGTTACGCCGACCGGGGTCGTGATTGACTCAGGCGGCATCCAAATCTCAACGGCCGAGTCGGTGCAGTGGCCGCCTGCAGTCAGCTACGACGGCGCCCGCCTTCTTGTCACCTGGGCTGACTATCGCGGCGAGAGCGCAGACCCGTATGGAGCCCGTGTAACCATTGATGGCACGGTGCTCGACCCGAACGGCATTCTCCTTGCTTACGGCTGGACCAGCCCGACGCAGCAATCGCCGGCCGCGGCCTTTGACGGCACCAACTATCTCGCGGTCTGGCAGGATGACCGGAACGAGACTCCCGACATCTATGCGACCAGGGTCACTTCCCAAGGAGTCATTCTCGACCCGCAAGGGATTCTGGTCGGGACCGGGTTTCAAGGCCAGTTTTCGCCCGCGGTCGCCTTTGACGGCACGAACTTCCTGGTTGTGTGGTCTGCCTGGTCCTGGACGGACTGCGACATCTACGGCGCGAGAGTCACGCCGGCCGGAGTCGTACTCGACCCCTACGGCATTCCGATTGCCGCATCACAATACTACGAAACGGACCCGAGCCTCGCCTTCGATGGCGCCAACTATCTTGTGGTGTGGGAACACGAGGACATGGAAAACCAGAAATGCGACGTCTACGGCGCCAGGGTGACGCCACAAGGAGCAGTCCTCCAGGAGCTGGCGATTGCGGCTGACAGCTCGCAGTTCATTCCGACGGTGTCCTTCGGCGCTGCGAACTATCTTGTCACCTGGACGGATGACCGCGACGGCGACAATGTGATGGACGTGTATGGCGCAAGAGTCAGCCCGGCCGGGGTCGTGCTTGAACCCAGCGGCATCCCGATTTCCACTTTCGACATGGACCAGTCGAATCCCGTGGTCGCCTTTGACGGTACGAACTGGCTCGTGGCCTGGGAAGACTACCGCGGGGACGCCAGCGCCATCTATGGCGCAAGGGTCGGCCCAGGCGGAGTTGTGTTCGAACCCGACGGCATTCCGATTTCCCCCGCAGACATGGACCAGTCGAATCCCGCGGCCGCATTTGACGGCACGAACTGGCTCGTGGCCTGGGAAGACTACCGCGGGGACGCCAGCGCCATCTATGGCGCAAGGGTCACGCGGGCGGGCGCCGTGCTGGACCCGGAGGGAATGGAACTCATCAACGGGGACCAAGACCGGTACGAACCAGGCATCTCCCAGAACTGCCGTCTGCTGACGTTCAGCGGCGACGTGCCCAGATACAGGACAACGAAAGCGTTGGCCGCATTCTACTCGGGTGCGGGGATTGCTGAAGCACCTCGGTCCCCGATCGCGGATCCCAATCTGGATGTCCTGCCCAATCCTCTGCAGGGCGTCGGCTTTGTGGAGATGGCGCTCGTGAAGAGCGGAGACGTGAAACTCTCCCTGCTCGACATCACCGGCCGCCGGGTAAGAACCTTGGCCGCCGGCTCTTTTTTGGCCGGCAGACACCGAATCGCGCTCGACGTTCGCGGGCTCGCGGCCGGGGTCTATCTGCTGGAGTTGCGGACGAATAGGGAAACACTGGTGCAAAGGGCAGTGCTCGTAAAGTAGAGGCCGCTGCGGAGTCTGCCCCGGCGTTCGTCGCTATCGGGCCTTCACTCGGCCCGCGTCAGCAACCCGCCCGGCCCTGAGGCGAAGCCTCTTTGGAGCGCCGCTCCCGCCTTTCCGACGCGCGGGTCCGCTCCACCCACGCCCCCGTTTCTCACCCGCCCCTCGTCCACTTGACTTTCGCCTCGGCCGGGCTATGTTCACAGACGATGAAGCTGGATGTCCGGCTGTCCTTGATCCGCTTCGAAATGAAATGAGTCCCCGAAATTCCCCTGCTCGACATGGGCGCGGAACAAGCTAGGCTTAAGGCACTTGTTAGATAGATTCGATATTCGGAGGGGCGGACCACCCGCCCCTCCGAGATAGGAGAACTAATGAAGAAACTCCTGCTGGCGTTTGTTCCTTTGGCGCTCTGCGCGCAAGTGCAAGTTGATACGGTCATAAGACTTCCCCACTATCCCGATCCTGCTCCCTACGGCTCAGTCTTGAGGACGGCAGCTTACCTTCCGGAACTCAACAAGCTCTATGTCGCCGTCGATACCGGTCGCTACTATGTAGTGGATTGTTCAACGTATCAGGTGGTGGACTCACTTTCGACTGAGATGTATAGCGGAGCCGACTACGCCTGGAACTGGCGCAGGCAGAAGCTCTATACCCTTTGTCGAGGCGTGATGAGCAGCACTCTGGTCATTGACGCCGCAGCCGACACGATTATCCGCTTGCTGCACGTCTGCTTCAAGATGCCTTCGCAGGTCTATCTGAGTGACGTTGACCGTTTGTACAAGGCGTCAGTGGAGACCCTCTATGCGTTTGACGGCGCTACCGACTCGGTCGTGCGCCGGGTGACGCTCGGAGGGCTCAGCACGAACGCGTCATGGGACTCGGCCGACCGAAAGCTCTACGTCGGACAAGGCGATCAGATGAAGCTTTATGTCTACGACTACATCGCCGATTCAGTCATGAAAGTGATTGACGTGAGCCGTGTGAGCGCGAGCCAGCCTGACGACCTGCTGTTCGACAAGGCCTGCCACAAGGCCTACCTGGCGCCCTTCCAAGGGGAACCCGGACCTGCGAATGTAGGTATCATTGATACGGAACGCGACACACTGGTCGGTATCGTGCCGGTGCGAATCTGGCGCGGGCTACGGTCCTCGGTAGCCGTCGACGAGCGGGACGACAAAGTTTACCTCGCCGACATCGACCCCGACGGCAAGCCGGATACGCTGTGGGTGGTAGACTGCGCCACGGATTCGGTTCTGAGAAAGATCGAGTACCAGCAACAAGGAGGGGGCACGTGGCTCATACGCTGGGTGCCATGGAGCGACCGTCTCTATTTCGTCCTCGGGACGGGAGAGGATTCCAGCTACATCAGAGTTCTCGACTGCAAGACCGACTCGTTCATAGGGACTCGGGTAACGCCTAGCAGTTGGCCCATTCAGGACATTCAACTTGACCAGGGTGGTCAGCGCATCTTCGTAGTCGGGGTCGACACCAACAACATCTATGTCCTGCGCGACACCGGGTACGGGATTGCGGAATCCAGGCCGACCGACCCTCGTCCCCCTTCGGGGCTACAGGTGCAGACGCGACCGGGCGGGTTCGACATCCTGTATTCCGTAGCCTCGCCGGGTCGAGTAAACCTGGCCGTCTACGACCTGATGGGCCGGGAAGTCAGGCGGCTGGTCGCCGAGAAGCAGTCTGCCGGCCAGCACTCGGTTGTCTGGAACTGCCAGGGCTTCAATGGCAATCGCGCCGCCCGCGGCGTCTACTTCGTCCGTCTCGACACGCCGGGCTTTGGTGACGTAAAGAAAGCGGTGGTGTCGAGGTAGGGATCCGTTAGCAGGGAGCAGCTAGGAGTTAGCAGTAGCGGGGACGGCCCTCGGGACGCCCCGGATTTCAGGGCGGCGGGCGACTGTGTGCATGCGACGGCCGTCCGCAACGTCCTGTTCCTGCCGGAGGCCACAGGTCACAAACCTCAAGCCGCACGCTCGCTGCTCGACATCGGCGGGCGGAAGGTAATAGACCTCACACCGGGCGCCAACAATGTGCGGGGGTTGGCACCGGGCGTGTACTTTGTAAGAGAAGCCCAAGCGCAAGCTCAAGCACAAGCCGTCCGCAAGGTTATCAAGCTGAAGTAGCCTTGCGCCTGCCGCTTCACGGCAGACCGGCCGGGGATCAAAGCTCTCCAGATAGCTCGCCGAGCAATTCGGCAGAGAATCTACCGAGTAGCTCTCCGAATAGCCTGCCCCGTTGCTCTCCAGATTGTTCTCCGGATTCCTCTCCCGGCGATTGCCCGAGCAATCTGCGGAGTAGTCTGCCGAGTTGCTGTGCAGGCAATCTTCCCGACTGCTCGCCGGATTCTCGGGCAGATAGCCTGTCCGGTAGCTTGCCGGATGGCCGCCCAAGTAGTTCTCCGGATTCCTCACCGAATAGCGTGGAGAATGGCCTGCCGGATTGCTCGCTGGGTAATCTCCACGATAGCTCACCAAATAGCTTGGGGGATGGGATAGGGTAGATTCTGTAGCGATGAATAACGAACGATGAGTGAGTGACTTAGGTGATTTCGTGGTCCGATTCCAAGGTGACGTATACTAAACTGGACTCGTGCGGCCCGCTTCAGATGCCGGAGTCAACTCCAGCGGGAGAATGGCGAAATCGGGGACAGTGCCCTTAGAGGTACAGTCCCCGTTTTCGCGACGTGTCCTGCGCGCTATTGCGCGAGGTACTTCTGCGGGTCTTTGGTGAAGTTGTCTTTGCAGGCCTTGCTGCAGAAGTAGTAGGTCTTGCCTTGGTAGGTGGTGCTGCCGGCCGCGCCCTCTTTGGTCACTGTCATGCCGCACACCGGGTCAACGATCTTCTCCTGTGTCTGTGCCAATGCCTTCACTCCTTCGGTTATAGTCGCTTCGGTAATCTTCGCCTCGGTTTTGACGACCTGGCCCGCCGCATTCACGAACGCGGCAATCGGGACCGCATCGGCCCCGAGCCAGGCCATCGCCTTCTTGTCCGGGTCGGCCAGCACGGTATAGCCGAGCTTGAGGCTCTTGGCCGTCGCCTTGGCCGTCTTCGATTCGGCGTTGACCACGCCGGCGAACTTGGGTCCCGGTTGCCCGGTCGTCGCGAAGACTTTCTGCACGACGGCTGCCGCGGCCCTTGAGGCCGAGTCGGTGCCCATTACGAGCACAACTAACGAGGTCGTACCGCCCAGCCGGGGCAGGTCGACCGTGTCGCCCGTCACGCTGACCAGTTTCAGGCTGGCGGTCATCATTCCCATGCTACATCCGCCCGAGCCCATGTTGGCGCAGCCGCCGCACTGGGCAAGGGCCGGCGCTGCGGCCATCGTTAGTGCTATTCCAATCGCGAGAATCAGTTTCATTGGTTCCTTTCTATTTCAGTTCGAGCCCATATCCTACCACAGAAGGCTGGCCGGATTCAAGAACGACTTTGCCCATCGCCCGCACCATTTTACCAACGCGCTGCGGAATGAAAACATTGGTCGGATGCATGTTGACGTAGACCTGTCCACTCGCATCCTGCACCCATATCCAGCCGCCCGACGGACATTCGCTCGTAATCTTGCCGGCCACGAGCACATCCTTACCTTCCCATGCCTGCGCGTTGGTGAGGATTTCCTTAGCTGTGGTCACGGCCATGTCCGCCGGTATTGCCTTGCCGTAGGCATTGGACTTTGCCGTGCCGCCCGTCTTCGCGCCACAGCCAACGAGGACCGCGGCTGCCACGAGCACAGTCAGTCCCAAAGCAACATACTGTCGAGTAGAAACCATTTCTTACCTCCTTTGGGTTATAGGTTCCCCTCACAGAACCGAACGTGACCATTTCGGTCATTCGGCTCTTCATGAACACTTCCGCTAAGGAGTGGGTAACGCCGATATATCTTCGGTCGGGGA
>JAPLUO010000278.1 GCA_026397595.1 Caldifarciminota bacterium
CAGGTTACGCTGCGGATCAACGTGTCCGACCAAGACGCCTCCTCTCGGAAAGCTTCGGGCTGTCTACCGGCTGCTCAACAATAACCCAAGACTAACATATAACAGGACACTTGTCAAGACTTTTCGGCCGGACTCCTAGGGATTCGTGATTGCAGTGCGCCGGTTCTGGTAGAGGCTGTATTAGAGACTATGGTTGAGGGTTCACCAGATGAGCCGGGGGTGTTGATTCAGCACCCGGGCGGTCACAACGGGGGCTGGGGCATGCGCCCACGCACAGCAGCGCTGTGCCGCAGATGGACAGAGGCTAGATTCGGAAGTAGCGGGGGCTGGATTCGAACCAGCGACCTTGAGGTTATGAGCCTCACGAGCTTCCAGGCTGCTCCACCCCGCAATCAGTACACGTATTAAAGCAGAACCACCGCGATAGTCAAGAATAAAGATTCCGCAACGAGTGCGGGAATTGACACATGGAGCTTCGTATCCTGTATAATTGACCATGGACGAACGGCAGCCGCCCGAAGTCGAGAAGTCGAAACGCAGCCCGGCGGCGCTTGTAGCTGTCTCGGTGCTGGCAGTGCTCGCCCTGGCGGCGGCGCTCTACGTAATCGTGAAGAGCCTGCGCCGGGTCGTGCCCGAGCCGGTCCCGGTCGCGCTGCAGACCGCACCACCGGACACGGCGCTCGTGATATTTCGGGCCAGCATGAGGCGCAAGGTCAGGACGCTCGAGATAAGGTGCAGGACCAAACGGAAACAGCTCGCGGGCGGACTGAATCCGCAGCAGGATTCGCTGAGCAGGGAGTGTGACTCGGCAATCGCCTCAATCCGCACCCGCGTCGCCGCGCTTGATTCAGTCCGGCGGGAGAACCGGAAGGCGGCAGCGGACAGCGTCAGGGCCGAGTATGCGCGCGTGAAAGAGAAGGTGAACGCCTTCACGCGCTCCGGCCTGGGCGGCGACGAGGTCAGCGACGACTCGCTTGACCGGGAACTGAAGAAGCTGATAAGCGAGTAGCCGGCGCGAAGGGGAAAGGGGAAATGGCAAATGACAGGAGCGGAAGGATGAACCGCTGGGGCCGCCAAGGTTCCGCACACCGAACTTCTGCATTCTGACTTCTGATATCTGACTTCTGACTTCGTACCCGGCCGACCCGTCTTTCTTGACTCACGGCACGTTTCCTCTATCTTGGCCTGTGCTCTGGCGCATTGGAATAACCAAGACGACAACCGACCCCGAGGCGATAGCGCTCGAATCCGACATCCGGGACATCGCTGCCCGGGGCGTCACCGGCGTGAGAATCACCCGGCTCTATTTTCTTGAAGGCGAGATCGACAAGGCGGACGCCGAGCGAATCGCCGCCGAGGTGTTGTGCGACCCGGTTTGCGAGCGGTACAGCGTCAGGCAGGCCGGCGCCGGGATCGTCGGCACTGAAGTGCTGTACAACCCCGGTGTGATGGACCCGAGCGTGGCAAGCATTGCGCGCTCGCTGGCCGACATCGGGTACGCGGGCGTCGAGATTCGGACCGGCCGCGTGTACGAGTTTGAGTCCGCCGGCGGCGGGCGTCACACCGCCGATACCAACAAGACCATGATCGTGAAGGGGCTCCTGGTCAACCCGGTCATCCAACATGCGGCAAAGCCGGGCGAGCGCGTGTTCGTCCACACGAAGCCGTACCGGTTCCGA
The DNA here is from genome assembly GCA_026397595.1 of Caldifarciminota bacterium. Classification (GTDB taxonomy): domain Bacteria; phylum Hydrothermota; class Tepidihabitantia; order Tepidihabitantales; family Tepidihabitantaceae; genus UBA2258. The sequence goes on from JAPLUO010000278.1 coordinate 1,680, forward strand.
AACCAGGTCGTGAAGCTCCGCGGCCTCGCCGCGCCGGAACTGGTGAATCTGTCGAAGCAGGGGCTTCTGGCATTGAGCCGGGCCGAGATGTCCGGGCTGCAGCGCTACTTCGAGAAGCTCGGTCGCGACCCGACCGACGTCGAGCTTGAGACTTTCGCCCAGACCTGGTCCGAACACTGCCAGCACAAGACTTTCAAGGGCCTGATTGACATCGACGGCAGGAAGGTGAAGAACCTGCTTAAGTCGACCGTGTTCAAGCTGACCGAGGAATTGAACCTGCCCTGGTGCCTGTCGGTATTTCACGACAACTCGGGAGTGATTGAATTCGATGAGCACTACGGTATCAGTTTCAAGGTCGAGACGCACAATCACCCGTCGGCGCTGGAGCCTTACGGCGGTGCGGCGACCGGCATCGGCGGCGTCATCCGCGACTGTCTCGGCACCGGGCTCGGGGCGAGGCCGATTCTGAACACCGACGTGTTCTGCTTCGCGCCGGTGGACACGAAGCCGGAAGAAGTACCGCGAGGAGTGCTGCACCCGCGCCGGGTGATGAAGGGTGTGGTTGCCGGCGTGCGCGACTATGGCAACCGGATGGGCATCCCGACCGCGAACGGAGCGGTCTACTTCGACCCCGGTTTTCTCGGCAACCCGCTGGTATTCTGTGGAACCCTCGGCCTGATCCCAAAGGACAAGCTCGAGAAGCGGGTGCAGGCCGGTCAGAAGATCGTCCTGCTCGGCGGCAAGACCGGCAGGGACGGCATCCACGGCGTGACGTTCGCTTCGCTTGAACTCCACCAGAAGTCCGAGGAAATCGCCGGGGGCTCGGTCCAAATCGGGAACCCGATAGAGGAAAAGAAAGTGACTGATGTGGTGCTGGCTGCGCGCGACCGGGGCCTGTTCAGCGCGATTACCGATTGCGGAGGCGGAGGTCTGTCATCGGCAATCGGCGAACTCGCAAGCGAGCATGGCTGTGAGGTGTGGCTCGATTGCGTGCCGCTCAAGTATGCCGGGCTGTCACCGGCCGAAATCTGGATTTCTGAGGCGCAGGAACGGATGGTCGTCTTCGCCGAGCCGGGAACGACTGAAGAGTTGCTCGGGCTCGCGGCGGCAAACGACGTCGAGGCGATGGTAATCGGCAAGGTGACCGGCTCGGGCCGGCTCGTCCTCAAGTTCCGCCGGCACATAGTGGCGGACATCGAGATGAAGTTCCTGCACCACGGCTGGCGCGGCGTGACGAAGAAGGCCCACTGGCAGCGTCCGGAAGCCGCGGACCCGTCGGTGCCGGTGAGAAAGGAACTGACCGAGGAGATACTGAGGCTTCTGCAGGCGCCGAACATCGCGAGCAAGGAGTGGGTGACACGGCAGTACGACCACGAGGTGCAGGGCACGTCCGGCTTGAAGCCGTTCTGCGGGCACGACAATTCCGGGCCGACCGACGCGTGCGTGGTAATGCCGGTCCGGGGCTCGCCGCGCGGGGTCGTGGTGGCGTGCGGTCTGTGTCCGCGTTACGGCCTGATCGACCCCTACTGGATGGCGGCATCGGCGATTGACGAGGCATTGCGTAACTGCGTGGCGGTCGGCGCCGACATCGAACGCATCGCGCTCCTCGACAACTTCTGCTGGGGCAGCCCGGACCGGCCGGACCAGCTTGCCGGGCTGGTGCGCGCGGCCGAGGCCTGCTACGACATCGGGAAGAAATACCGCGTGCCTTTCATCTCCGGGAAGGACTCGCTGTACAACGAGTTCAAGAACGAATCCGGCGATTCGCTGCCGATTCCGCCGACCCTGCTCATCTCCGCGGTCGGCATCATCGCGGACGCGACGCAGACTACTACGTCCGACTTCAAGTCTCCGGGTTCGTTGATCTACCTGGTTGGTGAGACCCTTGAGGAGCTTGGCGGCAGCGAGTACTTCCGTCGGAACCAGGGCCTTGGCCGGGAAGTACCGAAGGTTGATGCGTCACGAGGACGCAGAACCATGGTCGCGGTCGGCACCGCTATCCGCCAGCGGATTGTGACCGCCTGTCATGACCTGTCGGACGGCGGACTGGGCATCGCGCTGACTGAGATGTGCTTCGCGGGCGCAATCGGAGCCCGGGTCGCCTTGAGCAAGGTCCCCGGCAGCCGTCGGTTCAAGCGCGACGACTTCCTGCTTTTCAGTGAGTCGAACAGCCGGTTCCTGTGCGAGGTCCCGGCAAGGAACCGAAACGCCTTTGAAAGCTTGACCGTCGGGTTGAGGGTCCCGTGCCGGGCGATCGGTCGCACCGTGGAGAAGCCGGAGTTGCTGATCGAGGGGTTGCGGGGAGACGTGGTCGTGCGGCTCAGCCTCGGTGAGGCTGAAACAGCATGGCGCCGGGCCCTGACTCGCCGGCTCTAGAGTTCGACCGTCTGGACCGCGGTCCTGCCGGTTTCAAGCAGGAACGGAATGAGCTCCGCGAGCGGCTTCTTGCGGCGGTGGTATAGGAATCGGACCAGCATCGAGAGGTTGGTGCCGCAGAGCACGACGACATTCGGGTGCTTCCGCTTGATCTCGCGGCCGGCGTTGGCGCAACTCGTACCGAACATGTCGGCGAAGACCACGACGTCGCCCTCCGGCAGACTGCTGATGGTCTGTTCGAGCCTGGCTCCAAGTCCCATAATCGGGCAGTCAAGATTGGAGAGCGCGACTACGCCCTCGATGTCCGGCACGATGGCGCGGGCGGATTCAAGCAGGGAGCGCGGCAGGTCGCCCTGGCCGATGACTATCGCATAGACTCGGGGACAGTCCCCGCGGGCTGACCCCGGCCCCGAAGACGGTTCCTTTTCACTCTGAGTCATCGGTTATGAACGGGTCGATCTTCGGGGACTTGCTCATCACCGAGGTGAGAGCGTCGTCAAACACCTTGGCCGGGTGATACCCGAAGACCTTGAGGATGTGGTTCTTGGCGATCACTTCGAGGACCAGCGCCAGGTTCTTGCCCGGTATTACCGGTATGGTAACACGTGGTATCCAGACGCCGAGGATGTCGGTCAACTTCTCCTCGATGCCGGTCCGTTCATAGTCCATGCCCTGCTTCCAGTGGACGAGCCTCACCTCGACCTCGATCCGTTTCTGGATGCGGATGGCGCGCACGCCGTACAGGCTGTAAACGTCGACGATGCCGACCCCGCGAATCTCGATGTGGTGCGCCAACTCGGACGAGCGGGCCGCGGAATAGCCCATCACGATGCCGGTGCCGCGGCGCAACACCTTGACTAAGTCATCGGCAATCAGGCGGTGACCCCGGTCGACCAGGTCGAGGGCGCACTCGGACTTGCCGATGCCGGAGTCGCCGCTGATGAGCAGCCCGACCCCGAATACGTCGACCAGCTCGCCGTTGATGAAGTCCTGGGCGGCCAGCCGGAAGTCGATGAAGGCGGACAGGTCATGGATGAACGGAGTGGTATCCATCGGCGTGAGCAGGACCGGCACGCCGAACTCCTCGGCTTCGGTCTTCCAGAGTGCGGGCAGGCTCAGGCCTTTGGTGACGATGACGCAGGGCGGGTGCAACGAGAACAGCCGGTGCACCGCCTCGTGCTGCTGCTCCGGGGTCATTGTCGCAAGATAGGACAGCTCGGTGCTGCCGACGATCTGGATTCGTTCCTTCAGGAACACGGCGGTGTACCCGGCCAGCGCCATTCCCGGCCGGTTGATGTCGCTCGTGGCGATCAGACTGGTTCTGAGCCCGCGCTTGCCCGCCTGCACCTTCAGTCCCCACTCTTCCCGCTTCTCGCCGGCCAGGGCCGCGACGGTCAGGGACTTGGTTTCAGTCTCCATTTACTCAGGCGTAACGCCGTTGTGCCGCTTCCGGGTCTGGAACTTGCCCTGCTGGCGGTGAAGCTGGGCGACGAGCTTGTCGATGACGTCATTGACCGCGATGTACATGTCTTTGCCTTCGCCCTTGGCAGTGATGACGGTGTGACTCAGGTGGATCTTGCCTTCGGCGACGTCCTTGACGCCTTCTTTCAGGAGGACAATTTCGCCCTCGATGATGTGGCTGTTGAAGTGGTCCAGTTTCTTCACCTTCTCGTCCACGTGTGCCTTCAGGTACGGGGTGATCTCAAAATGGCGTCCGGTCAGTGTCAGGTTCATGGATTCCTCCAGTTGAGAACTGTGTCTATCATAGGGAACAAGGTTCGCCAGTCAAGCCCTTCATAGTTCGCGCCGGCCTTCGAGAGCGCGCAGGATCGTCTCGGTGTCGGCCAGATCCAGGTCCGAACCAACCGGCAGCCCGCGCGCGATCCGGGTGACGCGCACGCCCGTGGGTTTGAGTTGCCGGGCGACGTAGATGGCCGTTGCTTCGCCTTCGGTAGTCGGGTTGGTGGCAATGATGACCTCGCGAATGCCGCCCGCGGTCCGCGCGAGCAGTTCCTTCACGTGCAGGTCGTCCGGCCCGACGTCGTCAATCGGCGACAGGATCCCGCCCAGTACGTGGTATGTCCCGCGGTGCTGGCCGGACTGTTCAAGGGTCAGCACGTCGGCCGGTTCCTCGACCACACAGACGAGCGAGTGGTCCCGGCTCGGGTCGGAGCAGACGTCGCACTGCGGCTCTTCGGTCAGGCTGAAACAGATCGGGCACGGTCGGAGCTTGGAACTGGCCTCGACGATGGAGTCCGCCATCTCCCGAGCGACGTCCGGTTGCTTGAGCAGGTAGAAGGCGATGCGCTGGGCGGTCTTGCGGCCGATGCCCGGCAGCTTGACCAGCGCCGCCACGAGCTGTTCGAGAGAGCGCTTCAACCCGGTTCCTTCTCGTCAACGTCACCCAGAATGCGGCTTACCCGTTCGCGGGTCGGGTCCGGCCCGGGCTTCCTCGTCAGATGGATTGCCAGCCTGGTCGGCCGGCCCGTGACTTCGGTCAATGTCGCAGTCAGGAGTTTGGCGTTGTCTTCGAGCTTCTCGGCTGCGGCTTTCTGCTTCGCGGGCAAGGAGATGGTCAGTGTGTCGTCCTTGAACGAAACCGGCGTGGCCAGTTCAAGGAAGCCGGCGAGCATCGGCCGGTGTTCATTCGTGCGCAGTCGTAGCTCGGCCCAGAGCGTGCTCATGGTTATCGGTTTGTCCCCGGCAACCGGCGGGTCGGAACTCTCGGTAGCGGCGTCTCGGGCTTTCCCGGTCCCGGCCGGGGCGGGAGCGGAGCGCCCCGAAGCCAGTTCCAGCGACATGACCTCAAGGAGCACGCGGGGATATTGCGTGGAGCCGGCCTGGGATTCGTAGCCGGTGATGGTTGAGAGAATCCGAAGCAGGTCGCCGCGGCCAAATGACGCGGCCTGGCGCGTCATCCGTTCGGCTTCCTCCGGCAGCAGGCTCAGGCCCGATTTCTTGCCGCTGACGTCCAGCAGCAGGAGGTTGCGAAAGTGCTGCACTGTGCCGGAGTAGAACTCGATGTGGTCCTACCCGGTCTCAAGAAGCCTTGCCAGGAAAGCCATCAACCCCGGCGCGTCGCCGGCCAGGACCAGGTCCGCGTAGTCGAAGAAGACCTCGGATGGCACGAGGCCGAGCAGTTCCTCCACGTCCTTCAGTTCGATGCCGTCGGGCCGGAATGACGCCAGTTGGTCGAGAATACCTTCGGCGTCCCGGATCGCCCCGTCCGCGCGGCGGGCGATTGCCATCAGCGCGGCGTCTGAGGCCTTGATCTTCTCCTGCTGTGCCAGCCAGGCAAGCCGGTCCTTGATCTCGGCCGGAGTTGCCCGGCGGAAGTCGAACCGCTGGCAGCGGGACACGATGGTTGCGGGCACGTCGTGCGCCGCGGTCGTGGCGAAGACAAACTTGGCATGGGCCGGGGGTTCTTCCAGCGTCTTCAGCAGCGCGTTGAACGCCGCTTCGGTAAGCATGTGGACCTCGTCGATGATGTATATCTTGTACCGGCCGGAGCTGGGCGTGTACTTGATGTTCTCGCGCAACTCCCTAATCTGCTCGATACCGCGGTTCGACGCGCCGTCAATCTCGATGACATCCATGCTCCGGGACGCGGTAATCTCGGTGCAGAACGGGCACTTGTTGCACGGCGTCGCGGTCGGGCCCTTCTCGCAGTTCAGGCTTTTGGCCAGGATGCGGGCGGTGGTTGTTTTGCCTACGCCCCGCGGGCCGCAGAAGAGATAGGCATTGGCCAGGCGGTTCCGCTCGATCGCCCGCTTCAGCGTGTCGCGCACGTGGTCCTGGACCCAGAGTTCGTCGAAGCTCTGGGGCCGGTACTTGAGGGTGAGGACTTCACTGGCCATTCCTTCGTTCCTCGTTCCTGGTTCTTCGTTCCTCGTTCATCGTTCTTCGACTAAGGTCCGGCCGTGCGGGCGTCGTCGTTCGGTCGGGGAGAGGGTCGCACAAGTCGGCAACTCCAGCCAGGTAGACTTGCGACTGGCCACCAATCCGCTTACCGTTGCTACCTTCCGGTTCTGGCGGGGTTCACGGCAGCAACCATCGCAAGACCCAGCCTTCAACATCACCGGGCTCGCAGACCTGGTTCGCCCCAGACCGATCTCATGACGCTCTTTCGACCCCGCATAGGCGGGTTTCGGGTAACAGGGGACCGCCGACCCCCCATCTAGCACGACCGGACCAAAACCCTAGCGCGAGAATATCAGCGGGTCCGGGAATATGTTCTGCATGTTGACCGTGTCTGCCGGCACCCCGGTAAGCTTCAGCCGGAGGGCAAGGGCCTTGACCGCAGTCTTGTTGATCTCTGTGTTGCGCTGGAGTTCAGGCAGCCGGCAGAAACCAGAGAACTTGGCGCTATACGGGAAGTACTTGGCCAGTACCTGCTTGGCCAAGTCGCCTTTGGTCTCAACAATGGCCATGGCCGCGTCGGTTGCGATCTTCAGGCGTTTCGGCCCCTGACGATAAGTCTGCGGGAACCGCGGAGCGAACCCGATGGCGGCGCCGGGGAACGGTTGGAACACGAAGCGAGCGAGCGCGCTGTACTGGACGATGCGATACTGAGTTGTGTCGAGCGGGCAGAGCAGCGGTTCAATCAGCCAGGCCGCGTCACAAGTCCCGGCCGCCAGTTCCTGTGTCAGGGATGAGAACGGCACCTCAGACAGTTTTATGTCCTCCGGCCGCATTCCGAGGTCCGTGAGCATCACCGGGATATAGTCGCGCACCTGGGGCGGATAGATGAAACGCCTGCCCCGGATGTCGGCGACGGTCTTGACCGGTGACTTGAGCGGCGCGACGATCGCGTCTACCGGCAGCGACTGCCGGTATTCCTCGCCCATGAAGACCTTGAGGGTTTCGCCCTTGGTCGCAATGCGCTTGAGGACCGTGCTCCACGGGAATACGCCGACGTCAACCTTGCCGGCAAAGAGGTCGGCGAGCGCCTGGTCCGGGTCCGAGTAGAAAACCAGTGTCGCTTTGATGCGGTTCTTGGCGAAGAGGCTCTCGTCCATCCCGACCAGAATGGGCAGACTGGTGGCCGAACTGTCGCAGGCGAACTTGAGATTGATCGGCCGGTTCTGCTGAATCTGCGGGTAGAGGATGACGAACACCAGGGCGGCGGCCAGCACTACAATTAAGATATTGAGCAGTTTGGTCATGCTTTGGCTTCCTTGCGGTTAATGGCCCTGCTTTCTCAGCTTGTCAGCGTTTTCAAAAGCCTTCAAGGCCTTGTCCTTCTGGTCGATTTCTCGGTAGCAGATGCCGAGGTTCTGGAACGCGTCCGAGTTCTTCGGTTCCAGCTTGGTGGCAATGAGCAGGTTGACGATCGCCCGCTCGTAGCCTGCCTTGGCAGCGTCCTTCTTGCCGGCGTCGGAAAGAGTGGTGGCGAGGCCGGTCTGGCTTGAGCCGAGCCAGAGGAAGGACTGTTCCATCAGTCGCGGCGGCTCCAGGCTCAAGAACATGCCGGCAGTGTCGGCCAAGGTCGCCGGTCCGGTTAGCTTCTTAGTCTTGAGGTCCGGAAAGTAGAGCCAACTGTAGCCTACGCTCTTTCGGCCCCGGGCGATGAGGACGGAGTCGACGCTGGCGGCAAGGAGGCCGCTGATTTGCACGTACCCGGACTCGGCCACTGAGGGCGTGACGAGTGTCAGCACCGAGTCGAGCCAGGGCTGGGGCAGCACGCTGATTCCTACGACCGCGCCGTTGATGACAGTCTGGAGTGAAATCTCGGCCAGGCTGTCTTTCTTGCCCTGGTATTGGGTTATCCCGAGGTCAAAGAGCGAAGTAAAGTCCGAGGAGTCGTACTCGACCGCCCGGCCGAAGAGCGCTTCGGCCCGGGCCCGGAATCTCTCGGAGGTATCGGCCCTGGTTTCAGCCGCGGCGCGCAGCATCGCCGTGCCGGCGCGCGAGCTGGCCACGTTCAGGTTGTTGGCAGCATAGAAGAGCTTGCTTGCGTCCTGGGCAATTTCGGGAAGCTGCTTGGCCGCGTTCAGGTCCGTTTCGATGTAGCGCTTCAGTTCGGCCTGATCCTGGAGCCGGCTCTTCTCGATGAGTTTCCGGGAGACCTCGTCCAGCCGGGCCGGGTCCAGCTTGAGTTGCTTGGCGAGCGCGGCCTGGGCTTCGGCGAAGCGCTTCTCATATGACTTGATGGCTTCGTCGTAGTAATACCCGGCCGAATCCCAGCGGACGATTCCCGCCTCCGCGGAAGGCCAGAGGCTGTCCGGTTTCTGTAGAAAATACAGGCCGAGCAGGCTGAATGCCTCCGGAGCCCCGGCGTCCAGTTTCAGCAGGTCATTGGCGACGGCGCGCATCTCATCGTACCGGCTGAGCGCCGAGTAGATGTTGGCGACGAGCGCGTAGGTCTGTGACTTGGATGGGTCAACCTTGAGAGCGGCAAGCGCGTAGTTCAGCGCGGGGTCGAATGCGGCGGCATTGTAGCTCTCGCGCGTCGCGCTGATGAGCGCGGTCCACGAGAGGAACTGCCACTGCTCGTTGGCACGAATCTTGGCCGCGATGGTAGTGTCTTTCTCCATCGCGGTCACGAAGTGGTCGGCGGCTGCGCCGTAATTGTGCAACTCCGACTCGGTCAGTCCCAGCCAGAAGTGGATCTGGCCGACAGCCGTATTGTCGGCGGTCGCGCCGTACTGGGTCAGCGCCTTGGTGAACTGCTCCTTGGCGCGGTCGTAGCGCTGGCCCTCGTAGTGTATCCGGCCGCCACGCATCAGGGCATCAAGCGGGATCTGCTGCGCAGCAGCCGGCAAGACCAGCACCGCGGTCAGCAGAAGAATCGCCAAACTTGGTCTGCGGAAACTTAGCATTATGGTCCTCCTTAGACCTGCTGAAAAGCCGTGGGGTATGATAGCCATTTCACTGGTGCTGTCAACTTGCGTGCAGGCCTTTGCCGGGCTGTGCCCGGCAAAGAATGCGGAAGGCCGCACCTTGGGTGCGGTCCCCTGCGCGTACGTCCACGGCCAGGTCGGGCTCACCAGCCGGTGTCCGGTGAAGATGTGCAGCGCAGGGCCATTGCCTCGCGGCATCTTCAGGACGAACGCATCGGGCTCGTCAGAACCGTGGGCAGCAGGCGGTAAGCGGTCGGCGTTCTCCACGCGCAAGGTTGTGCTGATCGGGTAGGACCGCAGGACATTCGGCCGGTCCGGCCGTGAAACCGGCATCGGCCGGGGCGAGTCTAATACTGTGATGGGGGTTGGGCGGTGTTCTGGACCGTCGGAACGTCTAGCTGGGGAAGCTCTCGGCCCTGCAACCGGGCAAACAATGGACAGAGCAACTCTGAGGGCAACTCGGGAAGCTATTCTCCGAGCAACCGGGACAGCAACGGTCAGGGCAACGGGGACAGCAACGAGGACGGCGACTCAGACCGCAACGGTCAGAGCGACCGAGAGAGCAACGGGTAGAGCGATGGAGAGAGCAACGGGGACAGCGACTCAGCCCGCAACCGGGACCGCAACCGGGCAAGCGATTCCGAGAGCAATCG
>JAPLUO010000234.1 GCA_026397595.1 Caldifarciminota bacterium
TCGAGCCGGCAGAAGTAGGCTCCGGCCGGAACTTCGCGACCCGCATCGTCGTTTCCGTCCCACGTCACTGCGTGGACGCCGGCCGGGCTCTTACTCTGCACGAGCTTGCGCACCATCGCTCCGGTCGCGTCGTACATGGACAGTGAGACTTCGGCCGTCCGGGGCAGGGCGTAGTTGAGGGTCACATTCCGGCGGAAGACGCTGGGCTTCGGCACGTCGAGCCCGAACTGCGGCGGGACCGACTTTCCTTCGGCCACTCCCACCGGTTGCACGAACACGTAGCCGCTCATCGTGTCGTTGGAAAAGTCCATGTCTCCAGCCGTCGCAAGCGAACAACTGAATGCGTATCCGCCCACCTGTTTGGGGACCCAGGTGGCGAAGCTGATCGACTGTACGTCGTGTGCCGGCACGGACACCCGCGAGCTTCGGAGATATCCATCATCCGGAATCCGGAACGTCGCGGTGACGAAATCAGCCTGGGTGCCGTTGTTGCGCACATAGACCTGGGGACGGACGATGACGCCGGAATCCACCGTGTCAGTGGGCGCCACGATTTCCGACAGGGCGATGTCGCGGTATCGTGCCCAAGTCACCGTCGAGCAAGTGTCGTTGGTCGCATACTCGTCGTCGTCGAGCGCGGTCGTGCACCGCACCGCAGCCGTGCAGCGCGCGGGGACCACCCAGGCCGAAAACTGAAGCGTATCCGTCCGGGCCGGCGCAAGCCCGGTCACCTGCACCGTGTCCGCATAGTTGGCGCCGATGGTCAGCAGCACCGGGAAAGTAGCCGGCGAGGTGCCGTAGTTCCGTACTTCGACGCTCGGTACGTGCGCGCTTTCCGGTTCCACGAGTCCCGACGGTCCGAGAATCAACGAAACGGTGACGTCACGGTCAAGGTGCTGAATCCGGTGTCCGGCAACCACCCAATCGCCATTGTCCGGGATCGCGACCGGCGTTGAGCTCGAGGAGAAAATCGTGCCCCAATCGAGGTACTGCACCGACGAACCAAGTATGGTACCGGTCCGGCCATCCGCCCGGGTATCCCATGCGATGAAGTAGATTGAGTCGGCCTGGCCGCCCTCGATGTACGAGGCGGCGTCGGTCAGGTCGAACACCATGTTGTTGGCCGGGAACGGCTGGTCGGTCTGTGCGTGGCGCCACGTGCGAAAATCCTTAAGCCAGAGCGCGCTCCAGCGCTTGCCGACCGTGAACTCGAGACCGATTCGGTCCCGGGTCGCGTGCTCCATTTTCACCCGCGCGAGCAGCTTCGGCACGTAGCCAACCGTGTCGGTCAGGTACCCCACCGCCCGCCCGCTCAAATCGCGGTCCATCACCGCCTCGTAGGACATCCAGAAGTAGCCCTGCTGGCCCCAGCCCGGGCCCCAGGAGTTGACCATCCGGAACGCTCCTGTCCCGTCGTGCGTGGTAAGGGTATCGTCATAGCCGACAAAGGTCACCAGGTGCCCGCCCCGGTTCGAGCCTTCCTTGTCGGCGGCGCAGTACATGTAGTTGTGCGCGGCGATGTTGTCGAAGTTGCCCCAGACCGATATCGAAAGGCAGGAAGTGCTGCCGTTAACCAGCAGTTGCTTTATCATGTTCAGCGCGGTCGTATCGTATGTGTGGAACCAGGCCCAGTCCTTGGTGCGGTAGGGAATGGCATGGGAATAGGCCGATTCCGACGGCCAGCTCGTGCAGTCGTAATCGTGGTACGGGAGGTCGGCAAGGCTCGCGCAACCCTGGTCGCAGATGAGCGGCATGTTGTTGTCGAACCCCGAGCCGTTGTCGCCGCCGCCGTTTATCTGGTTGTAGACGAAGGCCGGGCTGAATTGATGATTCCGGTCGGTCAGGTCCCAGTGTCGCTCGTGGTACTCAAGCTGGGTCCGGTGATAGTAGGCGATGGACCAAGTCGCGCACGACCCTTGCGCCCCCTGGTCCCCGACCGGCGGCATCTCATTCGTCAGGTCCGCGTGCAGCACTCCCCGGAATGACGGTGCCCCGGCCGCGACCGGCACGCTCTTTGCTTCGTGCTCGGGCGCGACCTTGCCCAGGTCACTGGGCACGAACCCAAGCCGGTGCAGCCCGGTCCGGGCGCTCGCGGCCCCAAGCAGAACACAGCAACATAATACTACGGTTAATCTTCGCGACATGTTTTCTCCTTTAAGGAACAGCAGCGGGCCGGCCCGATTGCCCATCCTCGGACGAACGGGCTCAGAATCATCACTACCGAGTGTATTTCATTCCCCACAGGAAGTCAAGCCGGGTAGCAACTTTTCCCCAAGAACCGAGATAGGAGTCTACCACAAAGGCACAACTGCTTCCGTGGTTTGTCCGAGCCATCTGCGTCATCTGCGCAATCTGCGGTTTTCCCCTCCGCCCGGGTCTTCCTCTTTCACTCTTCACTCTTCACTCTTCTCTCTTCACTCTTTCCCCGGTCCGAGCCATCTGTACTACAATCATGCAGGATCGTCGTTTTCGCGACGTTGTTTCTCTCCGCCGCCTCTGTCCTGAGGCCGTCGGGGTCCTGAAGACCGTCGTCAAGTGCCACCCGCGGCGACGCAATGCTCGGGC
>JAPLUO010000249.1 GCA_026397595.1 Caldifarciminota bacterium
CAGGTTACGCTGCGGATCAACGTGTCCGACCAAGACGCCTCCTCTCGGAAAGCTTCGGGCTGTCTACCGGCTGCTCAACAATAACCCAAGACTAACATATAACAGGACACTTGTCAAGACTTTTCGGCCGGACTCCTAGGCTCGCGGGCGTGGGTGTCAAATGAGCGCGGGAAAATGCTGACTGCTTGCAGGCTCACTGCTGACGGCCCTTGCTGCGGCCCGTCTTGCGAAGCGGCGCGTCGGCGACGGCGGGGACTTTCGCAGGCGCGAGAAGGTCGGCGGCAGTGCGGTATTCGATCGCGGCTCGGGCGAAGAGCGGGCCGGATTCGGAGTCAAGGCGGCGAAGGGCCATGCGGCAGTATTCGGGGTCGATGTCGACGCCGATTGAGTTGCGGCCGTTGTTGAGCGCGGCGAGCATTGTCGTGCCGGTGCCGCAGAATGGGTCGAGCACCGTGTCGCCCGCGAATGAGAACATGCGCACGAGGCGATTGGCAAGCTCAAGCGGGTAGGGCGCAGGGTGCTGGCGCGTGGAAGCACCGGTCATGGTCCAGAACTGGCGGAACCAGTCTGCGTATTCCTTCTTGGACAACTTGGACAGGCGGCGCTGTTCTTCGGTCGGCTGGCGGTAGCCACCGGGTTTCCGCTGCATCAGGATGAACTCGATGTCGTTCTTAATGATGGCGTTCGGTTCGTAGGGTTTGCCGAGGAATTTGGAGCCGTTCTCGACTTCGTAGTTGGCGTTGGAAATCTTGTCCCAGATGATGGGGTTCAGGTTGTCGAACCCGATGCGGCGGCACATTACCACGATGTCGGCGTGAAGCGGCATCACGAGGTGCCGGCCGTACCGGCGGCGAGAGAGGCAAACGTCGCCGACCACGCATACGAGCCTGCCGCCGGGCACGAGCGCACGGAAGCACTCGCGCCAGACCTGTTCGAGCGCCCCGAGAAACTTCTCGTAGTCCGCGACGTGGCCGAGCTGGCCCTCGGTGTCGTTGTAGCGCTTGAGATTCCAGTAGGGCGGGGACGTGACAACGAGATGGACCGACTGGTCCGGGACATAGGGCATCTCGCGCGCGTCGCCGAGGATGAGACGGTGGAAGGTGCTGTGTTCGGTAGGCATGTCAGGGCGCAAACGTCGCAACGTGGTTAGCCATGGAGCGAGCAAAGGACTCAAATCGTAGGTCAGCGGCTGGCTCAGTATAGTTGCCGCCCCGGCCTTGGTCGTTTCTTGATGTCATGAACGCCGCGACAGTGTACTTGCCTTCCCGGACGAGTTTCTGGCAGAACAGGGCGTATCGTTCCGTGTAGGTTGCGTGCTTGAATTCGGCCAGAACTGGGAAGTGGGGTTCCTTGGGCTTCTTCGGGGTTTGGGTCTTGGTGCAGTCTTCAAGCAGGAATAAGTACCCCAGCCAAGGACGGACGTTTGCATTGATTACTCTTTCGCGGTAGGCGGTCCAAATATCCTCGGCACTACCGATGGCCTCCTCGATACGGTTGTTCAAGTTGTTGCTGAATGACGGTCCGACCTGCGACTTGGCTTCCATGGCACAGACTAGCTGGTCACGGTGTACGACAAGCAAGTCCCACTTCTTTGTTGGGCGGTAGAAGCCAGGCAGTTCGAGTTTGCTGTTTCTGAACAGGCAGTCGCTTGGCATCCCGACTGTCAGTATCAGATCAGCGCAGAGGTCAATGAACCCGTTCATCTGAGCGCCGCCGGTGACCGCGCTGCGCGCGCCCTGGTCGACGCTGCCGCTCTTCTGCTGCTTGAGAGCTTGAGTTAGGCGCGTGTCCCAGAAGTGCCGCACAGCGGCCCGAACGCGGGCATCCAAGTCTTGCGGCAGTTGCAGCGCCATTGCTGATGTGAGAATATGCAACGCGTGGCACAAGTCAAGCCGGCGCGTGTGCCGCGCGGTTTGCGATTGGCGGACGGCGGGTGGGCGGTTGAATGGAATTCGTCACACCGGACAGGGCGCGGCGCAGCTGCGCCGCGAGTTACCAGTTTCCAGCTTGCAGTAGCGGAAAGTGCCCAGTGCTCCGGTGCTCTAGTGGTCGACTGAAGATCGGTGAACCAAAGAAAGAGGAACAAGGAGACAGATACGCAGCAACCGGAAAGGACAGGACGCAGGGGCCGGAATCGACGTTTCCCCGCGGGGTTGGCGGGCGGGCGAGACACTGTCTCATCGCCACCGGTTTCGCAATGGGCCACAATCAGGCCTAACGCCAGTACAGTCAGCCGGTTAAGCCCTGTCGGGCAGACAGAATAAGACTCTGAGGGGTTCCTCGCTATTCTGTGTGGGTAAGAATGTTGACTGAGACGTGTTCGGCGGGTAACTTTCGCTACTATGAAAGACACCGAACTGTTTCAGTTGGCAATGGGTTTGACCCCTCCGTGGCAGGTGATGCAGTGTGCGT
>JAPLUO010000099.1 GCA_026397595.1 Caldifarciminota bacterium
TCCCCGACCGAAGATATATCGGCGTTACCCACTCCTTAGCGGAAGTGTTCATGAAGAGCCGAATGACCGAAATGGTCACGTTCGGTTCTGTGAGGGGAACCTATAACCCAAAGGAGGTAAGAAATGGTTTCTACTCGACAGGCACCAGCCATCACGCTGGCGATAGTCGCGGCGCTCGCCCTCGCGGGCGCAAGCAGCGCACTGGGCGATACGCTCTCGGTCGCGCTCGACGACGTCGCCGTCATCGGCGGCTCCATCCGGGAGAAATCCGTGAGCCGCGTCGTGCTCCGCGCGTCACTACCCAAGCAGGTACTTGACGCGAGAGTCGACTTCGCGAAGTTGGAATTCCCCGCATTTCTCAGTGACACCAGCCGGACCGCAGTCTCAATCGTCGCGCACAACGGCCAGACGGCATGGGAACGCGGCGAGGTGTCGTGGACCGTTCCGTGGAAACGGCCCGGTGGCGACTTCGACTCGCTGAGCCAAGCCTGGTTCATCGCGCTGCCCGGCAGCAAACGGCCGGTCGTGCTGGACATCACCGAGACCGTCCGTGGCTGGCAGCAGGGCAAGGGGTCGTACGGGCTGTTCCTCAAACGGCCGGACGACGAGGGCGGCGGGTTCCGGGAAGAGGGCGAGCGCCTGCGCGAAGCCTTGGGTAAAGCACGGGTGAAGTTCTACTTCACGCACGTGCAGGACTGAGTGCTCAGAGGAACGGGGATGCGCTCCCTGCCGGTTCTCATTGTTCTGCTTGCGCTGCTGACCTCAGCCGCGTTTGGCCAGGGCTGGGTTGGGCAGCAGTTGGTCAATCGGCCGAATCGGGACACTGGCGACTTTCAGCCAACCGTGGCGACAGACCGTACTGGGCGCCCTTGGGTGGTGTGGGGCACAAATTGCGGCGATTCGATGCTGCTTTGGGCCAGATGGCTTGGGTCCGGATGGGAACCCCAGCACGGAGTGAGCCGGGACGCCCCTGGGATCGCGGGTCGTGTCCGGCCTGACCTGGCATTCGGAGAAGAGGACACGGCCTGGCTGGTCTGGTGCAACGCCTATGAGAACAACACTCACGACATCGCCGCGTGCTACTGGGACGGCTCCCAGTGGACTCCGGAGCAGTTGGTCAATCTGTTTGATTCTACTGATCTTGATTTCGCTCCTAGGGTTGCCTGTGGCGGCGGGCAGGTCTGGTGCGTGTGGTTCGGTGGGCCGACCGACATGTCGCCGTATTCGGTCTACGCGAGCCGGTGGAGTGACTACCTAGGCGCTTGGGAGCCAGAGATGCAGGTCAGTCCTGCTGACGGCAACCACCACTGGTGGTGCGACGTTACGGTTGACACATTCGGTACGCCGCACGTGGTCTGGTCCACCTACCAGTCGAACACGGTGTTCTACAGCTACTTCGACGGCCAGCAATGGGTCGCACCGATTCCGGTGAACGATACGGCACAGATTTTGGCTACATATCCGCGCATCGTGACAGATGGCACTGGGACGATGCATCTGAGTTTCACGGGTGCGGGGGTCGGAGCGGTGCACAGCGACATCTTCTACAGCCGCAACGACGGCTCGGGTTGGATTCCGTGCCAGATGGTCACCCGCGACGGCTTGTACAACGAGATGTACTCGGAGATCGCGGCTGATAGGCCGGACAACGTGTGGGTCACCTGGGACCGTCAGGGTGAAGGGTCTGAACAGTATCGGGTCTACGCGGCTCACTTCGACGGCCAGCTATGGTCAACAGAAGTGCGACTCGACAACGACAGCTCTGACTACGATGATACCCCGGTAGTCTGCCTGGATTCGCTGGGGTGCCCGTGGGTAGTGTGGAACACAAATCCGTACAGCGCGCTCAACTTCGACGTGGTCTACAACCGATTCGTGGGAGCGGGCATTACCGAAGCGCAACCGGGGTCAGCCGTCTATGATGCACGTCTCCGCTGCGCCACCCTGCAGAGCGGACCGGGTCTGTCGGCGTCCGTCAGTCTCAGTGATGGGGCCCAGGTCAGGCTTGCGCTGTACGATGAAACAGGACGGTGCAAGGCAGTGCTTGTCGATGGGCACATGCCAAAGGGGGCGTACACCGTCCGATGCCGCGAGTCCCTTGCGCCCGGAGCGTACCTCTGCCGGCTTGAGGCAGAAGGTCAGTCCGAAGTCAGCAAAGTAATTCTGTTGGGGCATTAGCCCCAGGAGGTCTACATGTATGGGCTGTTCCTCAAACGGCCGGACGACGAGGGCGGCGGGTTCCGGGAAGAGGGCGACCGCCTGCGTGAAGCCCTGAGTAAGGCACGGGTGAAGTTCTACTTCACGCACGTGCAGGACTGAGCGCAGATGGGAACGGGGATCCGTCCCCTGCCGGTCTTAGTCGTCCTACTAGCGCTGTTGACCTCGGCCGCTCTTGGCCGGGGCTGGGTCGGACAGGGCAGGGTACACCACCCTAATGGGGACACTTGCGACCTCGGAGGGTGCATTGCGGTGGACGACTCCGGACGGCCGTGGGTCTGCTGGTTGAGTTCCCCATCAGACAGCGGCGCGCGCTGGACGCGATGGATGGGAGACCGCTGGGATGAAGACAGGGGCATGGTCGCGAACGGCCCAGTGGAATGGATGGTGGGGCCGGCTTCGATTGACTTCGACCCCGAGGGCCGCGCCTGGGTCCCACTGCTCATTCAGTATGAAGACAATACGATGGACGTGGCCTGCGTACGCTGGGCCGACGGCGCTTGGAGTCCGATGGGGGTGCAGGTCAACATGCCCGACTCCACCGACTTGGACTTCTACCCGACTATCAGATGTGGCGGGGGACAGGTTTGGTGCGTCTGGTACGGCGGGACATACCAAACGAGCACGGAGACTGTCTACGCCAGCCGCTGGGACAGCATCGCGGGAGTCTGGGGTCCGGAGATGCGCGTAAGCCCGCCGGACGGCAATTCCCACTGGTTCGCCAATGTGGCTGTTGACGCGCATGGCACACCCCACGTTGTCTGGATAGCGGCCCAGCTCCAAGCCGTGTACTACAGCTACTATGATGGCAACCAATGGGTGGGACCGATTGCTGTCAACGATACCGCAGTCGTGAAAGTAGCGAACTGGGGCAAACCTCGCATCGTGATTGACCGCACGGGCATAATGCACGTGAGCTTCACTGGTGTGCGGGTCGGAGCGATGCACCGGGACATCTTCTACACCCGAAACGATGGCTCAGGCTGGTCTCCCTGCCAGATGGTGACGAGGGACAGCCTGTACGACGAATGGTACTCGGACATCGCCGCTGACGGGCCGGACAATGTGTGGATCGTGTGGGACCGGCAGGGTGAAGGGCCGGATCAGTTTCGGGTGTACGCGTCGCACTTCGACGGCCACCTATGGGCGCCAGAGGAAAGGCTTGACGATGACAGTTCTTCATACAACGACCTCTTCCCTTGGGTCTGTCTGGATCCCGCCGGGTATCCGTGGGTTACCTGGCACGCGACGGCGTATGACGCGACCAACAGCGACATCTTCTACAATCACTACGACGCTGCGGGGGTGGAGGAATCCGTATCTCAGGCGTCGGCAGCGCGCACGCTTTCCCTCGCTGTGCCGAGTCCCTGTGTCCAGCCCGTGACTATCCGGTACGCACTTCCGGTCACTGGCAACGTTTCGCTGGAGTTCTACGACAGGATCGGCAGGAAACTCGGGACTCTGGATGAGGAACGTCAAGCCGCGGGCCCGCACACTGCGCAGTGGCCCATCGGTAACGGAGACGGAGGAAGCATCGCACCCGGCATCTACTTCTGTCGTCTGAAGGCAGCAGGAGTAGAGGAAACATGCAGTTTTGTTCTGTTAGAACGAAGATAACATAATGAGAAGGAGAATACCGTGAACAGAGTAATAGCCTGCCTGTGTTTCGTGTTGGCAGCGGCCATCGTGAACATGGCAGAAGCGAACGTAGTGAACGTTCCCAGCTTGCCATTCATCGTGACAATTCAAGACGGCATCAACCACGCCGGCAACGGCGACACGGTCTCGGTCTGGGGCCCGCCGCCTGGCCAGGACACACCGCCGTACGTCTATCACGAGAACGTGGTCTTCCCGCAGAACATTAGCCTGACTGTGGTAAATCGGAGCTTTCTTGGCACAACGCCGAGTCCGCCGAGTTGGGATAGAGTTGTCATAGCCGGCCTGCCGAACGGCCCAACTCCCTCGAAGTCCCGGCGGTAGAAGATGGCGGTTGCCATGAGGGCCAATGCTATCCGGCTCGTCCTCGCGCTGACGGCTACCGCCGCGTTTGGCACAGGCTGGATCGGGCAGCGCAGGGTGAACGCACCGAATGACAGCGTTGCTGACGGCGTCCCGTGTGTGGCGGTTGACTCGTCCGGCAACCCATGGGTACTGTGGGAGGCCACGCGGAGGTCGGCTGATACCTCTCTTTTCTACGCGAGATGGCAAGGCGACGCGTGGGAACCGGGGCGAGGCGTCGGGCCAAATGCTCCTGGCGTTCCGACCCGTCTGCAGCCTTCGCTTGCGTTCGACCAATCAAACGTGGCGTGGGCAGTGTGGGACAACGGCTACGCGGATACGGTCAGCAACATCGGGTCGAGTCGCTATGCCGGCGATTGCTGGGGTCCCGAGGCGATAGTCAACGTCTTTGACTCAACCGACTTCGACTTCGTCCCGCGCGTCGCATGCGGCGGCGGCCAAGTCTGGTGCGTCTGGTACGGCGGCCCAACTGATATGACTCCTTACTCGGTATTCGCCAGTCGCTGGTACGACTCCGCGGGTTTCTGGTACCCGGAAATGCAGGTTAGCCCGCCGGACAGCACCTACCACTGGTGGTGCGAACTCGCCGTTGACGCGAACGGTACGCCGCATGTCGTCTGGTGCAACAGCAGCCGGCGGCTGATCTGCTACAGCTACTATGATGGCGCCGCTTGGGTTGCACCGATTGCAGTGAACGACACCGCTGCTGTCGGTGCGACAAGCTGGGCTGACCCACACGTCGCAATAGACAATGCCGGCATCCTGTACGTTTGTTATACGGGGGTTGCACAGGGTGCCACCGGCCGGGACATCTTCTACAGCCGGAATGACGGCACAGGCTGGACGCCATCGGTGCGAGTGACGAGTGATACCGCGCACAACTACAACGAATGGTACTCGGACATCGCCGCAGACCGACCGGATAACGTCTGGGTCGCGTGGGACCGGCAGGGCGAAGGCTCGGACGGTTTCCGCGTGTACGCTGCGCACTACGACGGGAGCGAGTGGTCGTCAGAAGAGCGCCTCGACAACGACACCGCGTACCACGATGGCCTCCCTGCCGTCTGCCTGGACAGGAACGGCTGTCCCTGGGTGGTGTGGCGCGGAACCACCTACGACGCCTCCGACGATATATTCTACAACAGGTATCTGCCGCCGGGAAGTCTGGAGGGCGAATCCGTCGCGCGTGCCCAAGCCGTCAGGCTCGCGGTCACCTCGCCTGCGCGCGGCCGAGCACGCTTCAGCTTCTCAACAACACAGACCTGCCAGGTCAGCCTTGCGGTCTATGACATGTCAGGACGTCGCATTGGACACATGGTAGATGGCGTCCTGCCTGCGGGTCAGCATTCCGCCACCTGGAAGGCCCGGCTGACCGATGGCGGACGCGTCCCAGCAGGCGTATACTTCGGCTGCCTGGAGGCAGCCGGGTTCAGAGAGAAATGCAAATTCACATTGCTGTCCGACTGACAGCGAGAGGAAAATGAAATGAAATTCCAAGTGAGAATCCTGTGGCTGGTTCTTGCCACTGCGTGTGCCATCACCGCATACGGAAACCTCATCAAGGTGCCCGAGGACTATTGGACGATCCAAGACGCAATCACCAACGCCGGCAACGGCGACGTCATCTCGGTCTGGGGCCCGCCGCCCGGCCAGAACTCGCCGCCGTACGTCTACGAAGAGAACGTGGCCTTCCGGCAGGACATTAATCTGACTGTAGTCAATCGGAGCTTCCTTCCTGGCGGAACGCAGTGTCCGGCGACATGGGACAGTGTTTACATCGTTGCGGAAAGCGCTGGCCCTACCGTATCAATGGCTTTCGGCGTTCTGCCACCGCTGTTGCCACACGCCACTCTCAGGGGGTTCACGATTCGGAACCCGTACGGCGCGCAGAAAGGCGCCGGCATCCTGGCCGGTAATGGCAAAGTCACCATTGAGCACTGCCACATCGATAGCTGCGTTGCCGATTCGAATGGCGGAGGGATTTACTACGCATACACACTCCCGGTCTATTCTCCGCCGGACACGGTCAAGGTGTGTTCGTGCCTCGTGGAGAACTGCAGGGCTATGGGTACGGCCACCAGCAACGGAAGGGGCGGCGGCATCTTCGTCGCTGTGGCAGCGTACGGCAGTCCTGTCATACAAGGCAACCGTGTGTTGGGCAACCATGCAGGGAGATTTGGAGGCGGACTCTACGTCTCCCAGTGGGATGCCAACAATCCACCACAAGACCCACCCGCAGACACAATGATGTCTGACAATTGGTTCGAGTTCGACACGGCCGGTGTTTCCGGAGGCGGCATCTACACCGACAACTGCCAGGGCTACGCAAAGCGAAATGTCGTCGTCAGCAACCAACCCGATGGGTTCTACCTGTACCATCCAAGCCCCGCTACTCCTCCATTGTTGCTGGGCACCGCTGATTCTCCGGGCTTCAATGTGCTGATGGACAACGTCGGGGACCACGATCTCGTCGTCGACGTTGGCCAACACGTCAGGGGGTCATGTCTTGCCAATGGTACATACTGGGGCACGCTGAACACGGCGAGCATCTGGAGTCGAATATGGCGCGTGCATCCAGAATATGACTCTTTCAGCATCCGTCCCTCAGTCGCGGCCTCGGGCAAGTGGTTCTCCGTGAGTGAGATCTCGACGTGCTCTACGGACGTCATCGTCACCGGCGACTTGATGGTTGACTCCGGAGTAAAGCTATCGATTGAGCCCCACAATACTCTCGAGTTCGTGTCCGCGCCCGATACATCGCTGCCGGGCGGTGACTCGATCTTAACCGACCTTATACTCGCTCCAGGCTGCAGCCTGCTGGCGATAGGCACGCGCGAGATGGGGGACATCAACTTCACGTCCCGGCCCACCCCGGGGTCGCCTAGTGCGGACCGCTGGTATGGTATCCGGCTTAAGCCTGGGAGCTACGCCAAGTTGGTGTACTGCGATGTGGATTCAGCCTACTGCGGTGTAGAGGTGCAGTCCGCCTTCGCGGAGATAGAGACGTCCAGCATACGTTACTGCGATTTCGCCGGGGTCTACAATCTCGTCGATGGGCACGTCAACGTGCTTGAGAGCGACGTGAAGGACAACGGGGTCTACGGGGTCAGGTGTTGGTTCTTGTGGCCGCCGCAAGAGCCGAGCCGGGTAGAGTCCAACTACTTGAGCGACAATGGCCATGTCGGCGTGTCGTTCGACCTAACGACGCCGACGGATAGCGCGCCGCACGGCACGGCGCACAAGGTCCTTTACAACCACATAGTGGCCGGCACCCCCCTCGGGGATTCGGCGCTGTATGGGGTCGAAACCAGGTATGCAGGCGACTCGGTCAGGGTTGACAGCAACTATGTATCCGGCTTCCGTCAAGCCGGTATCGCGCTCTGGACATCGATGGCGTCCGTAGTGGGCGACACGGTGCTCGGCGACACTGTCAACGGGATTGCCTGTTTCTTGGGGTCGCACCCGGATGTGCGATGGAACACAGTGAAGTCGAACCGGCTCAGCGGGATTGCCTGTCTTGCAGGATCGGACCCGCACCTGCGATGGAACACTGTGGACTCGAATCCGATCGGCGTATACTGCGACGGCACTTCATTTCCGGACCTCGGGACTGAGGAGGACTCCGGCTACAACAGCATCCTGTTTGATAACGTCGTGTGGGTGAGCCGGACCGAGGACATGGCGATCTGGTTGACGGCCCAACACAACTGGTGGGGCACGGATAGGCCGGACACGTTTCCTGGGAAGTTCCTCACCCGTGTCATATACGACCCGTGGTTGGACTCCGCGCCGGGAGGGGGAGATGGTCAGCAGAGTGCCGGGTCGGCACCATCGCTCCTGGAGACCGGTCTGGGCCGGCCCTTGCCGATGCCAATGAGAGGCACGGCCCGGATACCATTCCAGGTCGCGCAGGCCGGGCCTGTGTCGCTGACCGTCGTCGATGCCTCGGGCCGCGTGGTCCGCGCGCTGGTGCGCGGCGAACGTGCACCGGGGCGGTACAACGTGACCTGGGACCGGTCGGATAACTTGGGACGCCTGATGCCGGAAGGAGTCTACTTCCTTCGCTTCGAAGCGGGTGCCCGGCGCGACGTTCAGAAGCTCGTGGTGATGCGCTGAGTCTATGACCAGTCAGGCCGGGTGGTTCCGACCCTTGCGTCCGGGCGGATGCGCACAGGAAGTTACGCCGCCGCGTGGGATGGCCGGGTCCAGCAAGTACGCCCGGCATGCAGTGGCGTCTATTTCTGCCGGCTCCAGACCGGTGAGTTCACGGCCGCGAGGAAGATGGTGAAGACGGAGTAGAGAAGAGGGCTCTAGGAGTCGAGGATTCAAGGAGTCGAGTGACGGACTAGGAGCCTGACAATCAGACAGCCGCCCGGTGAGAGCCGGGCGGCTGTCGTTGTAGTGCGACTCGGCGTCGGCTTCCAGTTCCCAGTTTCCAGCATACGGTAGGCAGACCCGCGCGAGAATCGGAACCAGTCATCTCAGAATGGATTCCAGTAGGGATTCCAGAGGGATTTCCACAGGGAAATGCAGATGGAATTCCATTTGGGATTCCACTTGGGACCTCACTTGGCACTAAACAAGGCAGCGAAGTTGGGATTTCTCTTGGGACCGAAGAGGGCAGTTCACTTGGGATCTCATTTGGGCCTTCACTTGGGATTCCATTTGGGTGTCAACTTGGGATTTCACTTGGGACCGCATTTGGATTTCCACTTGGGATTCGACTTGGGATTCCATTTGGGCCCAAAGAGCCATCCCCCAGGCCGTGGGGGTACCCCGAAAAGTGGCGATTTCGCGGGAAAGTTGTGGGGATTCCGGCCTCAGAAGGGAATCATTGGTTAGGAACTGATACGTTCAGGCCGGATTAGGGCCTGAAGAGGAGGAAAGATGAAGGCTGCAAAGAAGGCCGCTACAGCCCAAAGTTCCAAGAGAACTGGGCTTAGCAAGGCCGCCCGGGACCTTCTGTCCCGGGTGAGGGCCAGCCCGAGTCCGGAACGGGTTTTCGGGCTTGAGCCGGCTGCTGCCGACGCGATGGCGCGCGGCGTAATCGACCCGCTGATTGACGGCGCTGCCCTGCCGTTTTCGAAGCTGAATCAGTACCGGTGGTACGTGTCCGAGCTTTGCCGGCTGATGCGGACGAAGTCCGGGCCGGACTTGGCGTACTGTATAGAGCTGCTGTTCGCGAAGTGGATCGGTTTCGGCCTGGAGGCTAATACGGCAGTGTTCCTTGCCGGCGAGCTGTTCGACCGGCTGGCGCAGAAGCCTGAGCCGGAAGGCGAGTCATGAGCAAAGCCCTGAGGTTGTTACCCGAGCAGTCGGTGCGGTCGGTCTTGAAGGGCTGCC
>JAPLUO010000054.1 GCA_026397595.1 Caldifarciminota bacterium
ATCCAACCTCACGATTGGAGTTGCCGTCCGAAGACCGCGTGGCAGCAGGTCTCCCCAGGTAAGAACGCTGACTTTCCCTGCACCCTTGCCCCATCTACCTTGTCAGTCTTTGATTGCATTGGGCTTCGCTGTTCGATGCCAACTCGCCCGACTGACCCGGCCTCGTATGGGATTCGTGTTCCTCAAAGCGCAGGTTTGCCTCCGGCTTCCTTCGCACCTCACCTCACGGTGACGCACTTGCCTTTGACTAGCGGTTGGTGCAATCAACCTCCGCGGTAGAGTCTTTCACTCACATTACCACGCTGCCGGACGTGCCTCGTTGCATCCGGTGTTTCGCCAAGGAACAGGTCGCACGGCAATACCAGCGCCGACATTCCTAGACGTTTCTTCGAGTAGCGCCGGGAGCGACCCGGCCCTCTGGCTGAACCCGACGGCTCCACCGGCCTCGCCCAACCGGCAAGTAGTACTATTCGGACCACGCCACGTTCGTCGCCTGTCCCACGCGCCGCTCAGGCTCCTGTTCTCCTCGGG
The DNA here is from genome assembly GCA_026397595.1 of Caldifarciminota bacterium. Lineage (GTDB taxonomy): Bacteria > Hydrothermota > Tepidihabitantia > Tepidihabitantales > Tepidihabitantaceae > UBA2258. Next base: position 532 of record JAPLUO010000054.1, read on the forward strand.
CGCGCCAACAACCGCGGGCCGGTTATTGGCCGGCCCGCGTGCTTGTGTTTGAGCTCGTGCTGTTCAGACCACCCCGAACGCCTCCTGCCGCTTGTGCAGCAACGCCCATTGCGCGTCGGTCAGGCGATGGGCTTCGACGATGGCTTTCTTTACATGGGACAAAAACCATATAGTATTGTCCCATGAGCGATATAGGTGCAACACTTGCCTTGGAGTGGTCCCGCCGGAAGCTGCCGGCAATGGTCAGTCGCGACCTCGACCTCACGGAGTACGCGGACATGAGCCCGAACAAGGTCATCGCCGTGTCGGGGTTTCGTCGGGTCGGCAAGACCTGTTCCCTGCTCTTGCTCGCCCAGGGGCTTCTCAAGACCCTGACCAGGGAAGAGGTCGTCTACCTGAACTTCGAGGACGAGCGTGTGCCCCTGCGTACTGAAACCCTGACCGGGCTTCTGCCTGCCCTCGGGCAGGCTAATGCCCGACCGCCCCGGTTCCTGCTCCTCGATGAAATTCAGGCTGTGCCCGACTGGAGCCGCTGGGTGCGCCGGGTACACGACACCGAGGACATCCGTCTCTTCGTCTCCGGTTCTTCGTCGAAGATGTCCGCCGAGGAAATACCGACCGAACTCCGGGGTCGGTTTCTGCTCGTGAAGATGTTTCCGTTGTCCTTCCCGGAGTTCCTTCGCTTTCGGAACGTGACCATCGACCTCAAGGCACTGGAGCACGTGACCGAGGAGAAAGCCCTGCTGCTCAGAGCCCTTGACGAGTACCTTCGCTGGGGCGGGCTGCCGGAGATCGTCCTCGCCGACCGGGAGCGCAGAGTGGAAATCGCCCAGTCGTACTACCAGACTGTAGTCCGGCGCGACATCGTAGAGCGCAGCCACATCCGAAACGACGAAGCGATGAAAGCCCTGCTTCGTCTGCTATTGAACTCGACGACCTACACGGTCACCAAGCTGCACAACACGCTCCGCAGTCTCAACTATGCGGTAGGTAACACCACGCTCCACCGCTACCTGGCAAGCATCGAAGGTTCGTACTTCATGTTCAGCTTGACGGCGTTTTCGCCCTCGGTCAGAAACGAACTGCAGCACGCCCGGAAGGCCTACTTCATCGACAACGTCTTCACCACGTCGCTCTCCACCCGGCTCTCCCACTCAACCGGACGGCTCTATGAGAATCTGGTCGCGGTCGAACTCCTGCGCCGCGCTGCCGGTCGGCCCGGTGTCGAGCTCCACTACTGGAAGAACGCACTCCACGAAGAGGTTGACTTCGTGGTGCGCAACGGAACCCGGGTCGAGCAGTTGATTCAGGTCTGTTCTGACCTGACCGACCCGGACACGCGCAAGCGCGAACTGCGCGCCCTGCTCAAGGCCGGCCGCGAACTCCGGTGCTCTCGCCTGCTCGTGGTCAACGAAGACCGCGATGCAATCGAGAACGTGAAGGGCAGGCGAGTCGCCTTCATCCCGCTCTGGAAATGGCTCCTCGGCGGCCGAGACCGTCACTGACCGAGAATCGTTGGCTGTAATCTGACGGATACATGGCCGCCAGCGCGACGCAGCGTGAGGAAGGTCTCCAACCGGCTACGGAGGATTCGGCAATGCAGGACATACTGCTGGTCGGCTCGCACCAATCATGCCCGCGGGTTCGTCCAGTGAGTAGCCCATGCTCCGGTAAGCGCGGATGCGTTTGTGGTACATCTTCAGCGTCACGGCACACTGCGAATCAACATAGTCGTACACCTGGACGTCTTCCTTACCTTCGTGAAGCCTATGCAGCCGGCCGGCGTATTGAACGATTCTGCCCTTGAAGGCAACCGGCATGGCAAGAAAGAGCGTATCGAGCTGGGGAAGGTCGAATCCCTCGCCGACCAACGACGCAGTCGCAAGCAGGCAGGTTTTCTCTCCACGCTCCTGAGCGACAGTGAGGTCCGCCACCACCTTCTTTCTCACGGGAAGCGGCACCTCCCCATCCAGTCGGAAGATGCGCACGGCCTCCTCGCCAACCCTCTTCGCCACTTCGTCAGCAAGTGACTTGAGGTGTTCCTTGCGGTCGGATAGAACGAGGGGAGTCCTGCCCTGCAACATGGCGCTGGCTATGTCCTCAGCGATCATCGCATTGCGTGTGTCGTCCCTCGTAAGGTAGTGCCAGACAACGTGTATGGGTACGGCAAAGCCTGCACTCTCCGGCATTCGGAACCCGGTTTCGCGAACCACGACCCGCTTGGCCAACGCACCACCATCCGCAGTCAGCGTTTCATATCGAGTCGGACCGCAATAGAAGTGAATCATCTTCTGAAGGCCGTCCTTTCGATAAGGTGTGGCAGTGAGCCCCAGAACGAACCGGGCCCGAAGTGTCTTGAGAACGAGTTCGAATGACCGGGCCGGAACATGATGGCATTCGTCAACCACAAGCAGGCCGTAGTGCGGCAGAATGTCGTCGAGGTCGGCAGCGCGGCTCAGGGTCTGAATCATGGCAATATCAACTCTGCCCGTAGGCTTCTTCTTTGTCCCGGCGACGATACCCACTTCCTCCTCCGTCAAATCCAGGAACTCATGGAGCCTGCTCCGCCACTGTTCGACGAGCTGCTGACGGTGAACCAGAACCAGCGTCGGTGCCCTTCTCCGGGCGATCAACGCACAAGCCACGACCGTCTTGCCCGAACCAGGAGGAGCTACAAGCACGCCGAAATCGTGCGACTTGAGTGCCCGAACCGCCTTCTGCTGTTCGGTCATCAACTGGCCGCAGAACTTGACCCGAATGCCCCGGGGGGATGGACGGCAATCCTGCACCGTTACCGACGCGCCGGCACCACGGAGCACGCGGACTGCGTCATCCAGCACTCCGCGCGGCAGAACGAGCCGGTCGGCCTGCAGCTCTCCGCTGAAGATAATCCGAGGATGCGGGTAGGTCGGCAACCGCATACGATTCAGCTTGTAGAACTCCGGGTTCGGGAACGCCGCGAGCCGCTTGAGTCGGCCAACCAACTTGGGAGGCAGTCCCTCGCGGGGAATGGAAAGGCCGGCATCCAGTTGTATGCTCACCGTCCTGCCCGCTATCTGCTGGCCACCGTCTGCATCCCTTACTGCCAGCAGACGCTCGTCGGCTCGTATGGTGGCGTCTGTGGACTGGTACGAGTCCGGTTCCGTCCCAAGGTCGGCGTGATCTCGAAGGATGCTTCGCACGTTGTCGGCACTGAGGCGGTGGGTGCTAGCAAGGTAGCCCCATTGGTCCTGGACAGGTTCGAACTGCGAGTCGAGGAATACACTATTGCCCTTCTCGCGCGGCAGCTTCTGGAGTGGCAGGGCGATGAGATTGCCGAACCCACCTTTGGGCAGGTAGTCCTGACTGGGGAAGAACCGGTCGTAGCTCTTGAAGCTTATCTCCGGACGAGAGTCGAGCGCTCGCGCCAGCAGCAAAGTCCCAAGTCGCCGAGCCAGTTCGGCTGCCACCGGCTCACTGAAGAAAACCCAAACGTGCGCGCCGTTTCCGGACCGGGACCGCTCAAGAGCAACGTCAACCCCGCATTCGGCTCCGGCCCGCTGGTACGCGTTCGCGTCTTCCTGCCAGCCGCTGCCGTCGAAATCGCAGGCGAGAAAGATACATGTATCGTCCTTCCGAATGGCATACGTACCGATTGTGCATCCGCCACGCAGATGGTCCTCGACGGCAGCCTCATCAAGAGCCAGGAAACTCTGGTCCGGGCACACGGAGCATCTCGTTCGAGGCTTCGAGCATACCCCCGGAACCCATTCATTCCGACAGGCAGGCGAGTACCCCTTCGTTCCTTTTCGTGCATTCTCCCAGAGTTTCGGAAACAAGTCCTCTCGACCGCGAAATAGCGACAGAAACAACGCCACTTTCTCCTGGGGAGTGGAGGGAGTCTCGAGCGCAACCGGTTGCCCCAATAGCTCAGCCGCCGGCGGCACTTCCCGTCTCAGTTCTTCGATGCGGACGAGTAGCCTCTGCTTCTCGCTGTCGAGTTCCCTGATTTGCTGCTCCAAGGCAGCCATCTCTGGATTCTTCGTCATCAAGGGAATCGGACCCTTGCGGCGTCGCTCACATCAGCAACGAGCAAGACAGAACCACGCAGGACCCATTGAACCTGCGGGCCACTTCGGCGATTGTCTCTCGGTCCTTGGCGCCAATCATGTCGTTCTCCTGACGACTTCGACTCTACTGCAATAGCGCAGCTTCGTCAACTAGGCACGGGGCTCAGGAGTTCGTCACAGCGACCGGAGCGGGAAGTCAAATGCGCGGGCGCGCGTCCGAGATCAGCAGTCCTTTGTTGCGTCCCCGGAATTCCGCCTGGAGTTCTGTACAAGGAACTACCCCACAATGACGTCCGCCCCACACTTCGGGCAGACGCTCGTACCCCGACCGATGACATCGATGTTCTTCACTGCTGCCGCAGCTCTCTCTTTCGATGTTATGCGGTGTCCAGCTCGAAGGAGCTCCTTGCGCACTCCCAAGTACGTGTCGCATACCGGACACGTCACGTACTGCTCTTCGTCGCTCCGCCCCCTGTTGAGCCAGAGGCGCGCGTCCTTCCCCGTACTCCCACCGTCTCTCATGATCTTGTGTGCGTACGCCTCAAACAGGTGGCCGTCGATGCTGCGCAGCGCCCCGAGGATATCATATGTCAGGGTTGGTGATGCTTCCAGTGCCTCCACCAAGTACGGTGCGGCGCGTGTGCCGATCTTCACCAACTTCTCCCAATCTTTCTGGTACAAGTAGTAGTCGACCTCGTCGCCGTACTCGACGTGTGCTTCAGCAGGGGTCTCGTAGTCGATTTGCACAATGGCGTATTGGACGACTGCCTCGTACCTTTTGGGTGAGAAAAGGCCCGGTCTGTGCCGAATCGCCACCTCCAAGTCCCCAGCCATTTTGTCCAAGCCGGGAGTACCCCAAACATCCACGCTGGGCGTGCTCAGATCGGCGTGCTCCGACTTGGCGCGCACCGAAACCTTCACGCCCTCCGCCTTTAGCTGCTCGACTAAACCCCAAGCCACTTTCTCGCAGGCGCCCTGCTCGCCGTCTGCGGAAACCCTGAGTACGTCCTTCGCCAAGTGCTCGATGGTGTTCTGACCCAGCACGGTTGCGTTTGGAGGCACGAGCGGTTGAGCCCTCGAAAGCGCCGTCTGCAGATCCGGTCCGACGGCACGTACGTGCCAGGTGCGCTTGCCCGTCGCCGATTCACTTAGGACATAGGCATCAGGCGGTATTCGAGCCTTGAGCTTAAGCTTCGCCGCTTCCTCAGTTGGGCCTTCTTCGGTGATCTTATGCCTGCTGGGGTTTCGCTCTGCGAGCGGCATCGTGAAGAAGCCTTTGCAGGACGGACACGATGCTGCCTGACCTGCGCGCTCTGGCTCCCATCGGAGTGGCTTCTTGCAGTACGGACAGGCTATTTGTCGAGTAGAACTCATGGCCGACTCCTTCCGAAATCCATCGTCGATTCCCTCACAGAAGTGGGGTGGATTTCAAGGACACGTGATCCCATAGGCGTCATGGTCGGTTTGGGCTCGGTCATGGCTGGATTCTAGGACTCACGGACCGGGATGTCAAGACGGACGGCCAGTCTCCCCCGCGAATACCCCAGTGTCAACAATCGCGGGCCGGCTTGTAGCCGGCCCGCGGGCTTGTGCTTGAGCTTGTGCTGCTCAGGACATCCCGAACGCCTCCTGCCGCTTGTGGAGCAACGCCCACTGTGTGTCAATCTGACGCTGGGCTTCGGCGATGACAGCCTTGCCCTTGTCGTCCTTGAACAGGTGGCTGAACCGGCCCTGCGGCTTCATGAACTGCTCTATCGGCTTCTTCTCTTTCGGCTCGTAGTTGATCTTGTACTTGCCGTTCTCCCATTCGTAGATTGGCCAGAAGCAGGTGTCGGCCGCGAGCTTGGACATCTCGACGGTCAGGTTGCCGGTATGGCCCCAGCCGAGCGGGCAGGGCACGAGCACGTTGATAAACGAAGGCCCGTCCGCGGCCAGCGCCTTGCCGACCTTGGTGACAAGGTCGTTCCAGAGCGCGATAGTAGTCTGCGCCGCGTACGCCGCGTTGTGGGCAATCATGATTTCCATGATGTCCTTGCGCGGCACCGTCTTGCCCGGAATCACTGCGCCTGCGGGCGTAGTCGTCGTGTGCGCGCCATAGGGCGTGGCCGAGCTGCGCTGGATGCCCGTATTCATGTAGCCTTCGTTATCGGTGCAGACGTAGAGGAACTTGTGCCTGCGCTCGAATGCGCCGGATATGGCCTGGAACCCGATATCATAAGTCCCGCCGTCGCCGCCGAATGCGATGAACTTCACGTCCTCTTTGATGTTGCCCATCTTCTTGTGAAAGTTGTATGCCGCGATGACGCCGGAAGCGGTCGAAGCCGCGGTCTCGAACGCGGTGTGAATCATCGGTATCTGCCACGCCGAATGCGGGTAGATGGATGAGAAGATTTCGGTGCAGCCGGTCGGCATGATGCCGACAACCGGCTGAGGCGCGGCCAGCAGTATCTGCCGCACTGCCAGCGCTTCACCGCAACCGGCGCAGGCACGATGGCCGCTCGAAAAGAGCTCGGGGTTCTTGCAGAGGTCCTTTAGTCGTGCCATGGCTTACCTCACTCCGATGTAGGTCACGAGGTCTTCTTTCTTACCCGCATACGCCTGTTCGAGTACGGTCGCGGCGTCGGCGAGCGAGAACTCCTTGCCGCCGAGGCCGTAGACGTACGAGAGCACCTTGGGCCGCTGGGCGAGGTCGTAGAGCGCGGACGTCGTCTCAGTGAAGAGCGCGCCGCCCCACGCGTTGACAGTGTCGGCGCGGTCCATCACCGCGACCGTCTTGAACTTCTTGAGCGACTCCTTCAGCACCTGGGCCGGCCAGGGCCGGAACACGCGTAGCTTCACCATCCCGACCTTCTTGCCCTGGTTGCGCATCGTGTCAACCGCGTCGCGCATCGTGCCGCAGGCTGAGCCCATCAACAGCACGACCGCCTCGGCATCCTCGCAGCGGTATTCATCGATGACCCCGTAGCCCCGGCCGAACTTCTGCTTGAACTCGGCCTGCACCTCTTCGATTATCGGCAGCGCCTGGTTCATCCCCTCAATCTGGGAGCGCTTGAACTCGAAGAAGTAGTCCTGCATCGTCGCCGGCCCCACAAGAATCGGCTTCTTGTAGTCGAGCAGATTGTAGTTCGGCTTGTACGAGCCGATGAACTCGCGCACCGGCTTATCCTCGAACGTCTCAAGCCGCTCCATGCAGTGTGACAGGATGAACCCGTCCACGGCGCAAATCACAGGCAGCGACGCCCGCTCGGCAATCTTCACGCACTGGATGAGCGTGTCGTAGCCTTCCTGCACTGTCTCGCAGAAGAACTGCATCCAGCCCGAGTCGCGCGAAGCGAGCGAGTCGGAATGGTCGCCGTGGATGTTCAGCGGCGACGAAATCGAGCGCGAGGCGATGGGCATCACTATCGGCAGCCTGAGGCCGCCGGCGATGAACAGCATCTCGTGCATCAGCATGAGCCCCTGCGACGCGGTCGCGGTCATCGTCCGGCAGCCGGACGCGGCCGAGCCGATGCAGGCGGCCATCGCCGAATGCTCGCTCTCCACCGCGACGAACTCGGAGTCGACCTTGCCGTCGCTCACGTACTGGGCGAATATCTGGACGATTTCTGTCGAGGGCGTAATCGGGTACGCGGCAACCACGTCCGGGTTGATCTGCCTCATCGCATACGCCAGCGCTTCATTGCCGGTCTTCGCCAGAATCACGTCCGCCTCCTGTCCGTCAATCTGCAATCTGCAATCTGCAATCTGCAATTCCTCACTTGCGCTCCTCTTCCATTGTGATCGCCTGCACCTTGGTCGGGCAGACGTTCGCGCAGATGCCGCAGCCCTTGCAGTAGTCGTAGTTGATGCCGGTCATCTTGCCGTCCTCGACCATGATGGCGGAGTCCGGGCAGTAGATCCAGCACGTCAGGCACTGGATGCACTTGTCCTTATTCCAGACCGGGCGCTGCGAACGCCACGCGCCGGTCTTGTTGTCGAGCACCGCCTTCGGGTCGTCGATAATCGCCCCGCAAGGCAGCTCTTTCCAGCTCTTCAGCTTCGCCATTCCGCCTCCTCCGTCCGCCGTCCGCACTTCTGACTTCTAGCTTCTAGCATCTGACCTCTGACTTCGTCCGGTGCCCTCAGCATCGAACCTCCTCATACGCCCGGCGCACGCTGACCAGGTTCGGCTCGATGAACTTCTCCTTGCCGCCCCGGAACTTCTCGCCCAGCTTGTGCTTGATTGCCTCCATCAACGGCTCGAACTCGAGCACGCCGGTCGCTTTCACCAGCGCGCCGAGCATCGGCGTGTTGGGCACGTTCTTGCCCACGGTCTCCATCGCTATCTTCGAAGCGTCCACGACGTAGAGCTTAATGCCCGGCGGCAGGTTCAACCGCTTGCGCAGTTCGGCCGGGTCAACGTTCGAGTTCACAAGCAGAATGCCGCCGTCGCCCAGGCCTTCGGTGACCTTGGCCGGCTCGATGAGCGATGCGTCGAGCACGACCACGACGCGCGGCGTCTTCATGCCGGCGTGAGAACGGATAGGCTTGTCGGACAACCGGTTAAACGCGGCCACCGGCGCGCCCATGCGCTCCGGCCCGTACTCCGGGAACGCCTGGATGTACATCCCGGTATCGAGCGCTGCCTCGCCGAACAGGAGCGCCGCGGTCTTCGCGCCCTGCCCGCCGCGCCCGTGCCAGCGGATTTCCAGCGGCTGGCCGCTCAGCATAATGCAGGATTCAACCATCATGTCTCCAATCACGGAACCCCATCATCGGCCCCCGTGGCCGGCGTCGAGCCTCCGTCATTCGTTAATCACCAATCGGAATTCTTTCCTCTATTGTCGGTGCGGATTCAGATGGTAGCAGACTGTTGCCGAATGTCAACCCGGCGGCAAACGACGCGGCCAAGACGGCTCATTCCTGCCCGCTGTCGGCTTGCCTGCACGCCACCGCAAACAAAACCCGTGGAGCCCTGTCCTTAGGCCTAACAACATCCACGTTGGTTCTCGGCCCGGGCGGGCGGCCGAGTCCGACTAGCCAGTGACGCCGGTGCCCGATTCTCCGCTGTCCAGTTCGTACAGCCGGTCGCGGAACGCGACGTAGCGCACCAGCTCCCCCATCTCGAAAACGATGTGCGGGTGCGTCAGGTAGTCCATTCCCGGCTTCACCTGCATCCCGTCGGGAACCGCTATCGCCGGCTCGGCACCAATCGTGAAGTGGGCAAGGAAGCCGTCGTCCGCCAGCCGCTCATACGGGTAATACTGGACGCAGAACTTCCGCTCCATGTCGTGGTAGAGGAAGTCAATGTCGAGCATGGACTCGTACCCGCACTTCGGGCACTGGAACACGTTCACGGTCCCGGCCAGGAGCAGCTCCTTGGCATCGGAGTCCTGAGTCACATTCATCGAACGCCAGACCGTGGTCGAAGACTCCTCACCGCAGGCCGGGCATTTCGCTTCCACCGATTCCTTTACCGACATGGCTCGCTACGCGAGTTTCCAGTTCCCAGTTTCCAGTCATTACTTGCCCTCACTGGCCACTGGTACCTGGACACTGGTCAGTGGGACTCAGGGTCTGGTCATTGGTCATCCCAATCCCTACGCCTTCATCCTCTGCCCAGCCAATCTGTACTACAAGCGTGCAGGATCGTCGTTTTCGCGACGTTGTTTCTCTCCGCCGCCTCTGTCCTGAGGCCGTCGGGGTCCTGAAGACCGTCGTCAAGTGCCACCCGCGGCGACGCAATGCTCGGGCTCGGGTCGGGA
>JAPLUO010000107.1 GCA_026397595.1 Caldifarciminota bacterium
AAAAAAACTTCTGGTGCTACGTGGGAGAAGGTATTGCACGCGATGCAACCGTGGCTGGTGCGGTTAGTCGGACGCTGCCCCTGCTGCAAGACACGATTTCCCCGACCACCGCTTGATTCCACATAACAGAGTAATACTAGCCCGCCACGTGTTCGCGGACGATACCTGTCTGACCGGCTTGTGCTACAATGCGTCAACGGACAGGGTCTACTGCTGCTCGTGGCCCGGCACGCTGTTCGTCGTGGACGGGACATCGAACGCGATCTCTCGGCGCGTGGAAGTCTCGGCCGAGGACAACCTGCTTCGGGCATGCTACAACCCTGCAAGCAACCGGCTGTTCTGCGCCGGCGACTGCGGCGTTATGTACGTCCTTGATGCCGCCACCGAGCAGGTGGTCGGCGAGGCTGAGATTACCGAGACCGAAGAGCCGGTGTTGGTCGTCTCGCCCCGGTCGAACAGGGTCTACCTGGCTGATGCCGACAATTGCTGGTGTATGGAGCGCGAAGTCGACGTGCTCGACGGCACTGACGGGTCAATGCTCGCCAGATTCCCACACCTGTACATCCCATATGCCATGTGCTGGGACCCGATCGCCGACGTGGTGTACTGCACGAACTCATACTACGGTGAAATCCTCGTCCTTGGCTGCAGCGGGGACACTCTGCTTGATGCGGTGCCGACAGTCAGCAAGCCGCGGTCGCTGTGCTGGAATCCAGGCGAGCGGCTTCTCTTTGTTGCTGACGCCAGTCACCGCATAGCGATTATCGACCCTGACCAGGGCGTGTGTGTCGGCAGCGTAACGCTGCCGGCGCAGCCGGGGACGATCATCTGCGATTCCGACTTGAATCGTCTGATGGTTCGGGGCGATGAGCACCTGGCGCCCGATTCCTTCGGTCTGTTCATTCTGGACGGGAAGTCCGGCGACCTGCTACAGTCCGTGTCGATTGCCACGGAGCGGGCGTATCTGGCCCCTAGGGTACACAAGGTGTACTGCGCAGAAACTGACGGCCTGACCGTCATTGACCTGCGCACTGGTGCCATTAGGGGAAGCATCCATCTCCCCGGCTTCTACGATTGCGAGCCTCTGGTCTTTGCTGCACGACTTAGTCGTGTCTACACCCGCGTAAGGGACTCGCTCATAGTCATCAACACGGAGAAAGACAGCGTAGTCGAGAAGTGGAGCCCTGTAGACGCCGTGCTTGGGGAGAACTCTCATCTGGAATTGCTGTACGTCGAGCAGGACGAAACACTCAAGGCGATAGACGAGCAGACCGGAGATGTAGTCGCGTCCGTGCCCTCGCCGGTTCGGGGAACCTGCTTCGCCGTGAACGAACCCGCAGAACGGCTGTACTGCGCCGCCAAGGATTCGTGGCGCCTCCTGACACTCGACGCCCGAACGCTGACTCCGCGTGATACGGCGGTGTTAGAGAGACCGCTACGATGGATAGGCTACAGTCCATCTGCCAACCGAGTATACTGCACGGATGATTCGGGCGCTGTCCTGTTCTTTGACGGCAAATCGGGAGAGAAGGACGATGTACCCGGGTGCGGGACGGCGACCTGTGCTCCGGTCATGGACCTGTCCACCGGTTCCATCTATGTCGCGGGCTATCCCGGCCTGCTCTCTGTGATTGAGGATTCGATCAGACTGGGAGAGTCGCCGGCGCGACAACCCTTCTTGGGCCGTGAGAGTCTCGAAGTGTACGTACCGGGTTCGCTGTACGACATCTCGGGCCGCAAGGTTGCAGACCTTCAGCCCGGCACGATGTCGCTGAGCGGACTCCGCAGCGGGGTCTACATCGCCCTCAGACCCGGTGTGACAAAGCCACGCAAGCTCGTCATAGTCCGCTAGTGTGGTGTAAGCGAAATACGTTGACAACACAGCAGGGCAGACTTGTGCGGGTCGAACATGTCATTCTGAATGAAGTGAAGAATCGTGGGCTCCGAAGACTCTTCGCCTTTCGGCTCAGAGTGACAGACCCATGCGGTGCTGCCGGGTGTAAAGAACCGTTAGTTACAGGACACTAGTCACCCGGCAACACGTCGCTGTTCTCTTGACCAAAGGCACTACGCAACCTACAATCGGCGGTGGTTCTACGTCAACGCGCACACGTGAGCGTGAGCAGAAGTAAACTGCAGTCAGTAGACAGCATTCAGGGATTCGGCCGGATTCCGCCAGCCTGTGTTCTGTGTGCTGTATTCTGTATGCTCTTCTCGTCAGCGCTGGCCGCGCCGCGCGTTGTCTGGTCTGCCCGCTATGACGGGCCCGTCCACGGCGAGGACAAGCTGACCAGGCTCGTCACCGACAGCGCGGGCAACTGCTGGATTCCCGGGTACAGCTTCGGTGATACAACCGACTTCGACTTCGCCACGCTGCGCGTGAGCCCGCAGGGGAAGACCGTCTGGGCCCGGCGCTACGGCTCGCCGCTCAAGTGCGAGGACCGCTCCTGGTGCCTTGCGCGTGACTCCGCCGGCAGCATCATCGCCGCCGGCGGCTCGATTGCCGACTTCAACATCGGCTGGGACTTCCTCCTCATCAAGTACAACCAAGCTGGGGACCAAGTCTGGCTCCGCCGCTACGACTCACCGTTCCACTCGGACGACAAGCCGGCGGCGCTCGCGGTCGGCCCTGATAACTGCCTGTACGTCGCCGGGTTCTCCAAGCACAAGCCCGTGGAGGCCGGCATCGCGCCTGATGCGTCAGGCGTGAAGCGTGCGGACACCGACGTGTCGCTCGTCAAGTACTCGGCCAAAGGCGACACCCTCTGGCAGCGGTTCTACAACGGCCGGGCCGGGATGGATGACGGAGCTACCGCCCTCGCCGTTGACCGTGCCGGCAACTGCTACGTCGTCGCCAAGGTAGTTAACCGCCAGCCCGGAACCGACATCACGCTGCTCAAGTACCGAGCCGACGGGTCCCTTGACTGGTTCCGCGACATTGACGGCCCGGGCCACTCAACCGACATGCCCGCCGCCGTACTGCTGTCGGACTCGCCTCTCGCTTCTCGCTTCTCGCCTCTCGTGTACGCCGTCGGATCGACAACCGGTGCGGGCACCTCGTTCGACTACTACACGAGCTGCTTTGACACAACCGGCAACCAGCTTTGGCAGCAAACCTATGACGGAGACGGCAGGGTTGACGTCGCATCGGCCGCCTGCCTCGACTCCGCCGGCAATATCCTCGTCACCGGCCAGTCGACCGGCACTGCGTCTTCCTTCGACGTCGCCACGGTCAAGTACTCGCCGGCCGGCGAACGGTTCTGGGTCCGGCGCTACAACGGCGCGAGGAACGGCGCCGACCGCGGCTCCTGCATTGTAGCCGACCGGAAGGACCGCGTTATTGTCGGCGGCAGTTCGGTGGGTGCGACCGGGTTTCCAGACATGGTCCTGCTGGGCTACTCGGCCTCGGGCGATACCCTTTGGACATTCACCCACGCCAGCACCGGCGCGGGCGAAGCCAAGCCGGTTGCGTTGTGCGTCAGGCGTGATGCGTCGGGCGTAGAGCGTCTCCTCGTCGGCGGCTACGAGAACAACGCGGGCACCGGTTTCGACTACCTGCTGATGCTACTGGAACCAGGTAGGTAGAATGTAGGAGGTAGAATGTGGGAGGTAAAATGCAGGAGGTAGTATGCAGGGCCGGCCGATTCCCTACCTTCTACATCCTACCTGCTACCTGCTACCTTATCCTGCCTGCTACCAGAGAAATCGAAAGCTCTGCATCTTAGCATATCACAGCTAGTTAGCTGACATCGGCTGCGGCTTTGTGGCCGGAGCCGATTTCCTGCTTGACTTGTACCATAATAATTGTATTATGGTGGGTACAGATGAATCTTGCCC
>JAPLUO010000371.1 GCA_026397595.1 Caldifarciminota bacterium
CCCGGTATCTCATTCCTCTGGCTTCACGATGGCGGATTACTCCACCAGGTGCAGAGTTCAGTTCTGAGGTGGCAGCTATGCCTTTTCTCAGGTCTGACTTTCACAGACTGGTCTCTCATCAGCTTATCTCGGCGCACTCCCCGTTCTCCTCCCTCACTCCGAGATACCATTCGAGGTCATAGCGCACGACCAGCCCTAGCAGCACGAGCAGCATCAGCGAAGCGATGGCCGACAGGACGACCGAGTACCGGCGCTCAAGATAGAGCCGGCCCTTGCCGATTTCGGGCATCCGGCCCGGCGAGACCGGCAGGTGGAAGTCAATCGCAACCTGGCTTGGATTGCCGATTCGCACGACCGGGATTCCCTGTTCGAGCATCGCCCGGATCGCGCCGGCTTTGCCGTTGCGCGCCGGCCTGCCGGCAAGCACGCGCGACGGAACCCTGGCCTTCAGGTCCCCGACGTCCGCCACTGACCGCCCGATAGACACGAGCGCCCGAACGCCCTTGAATGCGTCTGCTCTGCGGTCGATGCCTTCGGTCGGCGACGCCGGAGTCACGACTGGCACGCCGCTCGACTCCGCCGCGGCGACGAGAATCGCTCGGCCCTCCGGCGACAGACCACGACCGGCATCGTTCTCGCCGCCGAGAGTAGCCCATGCGCTTCGGTAGTTCCACAGCCCGGCCCGCACCAGCAGGCGTTCGATGTCCAGCCACGCGAGCCCCGGGTAGTTCGCGCCCCATGAACCGGCGCTTTGCGCGGTAACGATTACCGGCCTCAGGTTCATCGTCCTGGCCACGGCCAGCAGTTCGATGTTCAGGGCCGGGTACGTACCGTCCCAGCTCACGCCGATGCTGTCCCCGGGCCTGACCCCGGCCCGGTGCAGCATCTCGACGAGCGCGGCCGCGAAGTTCGGGTTGGTTGTGGTCAGGGCGTCGCTTAAGTCACTGCGACCGTAGGTGGTTTGCGAATACAGCAGACCGACAAGCCCGGTGCCGTTCGGGTCGTTGACGCTGTCAATCGGCGTGCCGAGCTGCTGCCGGTAGTCCCTCACCGCGGCAAAAGCCTGCGCGGCAAGCCGGGCACTGGCCAGCTTGGTATCGTAAAGGCGGCTGCGCACCGGCCGCACCGACCGGTTCACAGCGATGAAGAACAGGACAGACACTCCTGCGAGCGCGACCAGCACCCAGCGGTTGACCTTGCCCTGCCTGCGCCGCACTAGAAACTACCCCCGGAGATCGCTGTAATGATGAGCCGGGTCAGGACCGCCGCAATCAACATGGTCGAGATGGTCTCCACAACTCCCTGCCGGTTCATCCAGTAGGCCAGCAGGCCCGGAATCACGTAGCCGATTACGCTCACGTCAAGGTGCAGGCTGGCGATGGTGAGGGTCGGCACGATCTTCGTAACGTAGCCGAGCAGGTATCCGACGAGTACGCCGAGCAGCAGCATCCGGCGCCCGAACACGAGCATCACGCGCGACAAGAGCTTGATTATCAGGAAGGTCGCGAGCGCGACGAGTATCGTGGCGATGACCCGTGCTGGCTCGGTCAGGGTCAGGGCGAAGTACCCCGGCACCACGATGCCCCCGGCAGCCAGCCCGACCGTCTCGGTCAGGAAGAACGAGGCAAGCATCCCGAGCCCGATAGTCTCAACTACCACTTCGTTCCTCGTTCTTGGTTCTTCGTTCCTCGAAGTATGTGATCAGGCTGTTTCCGTATCCCACGGTGTTGCCGGTCGCGAACACGAGCGCCCGGCCGCTGACGAGCCCGAACACCCGTTCGTACACCTCTTCCGGCGGCCGTTCCTCCCCGAGGTCGGTCAGCTTCGCCTTCGGCACGCCGAGTTCCAGCGCACGGTGCAGGAAGACGCGAGGGAGCCCGCCCGTGGCGACGATGTGGCTGCATTCCCAGCCTGCCACCAGCTCAGCCAGTTGCTTTGACCGGTCCGCCCGGTCCCGGCGGCAGTTGACCAGCACGATTCGCTCCTCGCTTCGCCCCTTCACCATCTCCCACAGCATGCCGATGGAATCCGGGTCATTAGCGGCCAGCGTGTTGACCAACTCCACAACCTTGCCCTTGTCCGCAACGCGAATCAACCGCATCACTCCCGAGTCCGGCAGGGTGCGCTGCATACCGGCAAGGGCCTGTCCCCGCTCGACGCCGAGACTGTCGCAGACCGCAAGCGCCAGGGCGACGTTCTCCTTGTGCTCGATGTAGGTGAAACCGGTCATCTCGTCATCCTTGACCGTAGCCGGGTCGGTAACGGTCATCATCGTTTCTCGGGGCACGCGTTTCCGCAGGACCTGGAGCTGGGGCCCGCGCTCGGCGGTGAAGAAACGGCCGCGCCGCGGTATCGTGTTGGAAAGCGCCCTGCCCACGTCGGTCACGGTCGGACCCATCACGTCGAGATGGTCGGCCCGAACATTGGTAATCACGCCGTGCGTAGGTCGGATGAACATCCGGTTCTCGGTCCGCTGGTACTCGGGAACGAGCGCCATGCACTCGATCACCAGCGCCTGAGCCTTGTGCCGGTTGGCCAACCGCACGATGCGAAGCTCCTCAAGAATGTTGGCCTTGCCGAGCCGCCGGACCGGATGCTCTTCGGTATCGGAGATAATGAACCGCGGATTCGTGCCGGTCACTTTGGCCGCAACCCGCATCCCGCCGGCGCGCAGGCCGGCCGCAATCAAACGGGTTACTGACGACTTGCCCCGGGTTCCATTGACCTGTACCCTGACCGGTATCAACGCCAGGTTCCGGCGGTGCAGGGAGTACTCCGCAACGCCGAAAACGACGAAAAGCAGGACCAGCAGCAGGATAAACAGCATTGAGTGGCCGGGCCGATAAGTTAGGAAATCATTATATTTCCATCACTTGGCCATGTCAAACCGACCCGCCCCAGCTCGCCCATTTCCATCGGCAGGCACATTGCGAGGATCCCTTAATGAACCGACGGCGTCTAACATTGTGACTTGTTGGCACACTCATGATCACAAGGAGTTTCCCATGATCGCACCACAAGACGTAAAGCGTCTGACCGAGAGCACCGACCGAAACAATCTGACCCTCTATTTCAACACCCGCTCGGACCAGCAGCGCAGCTCGTACGCGGCCCGGTTCCGCAGTCTGGTGAAGGGCATAGAGCCGACGGTCCCGTCTAAAGACCGGAAGCTGTTCGAACAGGTCGTCGCCAAGCTGACGAACTTCCTCACCCAGTACCAGCCCGCGGGTAACTCGCTCCTTGTCTTCGCCGGACCCAAATCATGGGAAGAATTCCCTTCCCGGGTTCCGGTCCGCGATGAAGCATGGTGGGGACAGCCCAACACTGCCCAACTACTGTGGCTGCTTGAGGAATACCGGCCCTATGGTGTGCTGATTGCCGGCATCGAACACGTCCGCTTCCTGGCGGTCCGGCTCAACGAGTTCGAGACGTTCAAGGAATTCCACGCCGATATCGACACCAGCCAGTGGCGCAAACAGGTGGTCGGTTCAAAGGGCCGGAACGGCGCAGTCCAGAAAGGCGGCCGCAGTGTCGAGGCATTCGACCAACGATACATGGAGCAGGTCAAGCGCTTCTGGAAGACGATTCACAAGCCGCTTGCCGAACTCATCGAGCGCTATCACATTCACCGACTGGTCCTGGCCGGTACCAAGTCGGTGGTGCCCGAGTTCGCACGCTCCCTGCCCCCCGGTATTGGCAAGCTCGTCGTCACCCATCTCAATATGGAGACGTTTACCAACCCGACCGACGCGGTTCAGAAAGTGTACCCCGGAATCACCGCATGGGAACAGGAGCGCGAACGCGGAGTCGTCGCTGAACTGCTTGGCG
>JAPLUO010000416.1 GCA_026397595.1 Caldifarciminota bacterium
CATCTGCCGCGCAGTAGTACAAGAACAGGCTGCCCGCAACGGCGCGGGCAGCTTTGAGGAAGGAGACCGAACAGCCTATTCGGTCAGGACAACCTTCCGGCTGATTCTCTTCGCACCGTTGTCCAGCGCGTAGAAATACACGCCGTTGGCCAGCCGCCTGCCCTTGCTGTCCGTTCCGTTCCAGACGCTGGTGTACGCGCCCGGCGCGGTCCTACCGTCAGCCAGCACCTTGACCAGTAGCCCCGCAGTGTTGTACACGCGGAGCGAGACATCGGCATCCACCGGCACTTGCCACCGTATCTCCACTCTCTTTGTGGCCGGGTTCGGCACGGCTTTGTCCAAAGCAAAGACACCGAGGCTTACCCCCTGCGGCCCGTCTTTGGGTCTGCGGAACCGGGACAGGTAGATGCCTGAGCCGTGCCTGCGCCTGCCGCCGCCGTCCAAGAGGAGGTCCGGCGGACTCCAGGCTTCACGCTCGTACACCGCGCTGGAAGTCAGGCCACCCGCGTCCATGCGCCCGTCCGGGTTGTCCCTGATGGCCAGACTGTCAGTCACCGACGAGTACCCGCCGTAGAGCGCATCCACGCAGACTATCTGGCTTGTGATCCCGGTCCAGCGCACCGCAAACACGCTCCGGTTGTCCTGGCTGTAGTCCGGCTCCATGATGTCGCTCGTTCCGCTGGTAAGCCAGGTCTCGCTGCCGACCCAGATCGGTATCTTAACGATTTGCGTATTGCCGGAATCGTCCAGGGCTTCCGCGACCACACTGGTGCCGTTCCAGGCCGGGTTGGGCCGGTCATGGTCGGTCTGGAAGTTGGAGACCACCGTGGCCTGATGCGTGGACACGTTGACCTTGCCCACGACGTCGTAACCGTCATCCGGGCTCAATATGAACACGATTTCGTTCGAGTTGAGGTAGCTCGGCAGGAAGTGGTCGCTGTTGCCAGAGGTCAACTGCTCTTCCGTCCCGCCAAAGGCCGGCACGCGCCAGATCTGGGTGTAACCACTATCATCGTCGCGCTCGTAGCAGAGCCACTGCCCGTTTGGGCTCCATTCCGGGTAACAGTGGTCCTCGGCCGCGTACGTGATCTGCCAGACCAAGCCTAAGGAGGCGACACTGCCTGAAGTCCCCGGCCCGGCCGAAATCGCGCTTCTGCTATCCACCGCGGATTTCGAGCTTAGGATTCCGAGACGAGGATTTGGTGCCTTGTCTTCGTTTGGGGACACTGCGGTTGCCTCGCTCGACCAGTCGGCGCTGCCAACCGGCTGCCCGGAGACTCCATCCATGCCGCCTGCTCCGCCGCCGCCCCCGCCGGACGCCGTAGTCACGCAGAGTTGGTAGAAGCCGGAAACGGTATCGTCCAACTGGAATGCGATGTACTGGCCACTGGGGCTATAGACCGGTTCTTCGCAGTCCTCATCCATGTCGACTACCCTCTGCTCCGGGATGGGCAGTCCATAGTGGCACTGGTAGATCTGCTCTCGCTCGGTGAGCGTGTCGGTCTTCGAGTAGCAGACCATCGTGCCCTGCCAGTTCCAGCGGGGCTTCGA
>JAPLUO010000113.1 GCA_026397595.1 Caldifarciminota bacterium
GGGGTCGGTGTCCAAGCCGTTTCCGCACCGAGTCGTCCGCGACAGCTCCGGCCGTGTTCTTGGATATGAGGTTTTCTCGGACAGCGCCGGCGTGACCAGCATGGGCTATTCCGGCATGGTGCCGGTGCAGGTGCTGCTGGACGCTCAGGCGAAGCCGGTGCGGATCTACGTGCTGGACAATTCCGAAAGCCCGGCCTACCTGGACATCGTCCTCGGCGGCGGGCTGCTCGGACGGTTGCTGGCCTATGACCCGGCCAGACCGGAGAGCATCGACGCGGTGACGCTCGCGACCAGCAGTTCGAAAGCCATCATCGCCGGTGTTACCGGGCTGGCGGCGCGGGTGTCGGCCGAGATTGCACCGAAGCCGGATCAAGGGTCTCGTTGACACGCTCCCGGCCGGCGAATAGAATATTCTCCTGCCGGAACCCTTCAAACTGAATCGAACGCTCCTACTGATAAAGCCTGACGCAGTCGGGCAGCATCACGTAGGCGAAATCATCGGCCGGCTGGAAGCGGCCGGTTTTGCGATTACCGGTCTAGCGATGCGGCGGTTGAGCCGCGAGCAGGCAGAGGGGTTCTATGCGATTCATCGGGGCAAAGAGTTCTTTCCCGGGCTCGTGGAGTTCATCACTTCCGGGCCGCTGGTCGCGGTGCGGCTGGAGGGAGAGAATGCCTGCCGCCGGGTTCGGGTTTTCGTCGGCGTGACCGACCCGGCCAAAGCGGCCCCGGGTACAATCCGGGCCGATTTCGGTGCTTCGGTGCGTTCAAATGCAGTTCATGCATCCAATCCAGAAGAAGACGTCCGCCGGGAACTGGAGTTTTTCTTTCCTGAGCCGGATATTACCAGGAGGTAAAGTGAGGAAAGTACTGCTGTGCTTCGTCATTCCGTTGCTGGCCTTGGCCGGCACAATGACTCAGACATTCACCTTTTCACCGGAAGAGGTGAAGTTCACCGAGGCAGACGGCTATGACGTGCCGGACCTGCGCGGTTACGTATCAACGTCCGCGCCGGGCGAACCGATTATCCCGCAGGCGATTGTCACGTTTGTTGTTCCGTCGAACGCCACCGTGACAAACGTCGAGGTGGTCAACTCGGAGAAGACCGAGTTGCCCGGCACGTATGACATCTACCCGACGCAGACCCCGCGGCCGTTGAGCGTCACGACGCAGCCGGAATTTGTCGGCCCTGACCCGGCCGTCTACGGTTCGAGCGCCGAGTACCCGGGCAAACTGGTGGAGTTCGGGTACACCGGTACCAAAACCGGGTACCGGCTGTGCGGAGTCAGCGCGTATCCGCTCCAGTACTCACCGGCGACCGGCAAGGCGACTCTCTATACTTCGCTGACGCTGAAGGTTACATACCAGGAGAATTCCTATGCGGCGACCCCGATGACGCGCACGCAGATAGACGTCGCGGCCGCGGAGTTGCGCAGCTTTGTGGCGAACGTGTCAGGTATCTCGAAGTTCGCGCCGGCGCTGCGCCAAACCGACCCGACCGACGCCGAGTACGTCATCATTACTTCAGACGACTATATTTCGACGCTCCAGCCGCTGGCCGACTGGCTATCGCGTAAGGGCTTCACTACCGTGTTCAAGACCGTGTCATGGATTATGAGCACGTATCCGGGTTACGACGCGCAGGAGACGATCCGTAACTTCGTCATTGACTACTACGCGAACCACGGGACGATGTGGGTGCTGCTGGCCGGCGCCCATTCGGTAATCCCCGCCAGGCGTGGTCGCTCGGTTGTCAATTCCGAGGCCGGCAACATACCCGCCGACCTGTATTACGCGGACCTGCAGTGGTCATGGGACGGCAATGGCAACCATATCTACGGCGAGGCAGGCGGCGACACCGTTGATTTCTACGCCGATGTCTATGTGGGTCGTGCTCCGATCAACAGCGTGGCCAATGCCCAGACCCTCGTGAACAAGGTCTTCGGCTATGAAAAGGCACCAAACACCGACTACATCAAGAAGGCCTACTTGCCCTGGGTGAATCTATTCAGTGGGTACACGGGCAAGGTCGTGTCCGACACGATTGCCGGCATCACACCCTCTGACTGGACCGACACAGAGGTCTCCGCGCCGTCACCTTCCGCGTTCCAGAGCGCCATCAACACCGGGTACGGCGTGTGCCACGGCGCGGCGCACGGCGACGACTACGGATTCTACACCGACCAGGGCATCGCGATTTACACCA
This sequence comes from Caldifarciminota bacterium, assembly GCA_026397595.1. Lineage (GTDB taxonomy): Bacteria > Hydrothermota > Tepidihabitantia > Tepidihabitantales > Tepidihabitantaceae > UBA2258. Next base: position 2,204 of record JAPLUO010000113.1, read on the forward strand.
CAAGCGAGGCCGCCGCTCAGACCAACGGCATGGACAAGCTGGTCATCATGAACTCGATGGCCTGCATCTCGGGGAACTTCGAGCGCCAGAACTGCCTGTCGGTGACGCTTCAGAACAACGCCAATGGCGGCTCGGTCGCCAACATGCTGAACTCGCGTTACGGCTGGGGCACGCCGCCCTCGATGGGCCCGTCCGAGAGGCTGTGCGTCCGCTTCTACGACTTCTTCATCCAGAAGGACTCGTGGCTGCTGGGTGTGGCGCACGCACGCGGCAAGGACGTATACGCTTCCCTGCCCCAGACCCAGGAAGTCTGGCGCTGGTGTTTCTATGACTACAACTTGATGGGCGAGCCGGCAATGCCGGTTTGGAGCGACGTACCCGGTACGCTCGCAATCGCCGTGCCCGATTCGGTGCCCACCGGCACTTCGAGCCTCCATGTCAACGTTGCCAGCGGCGGCAACCCGGTGAGCGGCGCCTGGGTTGGTCTGTACAAGTCGGGGGACATTTGCACCCGGGCCAAGACCAATTCGTCGGGCAACGTCGACATCACTATCGCGCCTTCAACCCCGGGCTGGTTGTACGTCACGGCGTACGCGCAGGACAAGCTGGCTGTGACCGACTCCGTCAGGGTGTACACTGGAACACCGATGCCGTACATTGACCTGCAAGGCTACTACGTCGACGACGGCGGCAACCACCAGCTCGACCCGGGTGAAACCGTCGACCTCTACGTCACGCTTAGGAACATCGGCAGCGAGCAGGCGACCGACGTGCAGGGACTGTTGAGCGAGGGCTCGACCTACATCACGGTCCCTGACTCGAACTCTGCCTATGGCACGATGAGCGCCGGCGACACTTCGCGCGGGGACCGGTATCAGTTGACCGCGGCCGGCAACACGCCGCCCGGGTCCCAAATTCAGTTCACCTGTCACGTCACCAGCGACCAGGGGTCGTGGGACCCCACTTTCACGCTGTACGTCGGCGTGCCACCAACCCCGGGCGCGGTAGTAATGACCCACGACACCGGGTACTGCAGGCTGGCGGTCACGGCACTAGGCTCGATCGGGTATGACGCGCCGCCCTCCCTCGATGCAGGCATCGGGTTCTGCTACCCAAAAGCGGCGGCCACGGAGCTCTACTACTCAAGTCTGGCACTGGGCAACGGTGCTTCGTACCTGGTTGACCGCTACTACGGCAACCCGGCAACGAACTACAACACCGATTTTCACATCGAGGATAGCCTTTGGGCGATCTTCCCACCCGGCTCGGGCGACGAGCACTTCCGCTGCGTCATCAACGACGGGGGACACGCGGCGCCGAAGAGCATCACGGTGGCCCAGAACTCATTTATGACCGCGGCGTCCGGGTACGACGACTTCGCGGTGCTCGTCTACGACATCCATAACGGCGGCGCCGGCGCGGCTGACGGCTTGTACGCAGGCGTGTTTGCCGACTTCGATATCGGCTCTGACCCGGCGACGAACCAGGCCGCGGCCGACACGGTGCGACGCACCATGAGCATGCGTCAGGCCAGCGGCGACAACCCGACCGTGGGTGTGAAGATACTTGACCCGGTCTCGTTTGCGAACCTGTCCGCGGTTGACCACAACCTGTACGTTTACCCGCAGGACACCGCGATGACCGACGACATGAAATACCGATTCCTGAATGGCACCATCGTCCAGCGCAACTCCAACCGCGATTACGACTGGTCGATCTGTGCATCGGTCGGGCCGTTCGACCTCGCCGCGGGCGAAACCTACAAATGCGCTTTCGCCTTTGTCGGCGGCATTTCGGCCGCCAACTTCGCCGAGAACGCGGACTCGGCCCAGTCCTGGTATGACAACCTGCTCGGTGTGAGCGGGCGCGAAGGCGTGGCCCTGGCCCGCGACGCGGCCCGCGTCGCCTGTGTGCCCAATCCCTTCAGCCGCTCAGTCCAGATACGCTACAACGTACCGGTTGCCGGCCGCGTCCGGGCACAGGTCTTCGATGTGTCTGGCCGCTCTGTGGCGATACTCGCCGACGGAGAGATGGCGGCAGGCAAAGTCGAGACGGTCTGGAAGCCGGGCAACCTCGCAAATGGCGTCTACCTGCTCAAGGTCGTCTTGCCCAACGGTACGGCTTCTGAGAAACTGATGTTGCTGCGGTAGGCAACAGCGCACCAAGTCAAAGCGGGGGCCTTCGGGCCCCCGTTTCATTTCATGTCCGCCGGTCGCGGCTGACGGACTACGGCTTACGGCTCACGGGCAACGGTTGCCTGCTCGTGCCGACTCCAGATTTGGGACTTGGGGTTTGGAGTCTGTGGTTTCCCGTTCCCATCGGGTTTGGGGTTTGGAGTTTGGTGCTTGAGGTTTCCCGCGCCCTGCGCGGGCAGAGAAATCGAAAGCTCTGCATCTTAGCATATCACAGCTAGTTAGCTGACATCGGCTGCGGCTTTGTGGCCGGAGCCGATTTCCTGCTTGACTTGTACCATAATAATTGTATTATGGTGGGTACAGATGAATCTTGCCC
>JAPLUO010000190.1 GCA_026397595.1 Caldifarciminota bacterium
ATGCGTGGGGACGACCCACGGGCGCAGCGCGCCGTCATGCCTGCCGAGAGAGACGGGACAGCCGAGAACGGGCCGACGCGACCCTCAACCCGGTCGCAGGGGAGCTCAGCTAACGCACGGCTTGACATTAAACCTGTCCCCCGGAAATCAGCCCCCGAAATCGCCTAAGTTCCGCGCTCATCGCTCATTACTCATCGCTTCCCAAACTCCCCTACCTCATCCCCCGGACTGTTTGGTGAATTGTGGGCCAAATCGTCCGGGAGACGATTCGGGAGACTTTTCTCCAGACTATGCGGCAGACAGTCCGGAGCATCATTTGGTAGACTGTCTGGAAAACCGTGGAGAAGACAATCTCCCGGAGAGTCTGGCGGACAATTTTGACCACCGTCTGGACAGCCATTCGGCCGACAATCCCGAAGATTGCCCCGCGGATCATCTGGAGGACAATCTGGAGGACAATCCGGCAGACAATCTACCCGACTATTCAGCAGATTATCTGGTGAATCGTCTACCGAATCATCTGGAGAACCATCTGGAGTATTGTCGTCCCAGTGCAGCCTTCAGCTCGCTCTCCGCCGGCTCGATTGCACCTCGATGTTGAGTGTGCCTACTTGTCCGTTCAATGCGAGCTAGACGGCTGAGTCTGGAGAACAATGACGCTCTCCCTCAGTGGGACGGATACGTGGTCGCCAGACGCCAAGCCATTCATCTGTTGCCCTGAGCTGCGCAGATACCTGAGAACCCCGACTTCTCGCAGGTACCATCCGGCCGCCTGCCCGATCTCGGCCAGGATCAGGTCGACAGGGATTTCAATCCCTGCATATGCGGAAGTTGATACCACCATCCACGTACTGGCGTTCCTCGCCGCGCACTCGCGCAGCGACATGAGGACATCGCGCATGTCCTCGAAGTATGCCTGTATCATCAGTGGCAGCCTGCTACTCCAGAGTTGGGTTTGCGATGACCGGACTTTGTCCATACACTCGCGATATAGATGGCCGAAGTCCTCTTCGTGCGGGGTACTCCAAGTCGCCTGTACATGTGACCGGATGGTTCTCAGACGAATTCTCATTAGAGATGCGTTGGAGTCTACAAATCGGCCAAGGAACAGTTCGGGCCGATACACATCCGAGTAGTCGAAGGAATTCAGGTACGGCGGGGACGTGATACACAGCCGAAACGCACCCGCGGTGCGCTCGCGCAGTGAGCGCCTCGCGTCGCCTTGGGTGATCGTGGCGTCGGCATCTCGAAGAGGCGCTGTCTTGAGATCCTCAATGATGACTGCAACACGCCGCGAGAATGCCGAGACTAGGTCATCCACGCCACGCTGTTTGTCCCTCCAGTCCTTGCGATAGCGCAAGCACTTGCCGTCTCGGACTGCATTGCAGCAGTCCATTGCCGCGCTCAGAAGGGCCAGCATCAATAGCCCCCTGTGTCTGGTCGGTACCATGCGGATGTGATTGAGGGCGCCTTCGAAAGCCCGCAGCACGTCTCTGCTGAACAGCCAGCGGTTCCAGCGGTTTCCCTCGCCAAACGTGGAGTACGTTTCGAGACGCGAGGGAGATGGACGTAGCAGGCCGCGCCCGACAACTGATGCCGAATCTCCAAGTCTCGCTGGATTCACCTGCGTGAGCTTCGCTGCCGAAAGGAACCGCAGGAAAGGGTTAACCTCTATGCCGACAGCTCTCATGCCTGAGCTCACAGCTGCAAGTGGCGTTGTGCCACTGCCAACAAAGGGGTCGATGACAAGTTCACCCTTCTTGACGCACTCAGTTTTCATGGCCTGTTCGACCAATGCCGGCGAGAAACCTTCCTTCACGAAGTACCAGCGGTGTCTCGGGACCTCCCCAGTCATAAGGGCGTTTGACACGCCCTTATCGCGAAGGTGGAAACTGGTGTTCAGGTTCATCTCGGTGGCTCAACCATCGCAGAGAGGTTCAACGAACATTCGAAAGGGCCTCTCGAAGTCAGCGCGGGTTTGGTCATAGTGCACATCGAAGTCTATTTCGGTATCGCAGTAGTACATCCCGTCTGCCTTCGACACAGTGACGGTCGCTTCGCTCAGTCCGCGTCGGCGCGCATCTATCAAGACATAGTAGCCACGAGTGATCTGCAGCGGTGCGAACCTGATGTTCTGGTCCAAGTAGCCCGCGAGCTGCTTAGCGCCTTCTATGGCGCGCGCGTCCCGGTGGCGGACAGTTATTTTTCCGTCTGGGCCGCGTGAGTCTCCTAACCACTTGATCTCGATGATCGCCATTCGGTTCGAGAGATGGTGTGTGACTTTCAGGTCAACGGGGTGCGATTCGTCCATGCTCTGTTCGGGTCTTACCTCATGACTCGCATCCAGCCGCGCGGCGAGGAAATTGTTCAGTGAATCCCGCATGCGCGCCTCTGGCTTCCGTTTGAGGAAAATGCGTCTATCGTCAGCCCAAACATCTTTCAGCATCAGGCATGACGACATGCGCACCATGCGAAGACCATAGTGCTCCAGTGCAGCCCCCAGCTCCCTGAAGGTCGGGACCGAGAACTGGCTCGCGCACGATGCCACTAGCTTTGGGACTTCCGCAGTTTTTCCCCGCAAGACGAAACGCTCGCCTGCGCTGTCGTACTCGTATACCACCGCGGTCTGCGAGGCTGCGATGACGTCGAGGGAGGCGGGAAGCGCGACGTACATCGCTCCGTCGGCGCACAACTCAAGCACGAAACCCGTGCGGGTCCACTTCAACAGAGCCGAGAAGTCCTGTATGGGTTCGGCTTTGTTACGATCAAGCAGCATGCTATCGTCCGTCGGATTGGCAACAATAGCAGGTCCCTCAATGAGCGTCGGCTCGACGTAGGCATAGATTCGAGAGAGGGCATCAAGGACGAGCATCAATGCGTCGATTCCGGCGCTGCCGAAAGCGTCCTGCGCCGCTTTTGCGAAGTGGGCTTTGCAGAGCTCCTTGAGGGCGGAGCGATGCTCCTCAGGCGACAGCTGCACCTTGAATCCTGTCGGTCGCCGCGTCCTTGGCAAGTGCGGTCACCCAGACGAGAGCAGCAAGTCGGAGGTCGACTTGCCGGCTGCCCAGTTCCCGAGCGAGCAGATCAAGCTCATCATGGAGAAGCGCCAATCCGGGATCATCGAGCAGGTACCTGGTCGACCGCAGCTCCGCGGCTCTTTGTAGCTCGGGTTCTCGCGAGAGAGCCGTTCTGATGAGGCCGGACGGCAGAGCGAACACACTTGCGCATGCGCCCTGCAAGCAGAGCGCTCGGTCGTCATAGATGCTGAGCGTGCGCAGCTCTGTAAGATGGCGGGTCGATTGCTCCGTAGTGTGCAGTACGTACGCGCTTTCGACAAACAGGTTCCGATCCACCAGAGCCCGGATGGCCGAGTCTATGCCTTGGCTGTAGGGTGCGCCAAGACTGGTTCCGACAAACCCGTAGCCCCAGTCGGATGCTGGTGCACCCTTGTAGAGCGACAGCAGACAGGCAAGGTAGGCTAGTAGGTGGACTTCAGCCGCAGCGAACCCTCCATATCTGCGTTCCAAAATGGCAGCGATGTACATCGCATCGTAGGTTGTAATAGGATCGAATCTAAGCGTTCGCGTCATCGTGCCATCGCCTGCTGGATCGCCGCAAATGCCTGCTCAAAGAGGTCCTCTTCCTCTACTTGGACATCGGACAGCTCAGCCCAGTCCATCATCCGGAGGAGATGGAGCTTTGGGCTACCGCAGGTACGCGCAAGGGCCAGCAGCAGCTGTGAGCTGTTGAGGTTGGCAGTCATGAGGATTCGGTGTCCCCTCTTTGCGAACTCAGAAAGCATGTCTCCTGCGCGCTTCTCGTAGGCGACGTCGAGCGATCCTTCCGGTGTGTCGATGTAGATCTCACCCTTCATATCAGGATCAACCATGTACTCTGTGATAGCCATGCGCAAGGCGATGTCGAGGAAGAATCTCTGGCTCTCGGAGAGCATGTGGGCGTGTCGTCTAGACGTGCCATTGACATCGACTACCAGCGTGAGGCCTGTGGACTGGCCAACATCCATGCCGATCTGAAGGTCCATTCCAAGGAACAGGTGTGCGAGCTTCGTGAATGTCGGGACGAAATCCCTCTCTGCGAGCGCATACTCCTTCTGCAGCTTCGCGCGCGTGGACTTGAGTTCCGACTTGAGTGCGTTGCGTTTGATGAGGGCCTCGTCTTTGCGCGCTAGATGGTCCTTCAGCTGCACGGCGTGGGACGCGATCAGTGTGTCTACTGAACCTGGTTCACCGAGACTCTTTCTGAGCTCGGTCAACGTACTCAGATTCTCCTGTTCGAACCGCCGTTCTCTCTCCTCCAGTTCCGCGACCAGCTTGGATTTGGCGGTCACTGCTTTCTGTAACCGGTCGATCTCCATGGCGCTACTCGTGATTTGCTTCCTAAGTGAGGCAAGCTGAGCGTCGAGCTTGAGGAGTACGGTCATGCCGTCCGTGCCGGGTTGAGTCGCTGCGACTGAAGAGCCGCAGAGAGGGCAGCGAGACGCATTTCGCCTCCGTTCTATCTCACTCAAGACCTCGGGGCCCTGGGATCCACACAGCCCGCACCGGTCTTGAGACAGCGAAGTTGCGAACAGAGGATGCTGGGCTATGCTCGGGACACCCTCGAAATGCCTATCGAAATCAACGGCGTATTCCTCTCGCAGAACGGATTCTCGTGCGCTGCAGTCTGCTAGCTTCAGGCTTGCATCACTCAGCGCTTTCTGGGCTGACTCATGCGCGGCCCGAGCCTCGTCCAATGCCCGTACGAGGGACTCCTGTTTCTGAGATAGCTCGTCGAACGAGCCATGCGCAGAGGCCAGTGATTCCCGGCGTGCCTTGGCTTCCGCAAGCCTAGCGCGTACTTGCGTGGCCTCCCAATTGTAGTTGCGGACGCGCGAGTCCTCGTGTTCAATGCCGCGTTTGATCGTATCTACGCGTTTCGCTTCGTCAGGGCTGAGTCCAAACGTCAGATAGAGGACGAGTTCTAGGGTCTTTGGATCCCAGAGTAATGTCCTGCGTTGCTCGTCGAAAGTGAACACGAAGTGCTGAAGGAACACGAATTGCTCGAAGGTGGAGAGTCCGACGTGCTCAGGGAGTTTCTGGCGGTATAACTCGTGCATTTCCCGATGCGTCATTCCGTCGGATACGGCGACGGGGTCACCGGTCAGAGTCGACGTGATTAGGAGACTGCGAAGCTCTTCAGGTTCGAACAGTCCCCGGCTCAAGCTGTACTGATGTGTACCGACGCGAAATCGAAGCGTGACTTCGGCATCTTCGCGGTCGCGCTCGTCAATACGCCCGGTGAAGAAGCTGCCAGCATAAGCGAGGCTGTACCTGTAGTACTCTTCGACGGACTCAAACTTCCTCTCAGGGTCAGGCACGATGCCCGTGAGACCATAGTTGATGGCCGCAAGCAGCGTGGACTTGCCAACGCCGTTTGCTCCCACCAAGCAGACGACGCCGTCGCCGCAATCGAAGCCTACGTTCGGTTTCTGTTTGAAAAGGGAGAAACTACGCAGGTCTACCCGTTCTAGACATGGCAAGCATAGAGCTTTTCTTGTGGCGGACATGACTCACCTCCTACACGGATTGGGCTAGCGTGCCACAGGCCATTAGTGACACGGGTCGTTTTTCGAGTCCCGTCAAGGCCGAGGGCGCGGATTTCATTGTGGATATAGTAGCGTCCAGACGGGTCATGTCAAACGCGCGGGGAGGGGTCGAAAGCCCTTCATCATGTCCTCGGTACCCCCGAGTCCTTGCGCGTCTGGCGCGGGGCTACACGGTCTGGTCTGAACGTTCCCACCACAGCAGGGTGGTGGCCATGCCGAGCGCGCCGGTGAGGACGACGACTGCAACGCTGGCTGCGGTGATGTGCGTTCCGGGGACTCCGCTGGTCATCGCCACGCACCACGGGAACCAGGGCGCCCAGCCGGTGGCGTTGACGAACTGCGCCACTATCATCGTCGCGAGGGCGACGCCAATCGGGAGGAGGTAGCCGCGGCCGACTGACGCAATCAGTGCCGTTACCGGCAGGAGCGCCAGCCACAGTAACGCGGTCCGTCCGGCGAGGGCGACCGTATCGCGCGCTAGCGGCCACGCGAGTCCCGGCATGCCGACGACCGCGCCGACGGCAAAGGCGGCAGCAATCATCCAGGCAGCCAGCAGCAGGCACCACATGGCCGTGACGCCCGTCTTTGCCGCAATCATGGCCGAGCGCCGGGTCGGGATCGCGAGCATGATGCGGCAGGTGCGGTCGGCGAACTCGCGGCCGAATATCCATGCCGTCAGTATGGCGAACGCGATTGCGCCCATGGCTCCCATTGTCTGCCCGACCAGGCCAAGGAACGTCGGCCAATCGACCGCACCGACCAGCAGGCGGGATTTCACGGTGAGGAGCCCGAAGCGTTGCGCGTCGAGCGGGTGCTTCTTGATGGCCATCATCAGGCCGAGCATGACCGGGGGCAGTGTCGCAAAGACGCCTACCAGCCAGGGCACGAGCGACCGTCGGGCCTTGAGAGCCTCTGCGTAGAATGCCGCTGCCAATCCTCTCATGCCGTCCTCGATTCGGCGTCAGCGGTGAGGCGCATGAAGTGCTGTTCGAGGTCTTCCTGCGCGACGGCCATGTGGGTTGGCGGCGCGCCCGCCTCGGCGAGCAGCTTCGCGACCGAGTCAGGGGCATCAAGCGCCCGCACTTCACGGAGTTCGAGCAGCGGCGGGTCCGCGTCGCGCGCCGGCTGCGGGTCAAAGCCGGCCTTTCTGAGCGCGGCGTCGGCGGCGGCAAGGTCCCTCGCGCCGACATTGAGGCGGCGGTTGCGTCGTCGCTCAAGCTCGTCCGCGGACTGTTCTTCAATCATCCGGCCCCGGTGGACGATGCCGATGCGCGTGGCCAGGCGGTCAACCTCGGTCAGGATGTGGCTCGACATCAGGACGGTCGTCCCGCGCTCGCGCGCGAGCGTGCGCAGGAGTTCGCGTATCTCGATGACCCCGGCCGGGTCAAGTCCGTTCGCCGGTTCGTCGAGAATCAGCAGTTCCGGGTCATGGAGCATGGCGCGGGCGAGGGCAAGCCGCTGGAGGTTGCCGAGCGACAGCGTTCGCGCCGGGCGGCCCGCGTACTCGCCGAGTCCGAGCTTCTCAATGGCCCGGTCCACGGCTGTACGGTCGCGCGCGTCCTGAAGCCGCCGGGCTACTTCGAGGTTCTCGCGCATGGTGAGCCCAGGATACGCGGCAGCGGTTTCCACAAGATGGCCGACCCGACGCCACAAGTCGATTGCCTCGGCGTGGACGCGCCGGCCGAACAACTCGGCATGCCCCGCGGTCGGCGAAATCATGCCCAGCAACATGCGAATCGCGGTAGTCTTGCCGGCCCCGTTGAGGCCGAGAAAGCCATATATCTCCGCCCGTTCGATTCGCAGGTCGGCCCGGTCGAGGGCGAGCACGCCGCCGCGATAGCGTTTGCTCAGGCCGACGGTGCGGACGACAATTTCGTTCATTGGGGCTGGGCGGAGGGGTCGTACTGCATCGCGGAAGTGTAGGCGGGAAGGGGTATGAAGTCAAGCGGACGAAGTCAGAAGTCAGAGGCAAGAATGCAGAAGCTAGAAGTGGAGAGAGGATGGGCGCGGCTGCGCCGCGAGGTACCAGTGACCGGTGGCGAGTTGCGGGCCGGGACGGCCGACGGTTGTGGCTCATTCTCGTGGCTCCGTATGTACTACAAAGGTGCAACAACGTCGCTTTCGCAAAGATGTTTCTCTCCGCCGCCTCTGTCCTGATGTCGCCAAGTTCATGGCAACCGTCGGTAGATGCCGCCCGCAGCGACGCAAGAATCGGGTCCGTTTCGGGACCCAATCTGCGTAATCTGCGTAATCTGTGGATAGTTCCTTCCGGGCCGTGTTCACTCTGCGTCATCTGCGACATCTGCGGTTAGATCCGGTTCGGTTGCGGCCTCCGAGGCCGCGCTAGG
>JAPLUO010000407.1 GCA_026397595.1 Caldifarciminota bacterium
CGGCGGTTCGAGAAACTCGGGCGCGCCCTAACCGGCTGCGGCGAGCAAGAGTTATTCGACTTCCTAAGGAGATTCCATGTTCGGACAGTGGACGAGACCAGCCTGAAGAAGCAGGTCGAGAGCTTGTTGTGTCCGCTCGTGGAGGGAGATGCCGTCGTCGTTATTGACAGTCTCGCACAGCTTGCGCTCGAGAACGTGAACAAGGAATTGATCGCGCCCGACATATGGTCTCTGCTGGAACAGCGCGGCTTCAGACGCAGGAACTGGGGCGACGATCCTCACGTGCTAGAGAAAGTCAACGCGGCTAATGCCCGCTTCGAGCTGAGTCATCGGCGTGAACTGATAGGCGGCAGGCAGATTCCTCGCCCGGAGTCGCAGACCGCTGTTGAGAAGCTTACTCATGAGATGACCAAGTCGGTGCTGCTATTATCCGGTCCGTCGGGTATTGGGAAGAGCGGCGTGCTTCTTGCCGTGGTTGACCACTTCCAAGGCCTGCAATGGCCGATGCTGTGCTTTAGAGTCGACCGGCTCACACCTGAGCCAACGCCCGTCGCAGTTGGGCGACAGCTTGGTCTACCGGGTGACCCGGCGGCTGTACTCGCTTCAGTGGCCAAGAAGCGAGACTGTCTGCTGGTGATCGACCAACTTGATGCGGTGAGTCTAGCGGCGGGGCGAAACCCCATGTTTTATGACTGCATCTACGAAGTGCTTCGGTCGGCCGAGACTCAGCCAAACATGCGAATTCTGCTCGCCTGCCGGACGTTCGACCTGGAAAACGACCCACGGTTGCGAGCTCTGACAGGCAAGAACGGTGTCGCCGATGTGGTCAACATAGGACCCTTGGATGCCGAGACCACGAGACGCGAGGTGGCATCCATCGGCCTAGATAGCAGGCGCCTCGATGACAGACAACTGCACCTCTTGTCAATGCCGATTCACCTGAAGTTGCTGTCCGAGATCGTTGACCCTCAGAACCCAGGCATGCCGACGTTCGCTACTACCAAAGAGCTGTTCGACCTCTACTGGGACCGAAAGCAGGATGTGATCCGGGCGCGCCTCGGACACCCTGTACGCTGGACTGAAGTGATAGACGCTCTTGCGACTTGGCTGAGCGACCACCAAGTTCTCTCTGCACCCCTGGCCATCCTTGACCAGTTTGACGCAGATGCCAAGCATCTTGCGTCGGAGAATGTCATTGTGCGGGATGGCGACCGCTACGCATTCTTCCACCAGTCCTTCTTCGACTACGCCTTTGCCCGGCGCTTCGCGGCTATGGGTCAGAGCATTCTGTCTCTCCTGCGCAGCGGTGAGCAAACGCTATTTCGTCGTTCCCAGGTCCGCCAGATCATCCTCCATGAGCGCGAGACGTCCGCCTCCTTCCGAACGTATCTGAGCGACCTGAAGTCAGCACTCACTGCTCCGGACGTCCGGCTTCACATCAAGGACATGGTGTTTGCTTTTCTAGCTGAACTTGCAGACCCGCGAGAGGCCGAATGGCAGCTTGTTGATGAACTGACGAGCGCCCGAGATGAGTTCCTTGCGCGCGCCGCCCGGAATCTCCCTTACCGTGCTCTGTCGTGGTTCAAGCTTGTAGACTCTTTGGGCTTTGTTCAGCGGTGGCTTTCCGACGACAGAGAGCAGATCATCAGCTACGCAGTGGACCTGTTGTGGGGCGCAGGAAGAGGCGCGCCTGACCGCGTGGCAGAACTATTGGAGCCCTACATCGGCAAGTCTGATGACTGGAACAAGCGCATTGTCTGGCTGCTTCAGTTCGCAGACTTCAGCTCCGGTCGCAAGCTCTTCGATCTGCTCTTGAAGCTGACGGACATGGGTTTGCTTGACGATATGCGCGACGGGGTGACCGGGCAGCGCGACTATTGGTCGTCATTGTACACACTCTCTAAACAGCAACCGGCATGGGCTTGTGAGGCGGTGCGCCACTACTTCGAGCGACATCTGAAACTGACGACAGAGCGAGGGCAGACGAACCCGTTTGATACGACTGTCCCTGGAGGCCAGTCCGCGGACCACGTCTTAACCGAGAGCGCTCAACGTGCACCCGAAAAGTTCGTTGCAGAGGTGCTGCCGTTCATGCTGGAGGTCATGCGGCTGACTGCGGGAACGGAAGGCCGCCCACCCCGGGTAGACCCGGTTTGGGGATTCCGCACGGTCGGCCACAGTATGAGCATCTCCGAAGCGTTGCTAGCAGCGATGGAAACGGCATTAGGGAGACTGTCCGTGCAGGAACCTGACGCGTTCCGCAGGGCGGCGACTCAGCTCCGGGATTGTGGCTACGAGACTGCTCAGTACCTACTAATGAAGGGCTATGCGGCAAATGGCCAACGATTCGCTGATGAAGCGGCGGATTGCCTGTGCGAGAATCCTACTATGATGGAGACCGGGTACTTTGACAATGAGTACTGGGTGGCCCGCGGATTGCTCGCAGCGATAACGCCGCATTGTGGCACCGAGAGGCTCGCCAAGCTTGGGCAAGTCATCCTCAGCTACTATCCGAAGTGGGAGAAATCGAAGCACGGCATTGCTGACCGTGGTAAAACGCAGCTTGTTCTGCTGGATGGAATTGATCCGAGTCGAAGATCCGAAGCCGTGCTGGCCAGGCTCGACGAGTTGAGAAGGAAGTTCCCAGAGGCAAAGGTCGAACCTCCCCAAGGCATACAAGTCTACAGGGTCGGGTCACCAGTACCGGATGAGGCTGGCGACAAGATGACGGACGCACAGTGGCTCAGCGCCATGCGCAAGTACCGAAACGAGGATTCCCGCGAGTACCGAGATCGTGTTCCCGTCGGCGGTGCCCATCAGCTTTCAGGACTGCTTGAGTCTCAGGTCAAGAGGCAACCGTTGCGGTTCGCGGAACTGGCCTGTGTGCTCCCTGACGACATCCACCCCTATTACTACGACGCAATTCTGCGCGGCATTGAGGGCGCGAAGCTGGCTGTTGACGTAGTGCTTAGAGTCTGCCGTCGCTGCCACGCCTTGCCCGGCCGGCCTTGTG
>JAPLUO010000230.1 GCA_026397595.1 Caldifarciminota bacterium
TCCCGACCCGAGCCCGAGCATTGCGTCGCCGCGGGTGGCACTTGACGACGGTCTTCAGGACCCCGACGGCCTCAGGACAGAGGCGGCGGAGAGAAACAACGTCGCGAAAACGACGATCCTGCACGCTTGTAGTACAGATTCCGGACTTTGGACTGGGGACTCTGGACCCCGGGCTTGGGATTTGGAGTTTGGAATTTGGGATTTCCCGCTCCTTGCGGGCTTTGGGGTTCCGGGGCGCGACTTGACCCGGGGCCGGGTTTACGGTAACTTGCCAGCATCATGTCTACAGGAATCACAGCCGCGAAACGGGTTCGACGTTGCCCGTGGCCTGAGGGCAATGAGCAGATGCTCCGTTACCACGATACCGAATGGGGCGTGCCGCTGCACGATGACCGGAAGCTGTTCGAGTTCCTGGTGCTGGATGCGTTCCAGGCCGGGTTGAGCTGGGCGATTGTCCTGAAGAAACGCGAGGGGTTCAGGAAGGCACTCGACAACTTCGACCCGCGCAAGGTGGCGAAGTACGACAGCCGGAAGGTGAAGGCGCTGCTCGCTGATGCCGGTATCATCAGGAACCGGATGAAGATCGAGGCCACGATTGCCAGCGCGCGGGCGTTCCTGTTCGTGCAGAAGGAGTTTGGCAGCTTCGACCGATACATATGGCAGTTTGTCGGCGGTCGGCCGAAGAAGAACAAGTGGCGCATTCTCAAACAGCTACCCGCGCGCAGCCCCGAGTCGGATGCGATGAGCAGGGACCTCAAGGAACGCGGCTTCCGCTTTGTCGGCTCGACCATCTGCTATGCCTTCATGCAGGCGGCAGGGATGGTCAACGACCACCTTGTTGGTTGCTTCCGCTACCGCGCGGTCGGTCTCTCGCGCCGGACATGACCATGAGTCTGAGCGAACTGGTACCCGGCTTCGCTGTGTTGCACAGCCGCGCGATGGCATACAATGCCGGTGTGCTGGTTAGGGGCAAGGATGCGGTGCTGATTGACGCCGGCTTGTTCGCCGATGAGGTGGACCAGTTGCGTTCCTACATCTACGCGCAGGCGGCCGCGCCGACGCGAATCGTGCTGACGCACAGCCACTGGGACCACGTTCTCGGGCCGGAGTATTTCCCGGGCGTGCCGGTCGTCCAGCAGGTGGAAAGCAGGAACGTGCTGGGTGGGTTCAGGCACGAGATTGAGCGGCAGGTAACCGAATGGGAGCGGCAGAGCAGGGTCGAGCGCGAGTTGCCTTTTGTCATGCCGGAGCCGGACCAGACCTTTGCCGAAGAGCTAACGTTCAGCGATCTGCGCCTGATGCACGCGCCGGGTCATGCGCCGGAGGCGTTGGTCGTCTGGAGCCAAGAGGACGGTGTCCTTTGGGCCGGGGACATGCTGAGCGACATCGAGATACCGTTTGTGATGCAGAGCCTTAAGGCGTACCAGGCGACGCTCGAACGTCTGGCCCGGTTCGACGTCCGCGTCTTGGTTCCGGGGCACGGCGCGGCGACGAAGGACATAGCCGAGATGCGGCGGCGGTTCTCTCTGGACCAGGCCTACCTGGCGCAACTTGAGCAGCGGGTCGCGCGGGCGGTTGAGCAGGGCTGGTCGGCGCGCGAAGCCTTGGTTGTGTGCGCCGACATGGAGTTCCGTCAGGCTGAGTCCAATGCCCGGCCGCACCGGCTGAACGTGGAGACGGCCTTCCTCGAACTCGGCGGTGCGCTGGAACCCGGACATGAAGGTTGGAACCGGCTTCAGTAAATGAGGTTCATCGGCACGCTGATTAACGTCGGGGCGGTGATTGTCGGGAGCCTCGTCGGTCTCTTCTTTCACGCCCGCCTGCCCAAGCGGTTCACAACGGTCGCGTTCCAGGGCATCGGCCTGTTCACGCTCTTCATCGGGTTCACGATGGCCGCGAAGACCAAGAGCCTGCTCGTGCTCGTCTTCTCAATTGTACTTGGAGCAATCACCGGCGAGATGCTCGACATCGACAAGTGGCTCAACCGCTTCGGCGAGTGGCTGAGGACCAAGCTGGAGAGGAAGGACATTTACCACAAAGACACGAAGACACAAAGCGGAGAGCCGCCGGACCGCAGCCGGTTTGCCGAAGGGTTGGTCACC
This sequence comes from Caldifarciminota bacterium, assembly GCA_026397595.1. GTDB lineage: Bacteria > Hydrothermota > Tepidihabitantia > Tepidihabitantales > Tepidihabitantaceae > UBA2258. Next base: position 2,103 of record JAPLUO010000230.1, read on the forward strand.
GCCTTCCTGCTCTTCTGCATGGGCTCGATGACCGTGCTTGGCGCAATCGAGGAAGGTCTGGGCGGCAAGCCGACCCTGCTCGCGGCCAAGTCCGTGCTCGATGGGTTCGCGTCGGTGGCGCTGGCCGCGTCGCTCGGAATCGGCGTGCTCTTCTCGGTCATCCCGCTGCTGCTTTACCAAGGCGGGCTGACCTTGCTTGCCGGTTCGCTGCACGCGGTCATGTCAGGCGCGGTGGTGAACGAAGTCTCCGCTGCGGGAGGCTTGATTCTCATCGGGCTTGGCATTACGATTCTGGAGATCAAGCGGCTTAAGGTATTGAACATGCTGCCCGCGCTCGTGTTCGCGGGGGTGCTGGCAGCGGTATTCCTCAGGAGTTAGCAGGTAGCAGTTAGGAGTTAGGAGAAGGAGATGGAAATGAAGAGAGTGATTCTGTTGGCGGTGATGGTGCTTACGGTGTTTGCGGTCGCGGCGCCGGTGAGGTTTGCCATAATCGGCGACCGGACCGGCGAACACCAGGACAGCGTTTATGAGAAGATTGTGGCCGAGGTCGCGAGGCAGAAGCCGCAATTCGTGTTCACGGTCGGCGATCAGATTGAGGGTTACACCGAGGATACGACCGAGCTGAACCAAGAATGGCAGAAGTACAAAGCAATCGTCGCGCCGATTAAGGTGCCGCTCCACCTCACGCCCGGCAACCACGACATCACGACCGACGGCCAGCTTGGCGCGTTCGTGGAGCACGTCGGCCGGCCCTACTACAGTATTGACCTTCAGGGCATCCACTTCATCGTGCTGGACGCGAGCCGCTGGGAGTCGAGCGACAAGCTGCCCGGAGAACAGCTCGACTGGCTGGCAACGGACCTCCAGCAGGCGGCCAAGGCACAGTACACGATTGTCTTTCTCCACAAGCCATTCTGGGACGGCACGGTGACCGAGGGCAGGCCGGATACGCTGCACAAGCTGTTTGTGAAGTACGGCGTGGACGCGGTGTTCGCCGGGCACTACCACCAGTACTTCAGCGGGACCTACGACAATATCAAGTACACGGTGCTCGGCAGCTCGGGCGGCCAGACCGAGCCGGGCCCGACCGGGATCCTGTACCACTGGACCATGGTCACCGTTGACGACAAGAAGGGCATCACCATCGAACCGGTGTTGCTTGGAGGAGAGAAACGGGCGTGGGACGACGTGACCGTTGCCGACATGCGGTCGGTTGACCGGAACGTGCTGGCCGGGCTGCGGTTCCGCTTGCCCGCGCTCGTGGGCGAAGACCTTGTCGCCGCCGACACCGTCACCCTGGTCGTGAAGAACCAGCCGCTTGGGACTCCGCTGGAAGATACGCTGCGCTGGGACGTACCGGCCGGCTGGAGCGTGTCGCCCAAAACGGTCGCGGTGAGCGTTGCTGCCGGGACCGAGGCCGAGTACCGGTTTGGCGTGGGCTGCGCGGGCCGGCCGTTTCCCGCGCCGACTGTGTCCCTGCGCATGCCCTACGCGCCGGGCAAGGCCAGCATGGTCAAGCGGACGCTGCGCGTGGCGCGAACCGCGAGCGCGACGACGACCCGCAAGCCGCCGGTCATCGACGGCGACCTGAAGGAGAAGTGCTGGCAGAACCCGGAGAGGCGGTTCTTCGACTACGAGGGCGGACCGGCCAAGACCGACTCGGCCCGGTTCTACTTCGCGGCCGACTCAGCGAACCTCTACCTCGCTGCGGTCTGCTTCGACCCGGCGGTGAATACGGTCAAGGCGCAGGCGACCGAGCAGGACGGGGCGGTGTACAACGACGATTGCGTCGGGTACTTCCTGCAGCCGGACACCGGCAAAGGCGAGATATACCAGGTTTACTTCAACCCCGGCGGCATAGCTTTCGACCAGAAGATTACGATCAGCGACAAAGGCGAAATGAACGCCGACCCGAAGTGGAATGGAACCTACGAAGTGAAGACCCGCTTGGGCAAGGACCAGTGGCGAATCGAGGTGAAGATACCGCTTGCCCAATTCGGCGTGACTGCGAAACCGGGCCAGGCCTGGGGCCTCAACTTCCGCCGCAAGCAGCCGGGCCGGAAGGCCAACGCCGACTGGCAACCGGTCAGCTACGACCCGAGCGCATTCGGCCTGCTGCTCTTCCGGTAGCGGCCGTTAGCCGTCAGCCGTGAGCCGTCATCTGTCGGGCAACCGGCAGCAGATTGAACCGCCAAGAGCCTGCCCTGAGCGAGCCGCGGGCGGCGAGTCGAATGGGACGCCAAGAGCGCCAAGGGTGATGTCATTCCGACCGGAGCGAAGCGGAGTGGAGGAATCTCTCAGCTACTGCCAACCGCGTACCGGCGCTGTGTCGTCCGCTCGTTCCTTCTGTCATTCTGAGCGCAGCGAAGAATCTTCGGTTGCTTAGGGCAATCGACACTCGTCAATCGTCAATCGGAAATGGAGTGAACCGCCAAGAGGCGAAGGGGAAAGTAGAAATGGCAAATGACGGGAGCGGACGAATGAACCGCCAAGGACGCCAAGAACGCCAAGACCGGACCGGATTTCACCACTAAGACACAAAGACACGAAGTCTAAAACTCCCTCAGCCTCAAGCTCGTTTCCCGTGAGTCCAGGCAGTAGTCCCGTGCCGTTCTCCGTAGGAGGGACTTCCAAGTCCCGATTCCGATGTAAACCGCCAAGGACGCCAAGAACGCCAAGATGCGAAGGGGAAAGGGGAAATGGCAGGAACGGAAGTGTGAACCGCCAAGGTCCGAGTCCGGCAATCTGCAATCTTCAATCTTGAATCTGAAATGGGTTGGCTGGACACCGCGCGCATCCTGCGCGTCGCCGTCACCGTGAGCCGAGCATCGGGCACCCGCCCGCGCGTCGGGCCGGCAGGGTTGCAGGCGTGTCCCCGTTTCTCCACGGGCAACATTTGACCGCCGGGGCGGAACGGGTAGACTGCGGGGCTATGGATTCCGTGGCAACCATCATTGACACCGCAGCCGAGTTGCTGAGCCAGGCGACCGGCTCGGACACGCCACCCTGCGCTTCGGGGGTTCAGCGTGTGCTCAACCTGCCCGACACGATGCATCTCTTTGGCTGGGCTATTCCGAAGACCGAGTTCTACGGCTTGGTGCTGCCGATTGCCCTCGCCGTTCTCGGCCTTGCCCTGATACCCGTTGCCATCGCCGTGGTCAGAGCCATCCGAAAGAGACGGTCGCGGGCCGGAGTCACCTCGGGGGGCACGGCGACCCGTGGGGTCCTTGTCGGCTTCCTCGAGTTCTACGGCGATGACCTGAAGGAACGGCACTGCTACGAGTTCAGGCCCGAACGGCTGGAGCTTGCCGAGAAGGACGGGCAGCCGACGCCGGCGCTGTCCGAGCCGCTCAAGGCCATCCGGACATGGATGAAGGGCTCTGGCAGGCTTCTCGTCGTGTGCGGTTCCGGCGGGCTGGGCAAGAGCCGCCTGCTGATTGAGGCGGCCAAGACGGACAAGCACGTCAGGTTCGCGCCGACCCGGCTGTGGGACAAGGGCAACCCCAAGCTGGCTGAGGAACTGGCGAAGGCCGTGCGCGGCAACGACATCGTGGTATTCGACGACTGCCAGGAGTTCGCCGGCGACTTCGGCAGCCTGCTCAAGGCGGCCATTGGTGCCGGGGCGAGGGTAATTGCGGCCACGCGGTACTACGAGGCCATCGAGACCACACTACAGCAGGCGCACGCCGCGCCTGAAGTGCTGGAGCTCGGGCCGATGGCAAACGCAGCCGCCGTCGTCCCGGAGGAGGACAAGGAGAACCTTAAGAGCATCGGCCGCATCGCCAACGGCAACCCGGCAATTGCGGTGATGGCGTACATGCACTTCCTGCGCACCGGGAACCTGCGCGGCATCTACGACAGGTTCGGGCTGATGAAGAGCGTGCTCAAGGAGCTCGTCGAGATCGGCGAGGAAGCAGGGTTTGCCGATACGCGGACGTTCCTTGCCGAGATGGCGGTGCGGGCCGGGCTGTGGCAGGACCATCCTCCGTTCCCAGGTCACGAAGCTCTGGTTCCGAAGCTCAAGACGATGGGCCACATCTGGACCGGCGGTTCAGTTGAGCGCGGGGCCTACGGCATTGCGCCAGATGCACTTCGCGACCACATCATCCAAGAGGTGTACGCGCCTGCGGACGTGCTCCAGCAGACCGGGTTCGGGCAGATGCTCGGCCGCCTGCCCGAGGATGACGCGGTCAACGTCATCCGGATGCTCGGCATCCAGTTCCGCGAGACGGAGAAGGACGTCTGGAAACAGGCGTGCAGGATGGTGCTGGAGAAGTACAAGGGCCGGTCGCACGAGGGCGGCATCGGGTTCACGGCCGGGACGGGCCGGAAGAACCTTGAGTTACTCATAGACATCGGATACGAGGCGTGGAAGTCGTTCGGCAACCTGCGCCTTGTGGTGGACGTGCTCGAAGACTTCTGCGCCGGAGCCGAGAAGCTCGACTCGGTCGCGCACCTGAACAAGGCCGCGATGTTCTACCACCAGACCGGCGAGATAGACCAAGCCCGGGAGTGCTACGAACAGGGCCTGCGCGTGGCGGAGAAGGATGGGGACAAGACTTGGGCTGCGACCTTCCTCGGCAACATCGGGCTGGTGTGGAAGAACAAGGGCGAGTGGGACAAGGCGCTGGAGTATCACGAGAAGGCGCTGAAGCTAGACCGGGAGCTTGGAGACAAGCAGGGCGAGGCGCAAGACCTCGGCAACATCGGGAATATCTACATCCTCAAGGGCGAGTGGGACAAGGCGCTGGAGTATCACGGCAAGGCGCTGAAGGTCTTCGAGGAACTGGGGGCGAAGCAGGAGCAGGCGAGCGTCCTCGGCAACATCGGGCTGGTGTGGCAGAACAAGGGCGAGTGGGACAAGGCGCTGGAGTATCAGGAGAAGGCGCTGAAGCTTGACCGGGAGCTTGGAGGCACGCAGGGCGAGGCGCAAGACCTCGGCAACATCGGGAGTGTGTATGTGGGGATGATGATGGCGGCGGG